>NZ_JBFEGI010000012.1:0-121853 GCF_047228905.1 Sporosarcina sp. 179-K 3D1 HS
CATGTCTAGGTTAAAATTAAGTTGGGCCATTTTCCATTCCTCCAAATGTTTATCGTGGTTGAAAACATTTTATCACAAGGGATGGAAAAGGCCTTTTCCTATTTACACAATTATATGGACTTAATCTGGCATCCTGGTTGCAACCGCTCATACTTCCTCGCAAGCGATCATAACTTCAGACAAACGCTCATATTTCTTTACTAGCGATCATAACTCCAGACAAACGCTCATACTTCTTCGCAAGTGATCATAACTTCGAACAAACGATCATATTTCTACGCAAGCGATCATAACTCCGAGCAACCTCATACTTCTTCGCAAGCGATCATAACTTCGAGCATCCGTTCATATTTGACACCATGATGGATTTGGCCCTTCTTTTATCGGGGAGCATTTGGGAATTTCTGTAATTGCACTTTTCTAGTACCGTGAAAACAATAGTTACTGCTTTTTTCCGCAATAGGCGCAATGTTAAAATGTTAACCTACCGATAAACAGGTCACTTTCCTATATATCGATAAATAGGACCACCGGCTTTCCTTTTAGTGGAATATTCGCACCTGTTAAGAGTCTATTCCTCCTGTAATTTTAAAGTGGTTGAGCATTATTAATATCATTCGCATAAAACTCCCACTACTTTTCTCATCTTTCTGAAAATTTGATTTATGGTAGATTGAATATACCTACTAAGTTAGGTGCTTGTCTATCATAATAATTGGAGGGAATTAGATGAAGAAGTTTTCGAAGTTGCTTTTGTCTTTACTTGTGGCTGTGGCTTTCGTATTTTTGCCTGCTTCGGCGAATGCTGCTCCACCGAATCAGCAAGCCTCGCAAGCTATGGACAATCAAATCGTTAAAAAGATTGATAAAGAACAGATTTATGATCATGTGCATAAGTTATCTGTGGACATCGGTATTCGCGTTGCTGGGACGGAAGGAGAAAGACAAGCTGTTGACTATGTCGTATCCCAGTATGAATCATATGGCTTGGATGTGGAGATTCAGCCTTTCGAATTTCAAAGACGGATTGATGGTGAGCTCGTAACATTTACGTCCCATAATGTCATTGCGACTAAAAAACCACATAAAAATCACGCAACAGGGGAAATTCTTTATCTTGGTTCCCACCACGACTCCGTTCCTGGATCACCTGGCGCAAGTGATAATGCGTCCGGTGTTGGAGTGAATCTTGAGATTGCTCGAGTCATCAGTAACATGCCAACAACAACAGAGATTCGCTTCTTGACGTTCGGTGCCGAGGAATTTGGTTTATTAGGATCCAGACATTATGTATCCACCTTAACTGAAGATGAAAAGTCGCGCTCGGTAGGTATGTTTAACTTTGACATGGTTGGCAGTAAAAATGCAGGCGAAATGATTATGTTTACTGTGGATGGCGAAAGAAATATCATTACCAATACAGGCGCATCCGCGAGTTTAAGAGTTTACGACCTACTGACTTACGGGAAGGTTGGTCGAAGCGATCATCAACCGTTCCATGATGCCGGCATTCCGTCAGCTGTGTTTTCCTACGCACCGCTTGAGCCGGACTACCACAAACCAACAGATACTATCGATAAAATCAGCAAAGAAAGAATGGAAAACGTTGCGAAAACTGTGTCCGCTGCTCTTTATCAACTTGCACGGAAACAGACACCAGCCCTTGAAAACTCAAATGTCGCGCCGCAACCCGTAGAACCACCATTTGAAAACCGACCGTTGTAATTAAATTGCTAATTAAAGTGCCAGGCACCCAAACAAACATGAATGTTCGGGTGCCTGGCACCTATTTTGATACAGCCTTCAATTTCTCTTCCGTTTTTTTGATCCCGACCGGTGCGTCATTATGCCGGTCGAACCCCAGCCCATTGAACGTATGACTTACCTTTTCCAATAGCCTCTCCCCCTTGCCGATCGCCGCTGCCAAAGGGCCCGCCTCTTCCGTCGTCAGTTTCTGATACCAGGTCCCTTCCGGATAGACGATGACGGTCGGCGCGTCTTTGCACCGGCCTTGGCATCTTGTCCGCGCCGTATGCACCCGGTCGTCCAATCCTTGCTCCGTCAAAGCTTCCCGGATGGCTACTGTCATTTCTTCCCCCTGCTTCTTCAAACAACTCGAACCGTTGCAAATTAACACATGTGCGCAGGTTGTCGATAAATCCCATGTTGCCATTTTCATTTCCTCCCCGTAATTCATCTATCTTGCCACTAGGATAAAAGACCTTACTTGCAAGCAAATCGAGTTTTGTGCAAATATCCTTCAAGCGAATGCAGCCAAACAGTCCATGAGCGCAAGCAATTCCGTCTTATATGCAAGCAAACTGCAGCCGGCCGCAATCAACCGCTCTAAAACGTCTCCAACGACTTTCCGACCAAACAAAAAAACCCTATTCCTCCATCGGAAAAGGGCCTGCCAAACGAACCTATACACTTTTGCACAGATAATAATCCATGCCTGCAAAACAGGATCGTCCCGACTCTCACCCCCCGGAGATTGGAATCTTCGAGATGTCAGGTAGGTCTCCTGACTTGTGCTTCTTCCTACTTTGAGCCCTTCCCATGCAACGCGGCACAGTGGGTGATCCTCATTTCGTCGACACTTACAGTTGCGGGGACAGTTCCGGCATTGAACCGGATTCCCTATTAAGCTATGGATTAGCGCCTGACATCTCTTTATTATTCAATTTTTAATGGGTCTCGATGAATTGGATTTATTATAGCCGTATTGTTTATAAAAACGCAAGCTTCATTTTTTTGGTATTGACAATTGATCCACAGTTATGAATACTGTTGATAGATTGCCAAACCGAATAAACGATATGGGAAAAGGTACACGATCATCGTGTTTAAAAGGGAAGCCCGGTGTAAAACCGGCACGGTCCCGCCACTGTAATTTGGCCGTTTTCCGCAACATCCACTGTCTGTCAAGATGGGAAGGAGCGGAAAGCCATGGCCATAAGTCAGGAGACCTGCCTTTTCTAGCGACACTGCTTGACCTACGGGAAATGGGGAAGTGTTAGAAAGCTAATTTGCTAACCATTCTTTTTGCATGGATAAATTTGCGCTTCTAACCCTTTTTCGGTTAGAGGCGTTTTTTATTTCCTCTGGTACGTGATCTTTCATTGCGGCAATTGCAGAACAGAACAAGGAGACTACAAGGATGAAAAAATTAAGTATTTTAGGATTGCTGCTATTGCTGCTGGTTGGCGGCTGTGTGGATAAGGAATCCGCTTCCGCCAAACAAGAGTCGCTTTCCATCGAAAATAACGGGGTAGCGCTCCCGATCGGCGAGGTTCCGCAACGAGCGATCACGCTTAACCAGCATGTCACGGAAATCATGTTGGCACTCGGGCTGGAGGATCATATGGTCGGAACGGCTTACCTCGATG
Source organism: Sporosarcina sp. 179-K 3D1 HS (assembly GCF_047228905.1). Lineage (NCBI taxonomy): Bacteria > Bacillati > Bacillota > Bacilli > Caryophanales > Caryophanaceae > Sporosarcina > Sporosarcina sp. 179-K 3D1 HS. The sequence continues at coordinate 3,390 of NZ_JBFEGI010000012.1, forward strand.
ATGAAATTTTGCCCGAATACCAAGCGGCTTATGAAAAGATCGAAGTTCTTTCGGATACCTATCCTTCCAAAGAGGTGTTTGTCGGAGCAGATCCTGATTTTGCTTATGCCGGCTGGGCCAGTGCATTCAAAGAAGATAGCCTAGGGACACAAGCAGAATTATTGGACCAAGGGATCATTCCTTACTTGCACCAATCTTCTACCATCGTTGGTCCTACTTTGGATGATATTTTCACAGACATTGAAAATATCGGGAAGATCTTCCGCGTCGAGGATCGCTCTGCTCAGTTGATTGCCGATATGAAGCAACAAATTGACGACATTAAGAAAACCATCCCTCCTTCCGATGACAAGAAACGCGTTTTTGTATTCGATAGCGGAGACACTTCGGCGTTCACCGTCGGACAGAATTTCTTGAACGAACTGATTACGATGGCGGGCGGCACCAATATTTTTAACGACCTCGACAAGAATTGGGGCGAAGTCAGTTGGGAAAAAGTCGTGGAACGGAATCCCGAAATTATTGTCATCATCGACTATGGCGATACATCCGTCGATCAGAAAATCGACTTTTTGAACAGTGTATCCATGTTGGCCGACACGACTGCCATCCAAAATCAGCACTTCGTCATCGTCCCCCTTTCTGCAGCCGCGGAAGGAGTACGGATTCCAATGGCACTCGACACACTAGTCAAAGGATTTTACCATCAATCAAACTAAGCAGGATAGAACCGGATAGGAGCGAGTCCCATGTTACAAGAGAATCGCCTTAAAAAAGGAGGGTGCCAAAAGACCGTCGCCGTCGTGCCGATCTTTGTCGTCCTTTTCTTGCTCATGCTCGTCTCCATCACCTTCGCCGTCATTATCGGACCAGTTTCCATCCACCCTCTGACTGTATGGAAGATTGTGCTGAATCAATTGCCACTCCCCTCCCCATTATTTGATATAGACTGGGGTCGTCCCGAAGAACGGATTATCTGGGATATCCGCCTCCCCCGTGTGCTACTTGGCGCAGTCGTAGGAGCCGGGCTTGCGGTAGTCGGAGTCGGAATTCAAGCACTCGTCCGAAATTCCTTGGCAGACCCTTATATATTGGGCGTTTCCTCGGGCGCTTCAGTCGGGGCCACTGTCGTTATTTTATTCGGGGCGTTTAGCATCTTTGGCCAATATGCACTTTCTATAGCCGCTTTCGGCGGCGCCTTACTCTCCATCATTTTCGTTTATTTCATCGCGCATGTGGGAGGCCGCCTGACAACGACCCGACTCCTCTTGGCCGGGGTGGTTGTCTCGATGATTTTATCAGCGGTGACCAGTTTCATCGTCATTTCTGCACCCAATGAACAAGGGATCCGGAATGCGATGTTCTGGATGATGGGGAGTCTGGCAGGAGCCAAATGGAGTTATTTATTCATCCCGACTACGGCAGTCCTTGTCGGTCTACTATACTTATTGACCCGGTTTCGCGCCCTCAACTTATTGTTGCTCGGTGAAGAAACAGCAGGCACACTTGGAATCAGCGTACATCGGTTCAGGAAAGAGCTGATCGTGGTGACGGCCCTATTGACGGGAGTTATCGTTGCAGTCAGCGGAGCAATCGGCTTTGTCGGATTAATGATTCCGCACCTCGTCCGGCTGGTCATTGGAGCGGATCATCGGAAAGTGTTGCCGGTCAGCGCATTGGTGGGCGCCATCTTCATCATCTGGGCAGATGTGTTTGCCCGGATAGCGGTTGCGCCCGAAGAACTACCGATCGGCATCATTACAGCGGTATGTGGCGGACCTTTCTTCATCTGGCTATTGAGAAAAAGTGATTATTCCTTTGGAGGTGATGGATCATGACTGTTCTTTTAGATAATTTGACAACCTGTATCAATCAAGTCCCAATTACCCGTCACATTTCGATAGACGTCCAAGAGGGCGAATTCGTCGGCATCATTGGTCCGAATGGCAGCGGGAAATCCACGATCTTGAAATCGATTTATCGCGCCCTCCCCCATCAAAGCGGAAATATTAGCATCGATGACCGGGATATTTCCTCCCTATCGGCAAGAGGCTTGGCAAAGCAAATGGCGGTAGTCAGCCAAGAAGGAGCATTGTCATTCGACTTTACCGTCGAGGAAATGGTGCTGATGGGAAGGGCTCCCCATAAAAAATGGTTCGACTTGGATAGCCGGTCGGATAAGGACATCGTCGATCATGCACTGATGCAAGTCGGGCTTATCGATAAAAGAGAACGGGGATTTGCCACACTATCGGGTGGAGAGAAGCAGCGCGTCCTCATCGCCAGAGCCATTTCCCAGCAAGCCAAAATCTTAATCTTGGATGAACCGACCAACCATCTCGACATTCATCACCAACTGCAAGTGATGGATTTGGCCAAAAGCCTTCAGTTGACCGTAATTGCTGCTTTACATGATTTAAATATCGCTGCTACATATTGCAATCGTATTTACGTGGTGCATGATGGACAAATCGTCCGTTTCGGGACGCCCAAAGAAGTGTTGACCAAAGAAATGTTAGCTACGGTTTTTCAAGTGAATGCGGAAATTGAACGGCATGCGAAGACCGGCCACATCCGCATCACCTACCTTTCTGCATTTCCGACCCGCTGCGTTTAATTTCCTAAGGTAGGTTGACAATTGCGATAAAGTTATGAATACTGGTTATAGTTTACAAGTTCACTAAATTTCATATGAACGGGAAAAGGTGCGCCTTAGTTGCGCTTAAAAGGGAAGTCCGGTGAAAATCCGGCACGGTCCCGCCACTGTAATTTGGTAGTTTTCCGCAGAATCCACTGTCTCAGACGGGAAGGAGCGGAAAACGATGACCATAAGTCAGGAGACCTGCCTTTTCTAACAGCACTGCTAGACCTACGGGGAGATGGGGAAGTGTTAGATCTGCACGGTTTCGCACTGTCCATCTGTCGAAAACGAAAGCATTTCTAACCTTTTCCGGTTAGAAATGCTTTTTTTGTTTCTTTTATTCACAAAGGAGGATGCAATATGAAGAAAGGTAAGTTGATAGCAATCGGTTTTGGCCCTGGTCATGAGCTCCATATGACACAGCGGGCACGGGATGCTTTTGCGGAATGCGATATTATTATCGGCTATAAGACGTACGTCGAGCTGATCCGCCATCTGCTGACGCCCGATCAGAAAATTGTCAGTACTGGAATGACGGAAGAAGTGGGACGCGCACAGGAAGCCGTGAAATTGGCGGAAGCGGGCCATACCGTCGCGGTCATATCGAGCGGGGATGCCGGGGTCTATGGCATGGCTGGCCTCATTTACGAAGTGCTCGTCGAACAAGGATGGAACGAAGAGACCGGCGTCGAACTGGAAGTTGTCCCGGGCGTTTCTGCAATCCAAGCATGCGCTTCCCTTCTCGGCGCACCGGTCATGCATGATTCATGCACGATTAGCCTCAGCGACCATTTGACACCTTGGGAATGGATTAAAAAACGGGTGGAAGCAGCAGCGATGGCTGACTTTGTCATTGCCCTCTACAATCCGAAAAGCGGAAGAAGGACACGGCAGATCGAAGAAACTCAAAAAATCCTGTTGCAATACCGGTCGCCCCAGACCCCCGTCGGCCTTGTCAAAAGTGCTTACCGGGAGCGGCAAGACATTGTGATTACAGACTTGGAACATATGCTAGAACATGATATTGGCATGTTGACGACCGTCATCATTGGCAACAGCACGACCTTCCTGTATGACGGGAAAATCATCACGCCGCGCGGATACCAACGCAAATATACGCTAGGTGAAGAAAAACAGCCGTTGAAACCACACCAACGCCTGAAAGAAGAGAACGAGCCATGGGCGCTGCACGGCGGCGAAAAAGAGGAAGCCCCTATCCTAGAAGAAAAAAAAACTGAAATCATTCAAACCGAACCGGAAATCAACAACGTTTTGGAATTGGCCGAGCAAGCACTCGCTCAATTGGACGGAACGACACCGGATAAAGTCAGCTCCCTTTTCCAAGAACACCGCCTTTTCGAATTCACCGTATCACCCGGCGTGGCCAATAAAAAAATGTCTCCAAGCCAGCTCACCGCTTTGGCAGCAATTGTCGGTGAGGCGGGAGAAATCGAATATACTCCGGATCATGAATTCAAAATTTCATTGCAAACGGAAAACCCGGAAGAGATCACATCCAAATTAAAAAAAGAAGGATGGCTGCTCGCCCCTGCCGGTAATGTTGTGAAAGTGAAAGCTTGCGATTTTTGTGACGGAGACAAGCAAGACCCGATTCCCTACGCAGTAGAATTACGCGACAAGCTCGGCGGACTCAGTGTTCCCAAAGAATTGAAAATCGGATTCAACGGCTGCGGCATGGCGTGCTACGGAGCCGTGGCAGAAGATATCGGCATCGTCTATCGTCGGAAGAAGTTCGATGTCTTTCTCGGAGCGAAAGCGATGGGACGCAATGCGCATACAGGCGTTCCAGTTGTCGAAGGATTGGAGCCTGAAAAGCTCGTCCCTCTCATCGTGGCCATCGTCGAACAATTCCGGAACGAAGGATTGCCGAACGAGCGATTCTATAAATTCTTTAAGCGTGTACAAAATATCCAAGGATACCCGTACCAGGAAGTACCAACATTAGTCGTCCTGGAACCGGATCTTTGTTAACGGAGGAAAACAATATGAAAGCAATCTTATTTGTCGGTCATGGCAGCAAGGATCCAAATGGAAATGAGGAAATCCGCCAATTTGTGGATCAAATCAAACCTCGCTTCTCGGAACCGATCATCGAAACTTGTTATCTGGAATTTGCAGCGCCGGACATTTCACAAGGCATTGACCGCTGCATCGAGCGCGGAGCGACTTCCGTCAGCCTCATTCCAATGATGTTCTTGGCTGCGGGCCATTCGAAACTGCATATCCCAGCTGCCATCGATGAAGCGAAAGTCAAATATCCGGCTGTTACATTCACTTATGGACGCCCTGTCGGCATTCATAACCGGATTATCGACATGTTGGAAAACAGTTTGCGTGAGCAAGGGCTGACGAACGAAGTGGAAGATGCCATCATCCTGCTCATCGGCCGCGGTTCCAGCGATTCCGATGCCAACAGTGATTTATATAAAATCGGACGCTTATTATCCGAGCGTTTTGAGCACTTACCCGTCGAATCGGCTTTTATTGGTGTGACAAAACCGACCGTGGAAGAAGGCGTTGCCCGGTCCATTGCTTTAGGGGCTAAACAGGTTTTCCTTGTCCCTTATTTATTTTTCACAGGTGTCCTGATGAATCGGATGCACGATAAGTTTGCTGCACTGAAAGAACATTATCCATCCCATCAGCTGCATATGACCGATTATTTCGGCTTCCGGGACGAAGTGAAAGATGTGTTCCAAGACCGTGCCGAAGAAGCGTTGCTTGGCGCAGCCAAATTGAACTGTGATGTCTGCGAGTTCCGTCTACACGCGCTAGAGCATATGGACGTTCATCATCACCACCATCACGACCATGATCATGACCATGGACATGGACATCATCACCATCATCATGTCCACGAGGAGGTCACCCCTTGATCCTGTTTTTAGCGGGAACGAGTGATGCCCGGGAATTGGCGATCGAACTGAAAGAAAAAGGTTATGATCCCCTCACAACGATAGTGACGGAAAATGCAAGTTACGCCCTCTTGGAAGCGGGTCTCCGTGTCCATATCGGAAGGCTGACTGCTGATGAGATGGTCGCGATTATCCAGAAGGAACATATGAAAGCCATCGTAGACGCCAGCCACCCTTTCGCGGAAGAGGCTTCTAAAAACGCGATGGCGGCTGCGACAAACGCAGAAGTCCCCTACTTCCGATATGAACGCGAACAAATCGATCAGTATGATGATCGGGTTATCTCCGTTGCATCTTACGAGGAAGCAGCCGAAGTCGCATTAGAGAGAAAAGGCAACATCATGCTCACTACGGGAAGCAAAACGCTGGCGACATTCACTGAGAAATTGGTCGGTGTGGACGGTGTCCGCCTCATCGCTCGGATGCTCCCCCGTTTGGACAATATGGAAAAATGCGCAGCGCTAGGCGTCGAACAAAAAAACATCGTCGCCATCCAAGGCCCTTTCTCTTATGAATTGAACCGGGCGCTCTATCAACAATTCGACGTGACCTTGATGGTGACGAAAGAAAGCGGAAAAGTCGGGTCGGTGGATGAAAAGGTGGAAGCTGCCCTAGAACTTGGCATTCCCGTCATCATGATCCGCCGTCCGAAAATTGATTATGGCCAAGTCTATTCTTCATTCGACCCGCTTATGGAACAGCTACAAACGACATTGGAGGAGAGTTAAATGGATTTTCAAACAGAATTTAAACCGGTGACGATCCAACCGCGGGAAATTGAGGAATTGAGCTTTCAAATGATAACGGACGAACTTGGGGAGCACCCTTTTACACCGGAGCAATACCCAGTCGTCCAACGTGTCATCCATGCTTCTGCCGATTTCGAATTGGGAAGAAGCCTTGTATTCCATCCAGATGCGATCCGTGCCGGCATCGAAGCGATTCGAAATGGGAAACCGCTGGTCGCGGATGTCCAGATGGTGCAAGTCGGCGTGAGCAAACCGCGGATTGAGAAATATGGCGGAGATGTCCGTGTCTATATTTCGGATCCGGATGTCATGGCAGAAGCAAAAAAACAGAACTTGACCCGGGCGATCATCTCCATGCAGAAAGCGGTGAAAGAAGCGGAAGGCGGCATTTTTGCTATCGGCAATGCCCCGACTGCCCTGCTGGAATTAATTCGTCTCGTGAAAAATGGAGAAGCGCGCCCCGGACTTGTCGTCGGAATGCCCGTCGGCTTTGTATCTGCCGAAGAATCCAAAGCCGAATTGGCGAAACTCGATATCCCATTCATTACGAACATTGGTCGAAAAGGCGGCAGCCCTGTCACCGTTGCGGCGGTCAATGCCATTTCGCTCATGGCGACCCAACTCGATTGACATGAAGAAGCAAACGGAAGAGAAGAAAGAACTTCGGCACGGCTATACGACCGGTACCAATTCCACGGCAGCGACGAAAGCAGCTCTTCTTTCCCTCATTCTTCAGGAGCCAATTCTAAAGGTGACTGTCACCCTGCCGATTGGCGATACGGTCCCTTTTACGATGGATAAACTCTCGCTCGGCACGCAATCGGTTTCTGCGGAAATTATCAAAGATGCCGGAGACGACCCGGATGCAACGCATCTCGCCCGGATCATTTCAACCGTTTCCTGGAATGACGCACCCGGCATCGAACTGGACGGCGGAATCGGTGTCGGACGAGTGACGAAGCCAGGCCTCCCCGTTCCCGTAGGAGAAGCGGCCATCAACCCCGTTCCAAGACGGATGATTCTTCGGGCCGCACAGGAAATTTTAGATGAATACGGAATCGAACGGGGCATCAAAATCGTCATTTCCGTTCCGGACGGCGAGGAAATTGCCAAAAAAACATTGAATAGCCGGCTCGGTATCATTGGCGGCATTTCCATTCTCGGAACACGGGGAACCGTCGTCCCCTTTTCGACGGCCGCTTTCCGTGCCAGCATCGCTCAAGCGATTAATGTTGCAAAAGAAAACGGCTGTACGGAAGTCGTTGCTTGTACCGGAGGCAGAAGTGAAAATTTCGCTATTGAATTCCATCCCCATTTACAAGAAGACGCGTTTATCGAAATGGGTGATTTCATCGGCTTCACGATGAAGCAATGCAAAGCCCGGAAGATGAAAAAAGTGACGCTCGTCGGGATGATGGGGAAATTTTCAAAGGTGGCGCAAGGGGTCATGATGGTTCATTCCAAAAGTGCACCCGTCGATTTTAACTTTTTAGCCGATCTTGTGGAACAAGCGGGCTTGCCGCCGGAACTTGTCGAAGAGGCTCGCCATGCAAACACTGCGTCCCAAGTCGGAGACATCGTCAAGGCAGCAGGCAATACGAAATTCTTCACTTTATTGCTCCAGCGCATCGCGAAACATTGCTATGACGAAGTAGGCGGTGGTTTGGAAGTGGAAGTGATTGTCATTTCGATGAAGAAAGAAATTTTAGGAAGGGAGAGTTATCGTGGCGAAGAAAGCGATTAAAGTGATCGGCATTGGCGAGGCAGGACAAGACTCCCTATTGCCTATCTACAAAACATGGATCGAACAAAGTGAACGGCTCGTCGGCGGAGACCGGCAACTCGCCTTCTTCCCCGACTATGCAGGAGAGAAGTTATCCGTAACCGGCGGGCTTTCCACGGTGGTTGCCAATTTGCAGAAGGACGACAAAGAAACCGTCGTCTTGGCATCCGGTGATCCATTATTTTATGGGATCGGCGGTTACTTGGCGAATAAACTCGAGCACATCGAGATCTATCCGGCGTTAAGTTCCATTCAGGAAGCGTTCAGCCGCATGGGAGAATCTTGGCAAGACAGCCTTTTCCTCAGCGTTCATGGTCGTCCGATGACAGGCCTTGCCCAGAAAATCGATGGCCAGCCGAAAGTATGCCTGTTGACGGACCACAATAACAGTCCGCAAGCGATCGCCCGTTATCTCCTCTCGTTCGGAATGGATGAGTATGTTGCATTCGTTGCGGAAGCGGTTGGCGGACCCGATGAAAAAGTCGGCTGGTTTGATTTACATGAACTTCTCGACTATGAAGCGAATCCGCTGAACGTCGTCATTCTAAAGCGTGTAAAAGAAGCCCCTGTCTGGCCGCTCGGCATTCCGGATACCGAATTCAAACAACGGAAACCCGATAAAGGATTGATTACAAAAAAAGAGATCCGGGTGCTTAGTATCGGAGAACTGCAACTGACGCGGGAGAGCACCGTTTGGGATATCGGCGCCTGCACTGGTTCCGTTTCAATTGAAGCGGCGAAAATTTGCCGAGATGGCGCCGTCTTTGCCATTGAGAAAAATGAAGCCGACATGGACAATTGTCGGGAAAACTTCTCGAAATTCCGCACCGATGTCACACTGGTCCACGGAAAAGCGCCGGAGCGTCTCGATGAATTCCCCAATCCGGATGCCGTTTTCATCGGCGGCTCGGGTGGCGAGATGAACGAACTGCTCCACATCTGTTGCAACCGGCTGAAAGCGGATGGCACCATCGTCCTGAATGCGGTGACAATCGAAAACCTGCACAACGCGGTGAAGGCGTTCGAATCGGAAGGATTTGCCGTCAACATCACACTTGCGCAAATTTCACGCAGCAAACCGATTTTACATATGACACGCTTTGAGGGATTGAACCCTGTCTATATTATTCAAGCAAAGCGGAAGGAGACAGCACAATGCTAGGAAAAGTAATTGGTGTCGGCGTAGGTCCCGGCGATCCGGAACTCATTACCGTCAAAGCCTATCGGGTGATGAAAGAGGCCGATATTGTCGCATTCCCGAAGGCACGGAGAGGCAGCAAGAGCTATGCCCAGCAAATCATCGACCACTATATCAATCCGGCCGAAAAGGAAATGCTCCCCCTCGTCTTCCCAATGACCCGGGAACAGGACATTTTGGAGACGGAATGGACAAACGTTGCCAATCAAGTGTACGAAAAGGTCAAGGAAGGAAAAGACGTGGCGTTCGTGACGGAAGGCGACACGATGCTGTATAGCACATTCATGCACCTCATGCGCCGGATGGGACAGTTGTATCCGGAGGTGGAGTGCATCTCCGTCCCTGGCATTTCGTCCGTTAACGCAGCAGCTTCCCGTTTCAAGATGCCGTTGGCGGACGGCGATGAATGGTTTGCCATCATCCCCGCGACCGAAGACCGCGAGCAGATGAGAAAAGCACTACTCGACCATGATGCCGTCGCCTTTTTGAAAGTAGCAAAAGTGCTGCCGGAAATGATTGACCTGCTGGAAGAAATGGACTTAGTCGATAAAGCCGTTGTCACAACAAAAGTGACATCGAGCGAAGAACATGTCTGGCATGATGTCCGTGAATTAAAAACAGCCGAACTAAACTACCTATCGCTCATGCTCGTTCGGAAGTAAGGAGGGAATCCATTTGAATATCGAATCGAAAGTCTATTTTATCGGTGCTGGACCGGGAGACCCCGAATTGATCACCGTAAAAGGTCTGAAGTTACTGCAAACCGCGGATGTCGTCCTGTTCACCGACTCACTCGTTAATGAAAAGCTCATGGACGAAACGAAAGATGGCGCCCTCGTACTGAAAAGTGCCGGCATGGCGTTAGAGGAACAGATTGATATCATGGCGGGCGCCGTCGAGGAAGGAAAAAGCGTAGCTCGCATCCATACGGGAGATCCCGCCATTTACGGGGCGATCTTGGAACAGATGAGCAAACTGTTTCACCGTGATGTTTCATATGAAGTGATTCCAGGCGTCAGTTCCGTATTCGCATCGGCTGCACGTGCGGGTGTCGAGCTCACCGTGCCAGAACTGACGCAGACGGTCATCTTGACACGTGCAGAAGGACGGACACCGGTTCCGGAAAAAGAACAGCTCGTTGACTTGGCGAAGCACCATTGCACCGTCTCTTTATTCCTCAGCGCCACACTTATCAAGAAAGTCGTCAAATCCTTCTATGAAGCCGGCTGGGCGGAGGATGCCCCGGTGCTCGTCGTCTACAAAGCGACGTGGCCGGATGAAATCATTATCCGGACGACGCTCGACAAAGTCGATGAAGACATGCGCGCCAACCGGATCACCAAGCAGGCGATGGTCATTATCAGCCCAGCGGTCGATCCGAAACTCGTAGAGCAAGGCGGCTATGAATCAAAGCTGTATGATAAAACCTTTACGCACGGATTCCGCAAAGGAGTGGTGGTTGATGGATAATGTCGTCCTCGTCGCCATCACGAAACATGGCGTCCAGCTGATCCGGGAATTGAAAGAGAAAATGCCCACAGCCGATGTATATTATATGAGGAAATTCGCTTACGGAGATGAAGAGGAAAAAGGTTTCACTTTATTTGACGGCTCGATCCGCCTTTTATTGCCGGACATGTTCGCCAAATATGACGGCATCGTCTCGGTCATTTCCTTAGGTGCGATGGTGCGGATGATCGGACCCATCATGAAAAATAAAAAAGTCGATCCAGCCGTTGTCTGCGTCGACGACCGGGGCCAATTTGCAATCAGCGTTCTCTCCGGTCACGTCGGCGGTGCGAATGATCTAACGAATATTGTGGCGGAAAAACTCGGCGCCCTGCCCATCATCACGACTGCTTCCGACGTCCAAAAGACAATTCCTGTCGATATTTTCGGACGGGATTTCGGTTGGAAGATCGAGGACGAAACCCATATCGTCACCGCCAGTGCGTCTGTTGTGAATGAAGAGCCGCTTGTCGTGGTCCAAGAGGCTGGAGAACAGAATTGGTGGAAACATGAGCGGGCGATTCCTACGCATATCCAAATCGTCGACTCCTGTGAAGAGGCGTTGACAAAGGAATTCAAGGGAGCGCTCGTTATTACGGACCGGATCATCCCGGAACATATCGCTTCTCCCCTCTTACAAAATGGCGTCGTCTATCGGCCGAAGTCTCTTCACCTTGGAATTGGCTGTAATCGGGGGACGTCCGCCGAGGAAATTGAGGAAGTGATTTTATCTACCTTACAGGAACTTCAGCTTTCCATCCAATCCGTCAAAGGGATTTCGACCATTGATTTGAAAAAGGATGAAGTGGGACTGTTGGAAGTCTGCAAGAAATACGGCTTTGAATTCACCTACTATACACCAGAAGAATTGAATGCCGTTCCAATCGAAAATCCGTCCGAAACGGTGTTTAAATTTACGGGCGCGTATGGCGTCAGTGAACCCGCGGCGAAGCAGTCGGCCAAAGCGGATACATTGATCTTGGAAAAGAAGAAAAGCGGCAATGTCACGATATCGATTGCTCGGCAAACATTTGATGGGAGGGAACCGAAATGGCAACAGGACAAGTCTATCTCGTCGGCGCAGGACCCGGCCATGTCAAACTGATCACGGTACGCGGACTGGAATGTATTCAGCAAGCGGATGTCATTGTTTACGATCGATTGGCGAACGCGAAGTTACTGGAGCATGCGAAACCGGACGCGGAGCTTATTTATTGCGGAAAGCTGCCGAAACACCACACGTTACGGCAAGAGGAAATCAATGACTTACTTGTTGAAAAAGCCGCACAGGGACTGACCGTCACTCGGCTAAAAGGCGGTGATCCCGCTGTTTTCGGACGGGTCGGCGAAGAAGCCGCCGTTTTGAAACAAGCCGGGATTCCTTATGAAATCGTTCCCGGTGTCACTGCAGGAATCGCAGCCCCAATGTTCGCGGGCATTCCCGTGACCCACCGGGAACATGGCTCTTCATTCGCTATGATCACCGGCCATCTGCACGAAGGCAATTTTGTAGAGGAAAAATGGAAAGCCTATGCAACGGGGATTGACACGCTAGTCTTCTATATGGGTGTGCAAAATCTGTCCTATATTTGTGGTCAGCTGGTCGAGCACGGAAAAGATAGAACAACGCCAGTAGCCCTCATTGAATGGGGAACGTTGGAAAAGCAGCGCACCGTGACGGGGACATTGGAAACGATCGAAGCCATCGCCGTGGAAGCAGCCATTACCCACCCTGCCATCATCGTCGTCGGCACCGTCGTCAATTTGCGCGACACGATCCAATGGTTTGAAACCGAATCAGAAAAAGCCGTCCACTGAGGGCGGCTTTTTGCATTCTTCATAGCTTGATGACGAATATCCTTCACTTCTTATGAGTTATCCGTCACTTTCTTGGATTTATCCGTCACTTCGGGAAGGATATCCGTCAAGTTCACTATTTTATTCTCAATTCGGGACTTTGGGATCAAACCTGGTTGCCAAGCAACCCCTTATCGAATGAAATCCATAGTTCAATAATGAAAAAAAGACCGTCTCTAGATTCATTTAAGACAGTCTGTTATATGAGTTACTTTGCTACGACGCGATTCAATCCAGAAATGACACCCGCATGTACACCTTCATGCCATACGGTAAATTGGACGAGCGCATCGACCGTTTCCATCTTATGGTCGCGAATTTGCACTGGTTCAGGTAACGCATCGTTCAACTTTCCTTCCAACGCGGAAGTCACCCGCTGCTCCTGCTCTTTCAACGCATCCCATAATTCCTTATTGGATGGCGCTTCCGTCTCCCATTTCGCCGGACTAGACCCCGGTACAAATAATGGAAGCCACTCCGGATGGACAATTTCATAGCCAGGAACCGCTTTGGAAATGAAGCTCTCCATCACTGCGTAGATATGGCCGATGTTCCAGCGGATCGTATTGCTGAATCCTTCCGGTTGGACATCCCATGACGCTTCGGGCGATGCCTTGATTTGACCCAACGTATACATTCTGGCAAAGCTCAATTGTTTTAAAGTAGACATTTGAATCTTCCCCCTTTTCTTACTATCACTTTATCGCAAGTTGGGAGAGAATAAAAGCAAATGGCGCTTTGTCGCGTAGTTCTATTCAAGTTGGGCGAAATCATCGGTCCATTACCCAAAATGCCAGGCTACAGACTCTATTCGCGATCTTTGCGAATTGTAGCTGTACCTGGCATCACGGTTTCATTATCCAGCTAGCAAATTAACCGGAAATAAGATTACTTCTGGCAAATATGTAATAATCAGCAAGATAATGATAAGTATAATGATCTGTGGAACAAGATATTTGAACATTTTAGGGACGGTTATTTTACCTATGGAGGCAGTAACAAACAAACAGACTCCTAGTGGAGGTGTAACCATTCCAATCGTCAAGTTCACAGCAAGAATGATTCCAAAATGAATTGGGTCAATACCTGCTGCCAAAACTAATGGTAAAAATAGTGGTGTAAAAATAGAAACAGCACTAATTGTATCAATAAATGTTCCTGCAATTAATAAGATGACGTTAATGATCAGCAACAGTAGAATTGGATTTTCTGAAATTCCACCTAGCAAGTCAATCATCTGGTTCGGGATGCTATTAAATGATAGGAACCATACGAACAATGCGGCATTTCCAATTAAGAAAATAATGGTCGCAGTTGTTTTCGCCGTGCTTAGTAAAATACTCCATAAATCTTTGAATTCTAGTTCTTTATAGACGAATTTACCGATAATCAGTGCATATAACACTGCGATAACTCCGGATTCCGTAGCAGTGAACACACCCGAAATGATTCCACCAATAATGATCAAAGGCATAATCAAAGCTAAAACAGCATCTTTTGCTCCAACAAGGACTTCTTTAAAAGAGGCCCTTTCGGCTCTCGATCGATAGTTATTCTTCTTTCCGACATAATAACTATAAATCATTAATCCGATACCCATTAGTACCCCTGGGAATACACCTGCAATGAATAAGTCTCCTATGGAAACACTTGCTATGACCCCATATAGGATAAGGACAATACTGGGTGGGATAATTGGCCCTATTGTTGATGATGTAGCAACAAGACTTGTAGAAAATCGGATATCGTATCCTTCTTTATTCATAGCTGGAATCATCATTCCACCGATTGCTGCTGCCGCTGCAATGGCGGTTCCAGTGAGTGCCGAGAAGAACATACTTGCCAAGACAACTACCAATGCAAGACCGCCTGGAAGGTGACCGACCAGTGTTTGCGAGAATCTAATAAGTCTTTTAGAAATCCCGCCTTGTGTCATTAATTCCCCTGCCAATATGAATAGAGGTACAGCCACAAGGGTAAAACTATCAATTCCATTAAACATCCTTCGAGGAATATTGATCAAAAGATTTGGATCAGTCAACATAATCCCAAAAAACGATACAAAACTTAGAGCATATGCGATAGGGACCCTACATAATATCAGTACAAATAATAGGACTATTAACCAAGCCATTTGAACACCTTCTTAACATGGTAATACAACATGAACAAACTGCTAATTGGCAGCGCCATGTAGACATACCCTTTCTTAATCGGCAGAAAGCCTAAAATTTGGCCTGATTTTAAGTTATCCGAGACAAGCACAAATCCATAATAAATGAACACGACGATCATGGTGAGGACGACAGTATACGATAGAATATTTAACGCTTTCTGCATGTGAGCTTTCGCATTTTCAAATACGTCGACCGTTAAATGTTCAGAGTTCTTGAACGCCAATGCCGCACCGAACAGGATGCTATATACGAAGCTGATCATGACAACCTCTTGGGACCAACTTAACGGTTGTTTCAGTACGAACCTAAAGAAAACTTGTAAAAGTGTCAGACTAACTGTGATTGACAGACAAAACGTAATGATGAACTCTAGCAACTTCTCAATAAAATAATCCACTTTTTTAAGAAGCATAAGCTCACCTGCCTTTCCCGTTACTAGTTCTTATCGTCTTATTTTGCCGACATTTCTTCGATTAAATCTGATGGAACTTGATTTTCCAATGCTTTTTTCACATCTATTGTTGCTTCTTTAAATGCAGCACGATCCGGCTCTGTAAAGACAACGCCTTTTTCTTGCAATTCGGAGATGATTTCCTCATCTTGTTTCGTTAAGAAATCTCTTTGATATGTTGCTGCCTCGGCTACCGCTTCTTCTACCACTTTCTGTTGTTCCTCATTTAGCCCATTCCAAGCTTTATTGCTCATAATGACAACTGCTGGTGTGTAGTTATGGCCTGTTAAAGAGATATAGTTTTGAACTTCGTAAAATTTCATCGAATAAATGGATGCGAGCGGATTTTCCTGTCCGTCTACTAAACCTTGGTCCAAAGCAGAATATAACTCGGAAAATGAAACAGGGGTCGCATTTGCTCCCAATGCTTTCATATGCGCCTCCCAGACTGGAGCAGGCTGCACGCGGATTTTCATCCCTTTTAAGTCGGACGGCACATTCACTTCTTTTTTGTTATTCGTCAAGTGTCTGAATCCAACTTCCCAAAACCCAAGGCCCTTCATGTTTTTATCATCGAGTAATCCTAAAAGTTTTGCACCGGACTCACCATCTAATTTGCTGTAAACATGTTCTCTATCTTCAAATACATACGGAAGACCAAATAAGTTCATCTCTGGTACTGTATTAGCTAGCGAGCTATCTGCAGCAACGACTGTCATTTCAATCGTTCCATCCATAACTTGTTCGATAGCTTCCGCTTCATTACCGAGTGTAGAGTTTCCATGAACTTCGACTTTCATTGTTCCTTCCGACTTCTGTTCCACTAGATCAGCAAACTCTTTTGCACCAATTTGGTACTGGTGACTATCTGAGCCCGTGTGAGCCAATTTCAAAGTGATAGAATCCTTGCCCTTTGCCTCCCCATCGGTTGAGGATGATCCACCGGAACATGCTGTAACGATGGATAATACTAGCAGTAATGAAAATGTCATAATAAGTTTCTTCATCTAATATGCCCCCTTAAAGTCCTTGTTTGTATAAATGAGGTACTCGACTTGTAAATACCGGTACTTGTTTTCTTACACTCTTTACTTCTTCCACGTCAATCGCGACGGATAGGGATTCCTCATTTGTCGAGCCTTCAATTAATGTCTCGCCCCAAGGGTTGATAACCATCGAATTTCCGCCAAAAGTATCATTGCCGTGTGTCCCGACATTATTGCAGGATACAACGAACATCTGGTTTTCAATTGCCCGTGTAACCTGTATGTTTTTCCAATGGTGAAGGCGTGAAATCGGCCATTCTGCAACAACGAACAATACTTCTGCACCTTCCAACGCCAAAGGACGGATAATTTCTGAAAACCTTAAGTCATAACAAATAATGAGACCCATTTTAATACCATCGATTTCAAACACTTCGGGAACCTTCTTCCCACCCGCTAAATATTCCGGCTCATTTAACATAGGCACCAAATGCACCTTGTCATATTGATAAACGACTTCGCCAGCACGATCAATGACGACTGCCGTATTATAAACGTCCCCATCCACCTTAGTAGCGAATGACCCTCCGACGATGTTGATATTGTGAGCTTTCGCTAAATCTTGAAGGAATGGAATAACCGTTTTGCCGTCCTGATCTGCTTGTTGGTGAATTTCTTCTAGCGTATAAGAAGTTGTCCACATTTCCGGTAGAACAATTACATCCGGTTTAGTGTTCTCCACTTCTTTCTGGGTCCATTCTTTTACTTTCTGCATATTCCCTTCCGGATTCCCCGGAATGATCTCCATTTGATAAACTGATACTTTCATCTATTATCACTCCATCTCTAATCGACTAATGGCATATTCAGCATGGATTTCACTATTTCTTGTTTCATCAATAAATGACATTTTGAAGCCGGTTCCATATTTAAACCCATCCAAAAGTGGCACCGTTCCTGAGAAAACCACACTATTTTTCATAGCAGCCCCTTTTTTGCTTAGGAAATCCTTTATTTCATTCAGGGGGATGATTTCATTAATTTTGGCTCTCTGGTAATCAACCCATTCGTCGTTGACCATCACTTGCGAAGTAAGAATCAAATCGTCCCAGTGATTGACAACGTCCTTTAAATTCCAAGCTTTTTGCGCAAGTGGTTTATCGCAAATTTGTTTGGACTTATTAATATCAACTGTTTCTAATGAACGGTCAGTATGATCACTGCCGACAGTTATGTATACTTCATCCTCCGAATCCCCAAAAACTAAAACAATTTCAGCTTCACCGCTGGATTCGTTTCCTAACACTTGAATTTCTCCAGATTGATTTAAACTATTCCTACGCACTGGATAGAGCGTCGGAACCTCTTCAGGCCGTGGAATTCCTATTTTTTCAAGTTCGATAATATGTTCCATCGTCTTCTCTAGACTGCGTCCCGCGTATCCAATGCAGTACACATGGTCAATTTTCACTTGAGTTTCTGATCCTTCAACATTGAGTGGTAATAGTATGCTTTTCATAATTTCCTCCTATTGCGTTTGGCAACGCTTTCATCCAAACGACACATTATTTCCCTTCAACAACAACAATAGAATCGCTAGTTTTTAATAAATGATCCGTCATATATTGCTGCGCCAATGCCATGTCCTTGTTTTCTAGTGCATTAATAATTTGAAGGTGCTCCTCTACTACTTCTTCCATTCTTCCACTTTTGCCTAACGCCTGGTGACCAATTAACCTAGATAGGTCATAGATATTCAACAAAATATCGGCCAAAAGGTGCTGCTCCGAAAAATAAATAATTTTCCGATGAAATTTCTGATCCATTTCTATGAACTTTATTCGATCATTCTCTTCCATCGACTCTTTCTGTTTTTCAACGATGTCCTTTAAATAACTGATTTGAGCAGCTGTTATGTTTGGGAGCAATCTTCTTATGCCTTCTTTTTCAATAGTACGTCTTAGATAAATAATTTGCTCTTTTTCGCTCGGTGTGATTTCACGTACTTTTAACCCTTTTCTCGGTACAGACACTAATAGACCCTCTTTGAGCAAATCTCCGACTGCTTCACGGACGGGCGTTCTGGAAGTGTTGAGGGATTGGGCCAACATTGTCTCGGTTAGCAACTCATCCTTCTTGACGTCTCCATTGAAAATCGCAGTTTTTATTTGTTCATAGACAACCTCTTTCGTTGTTTTTACCCTTTCAATAGGGGAAATATTTAAATTGTTTTTCATAATGTCTCTCCTCTGTGTAATGTATACACTATACATAATACATTACACAGAGAGTATTGAACTGTCAATCTATTTATTCAATTCGGAGGCATCGCTATAATATAAAACTCCAGAAAAAAACGCCATTTCGTCTGAAAATAAACGAAATAGCGCTTTTTTAGAGGTAAGTGTACCTTAGCAATATGAATTTTTTATTGCCGCTTTTCACGGATTTGTATTTAGTCTCTGACTGGGTTTTCTTTCGGATTCAAATCATTCCATTTTTTGTGGACATCTTTATTGAATGTGTATGACGGCTGTTCCATCCCGAATTCCACAGACAGGTTGGGCTGACCCATTTCCTTGACCGATTCTTTTTTATTTTCATTGAATGCGGAAGGCTTGTTGGCACCAGTTTTCGTCAACTCATTTTTACGGAATACGTCCGAAACGTTCGAGTCAGAAGGATCCGAAAGCGGAAGTTCTCCGGAACGCACAATGCCTCTTGGCTCATAGTCCTCTTTGTTCGGATACTTATCTTTGTTCGTAATCATCCAACATTCCTCCTTTTCGAACGGCGAACCAAATTTCATCGATTTCGCCTTTCACATACTTTTCCTATTGTTTACTTTTCCCGTTTTTCTTCATTCCTAAACCTCTTTTTCGAAAAAAAGGTCATTTGAAACAAAAATAGCCCCTAATCGTCCTTTTACATAACTTGGGAGGTGCATTGAATGAAAAAAATAGCCGCTTTTGGATTGCCTTTTGCCAATATAGCCATCCTATTGTGGATTGAACAAGGGCTCCAGATTTCCTATGGTTGGAAAACGGCCGCCAAAATTGTTCTTTTCCTACTCATACCATTCTTCCTATTCCGACCGACGCGCCTTCCCTTTTTGCAGTTCAGTAAAATTGACCGAAAAAGCATCCTGATTTCCAGCGGGGCGGGAATCGGGATGCTTGCCATCATCGTTGGGACATTTAACCTACTACAACCCTTCATCGACCTCGAATCCTTGCGACTCGATTTAGAAGACCATGGTGTGAATAGTTTGATATTTCCCATTATAGCATTTTATATCTTGTTAGGGAACTCCTTTATTGAAGAATTTTTCTTCCGGGGGATTTTAACGGATCTACTACGGCAATCACGTTACCGTCTGTTATTGCCCTCCTTCTTTTTTGCCGTTTATCATATTGCCATTTTTCTCCCGTGGTTCACCCCACCACTTCTGGCGCTAGCCGTCGGTGGACTTTGGGCAGGGGGAATCATTTTTCAATTGCTGAATGAAAAGAGCGGGACCATCCTTCCCTCCTGGATTGTCCATATGTGGGCCGATGCCGGCATTTTGCTCATCGGTACGTACCTATTCTATTTTAAATGAAAAACGCGTTTGCCCATCCAAGCGGCAAACGCGTAGCCTATTAACTTACAACGGCAGCGCAGGAACCGTTACCGTCACTTTGAATAAATCCCCGTCAACCTCAATTTTCATTGTCCCCCCATGCAGATCGACAATCGATTGTGCAATGGCAAGACCAAGGCCCGAACCTTCCGTATGACGGGAGGTGTCCGCCCGTTTGAAACGCTCGAATAATTCATCCACATTTTCACCGAGCTCGTATTTCGTCACATTTTTCACGATAAACTCGGCATCGCTTCCCACTTTCCGGAGCGAAATATACACACGGGTGCCCGGCAACGTATATTTTATCGCATTGACAATCAGATTATCCAATACCCGCCACCATCGTTGCCCATCAACAGAGGCAATCAGAGGAAATTCCGGCAATGTCGTCCGGAAGTCCAATCCGGAATCTTCAATTTCAGCGGCATGTTCCGCGAGTGCCTGCTGCAGCAACTGTGTCAAATCCACACGCTGTTTCGCAAGCTCCAAATTTCCGCTCGCCATCTTCGACACGTCGAATAAATCCTCAATCAACGTTTTTAATCTCTGTGACTTCTTATCCAGAATGTCAACATATTTCATTCGTTCCTCGGAAGACAGCTCTTCATTTTTCAAAAGATCTGTATACGTAATAATAGAAGTAAGCGGCGTTCTCAAATCATGGCTCACATTCGTAATGAGCTCTGTCTTTAGCCGTTCGCTTTTCGCCTGTTCGCTCATGGAAATCCGGACGCCTTCCCGAACGTTGTTCAAATTGGCGGCATGTTTCGCCAGCGGGGATTTGCCCTCCACCTCGATTTCCTTCTGGAGCCTCCCCTCCGCCATCGCTTCTGTAGCGATCATGATTCTGTTCAGATAAGCGGCTCTCCGGACGTATATATAAATAAAAGGAAGACCCGCAAACAACACTAGCGGAATGTATACAACTAACAAGTACGGTGCAATCATCACACAGACGAAGCCGATCCCCGCAAGGAAAAAGCCGATCAGCAACAGGAACATTTGTGTACCGATTTTCCAGTTTACAAACATTTCTTGGAATGCCCTCAGGAACTTGGCGGTGTAACTGTTTGTCAGCTCCCGTTCGAGGGCCCCTTCCACTTTCAACTGTTCCCATATGGCGACGAGCTGAAAAGCGGCAGTTGCTAAAATTAGAATACAAAAAGCGATGATGATACCTAAGTTGATGATATTTCCTATGCCTAGACGATAAAAGAACCAGGAATAACGACTTTGAAAAATCTCCAACAAAATGGGGAGGAAAAGGATGGTGAACAGAAGAAGCCCCACTCGGAAGTCAATCTTCAACGCATTGTACCGATCAATTAGCCGACTCTTCGTGACCCATTCCTTTTTGAATCGGAGAAAAGTACCTACCGCAATCAAGGCCAGCACACCAAGGGTCCATAATATATACATCCCAATCTTCGTCCGGTTAAAATGCTGTACATCCCTTCCCAGATCGCCTTTCGTCAATGCGCTTTTCGGAACGATCACCGTCCCTTCGAACAAGCGGACAGGGGTTTTTGTCTGCGGCTGCGTGTCCATCGCCCTAGTTGCCGATGATGTAGAAACCTCATTCCGGAATGGACTGACTGCATACTCCCGAACTACTTCGGTTTGCTCTCCATACCTATTATTATCATAAGAAACGGTGCCCTTTTCATCCAGCTGGAAACCCTCTGCTTTGAAATATCCATTCTCCTCCATGAAGTCTCTTTGATAGGCGGCCGGGGCATTCATATCCCCCGCGGAGAATACTTCCCCCGTTTCAACGTCCTTCAATTCATAAGCGACCGGAAACGGCGGTCGACTTTCCAGGTTATTGAGATAATCCCTTAAATAGGATTCCAGCTCTGCTTCCTTCTCGGCGCGAACTTTCGCTTCCACATGGACATCATCCTCAAAATTTTGACGGATGTCCTCAATCTTTGCATCCCGTTCCTTCTCCAAAGTCTCTTTCAGTTTTTCGCTTTTGCCTGCTTCTGCATCGACAATTCGACCTTCATACTGCATTTCAATATTCTCGATCTGCTCGCTCAATGTGCCGTATCGGTGGCGATGCTCCTCAATTTCCGCTTTAGAAACGGAAATTCGCTTCTTCTCCGCTTCGATATTAATCGGATTCAAGACAATCGCCCCAAGACGTTTGTAAAAATCGTCCATTCTTATTTGGAAATCATCCTGGTCAAGATAACTTTTTCCGAGATATTGTGAGCCTACTTGGAAGTAGGTTAAGAGCGCTAGCAAGACAACAGCAACGGACGCCGACCACAGCAACAGGGCAATACCATTATTTTTCTTCATCATTACATACTCCCTTTGACTAAACGTGTAAAATAGGCAATGATCCGGGTTGTACGCTCAACGCCATCACTAACCAGGTCTATTATATGGGAAGAGCAATAGCCGATACTGAGCAGCGCAATAAAAATCGCAACGAGCGACCAGAACATGGCGCGATCATTTTTCGATTTTGTAACCAATGCCCCACACCACCTTCACGTATCTCGGATTTTTCGGATCTGCTTCAATCTTTTCACGGATTTTACGTATATGAACCGCCACGATATTTTCCGCATTGTACGCCTCTTCATTCCAGACGCGTTCGTATATCTCATTTATAGAGAAGACTCGCCCTGCATGTTTCATAAGCAATTCTGTAATTTTATATTCGATCGGCGTCAGTTTCACCGGTTTCCCATCCACGGTGACTTCCTTCGACTCTTCATCCAGAACAAGCCCATCAATTTCTATCTTCCGCCGCCCATCGTATGTACCCAACTGGACATAGCGCCGTAATTGCGACTTGACCCGTGCCATCAATTCCATCGGATGGAATGGCTTCGTCACATAATCATCCGCTCCTACCGACAGGCCATGGATTTTATCGGAGTCCTCCGCCTTCGCACTCAGCATGATGATCGGGATGTTCCGCGCCTCCCTAATTTTGAATGTCGCTGTAATCCCGTCCATATTCGGCATCATAATATCGAGGATCAGCAGATGGACTTCATAGGACGACAGCAGGTCCAATGCCTCTTTTCCATCCGCCGCTTTCAATACGTGATAGCCTTCGTTCTTCAAGTAAATTTCTATGCCGTCGCGGATATCCTGATCGTCATCCGCCACGAGCACTGTAAATGTTGTCATCCTCCGCACCTCGCTTTTCTCTTATGATACCAATTGTAATCGACGAATCTTAACTTTCCCCCATTGGAATTATGAAGAAATTCTTAAGAAGGACATTCACCCATCTTCAGACATATTTTAAGAATAAACCATAGGATGCTATAATGAGAGGAATTGAGAAAGTTCGGGGAAATGAAAGGAGAGTGCAAGATGCGGCCTTTAATTTTTTGGGTGGCACTCGGTCTCATCGGTTTAAGCTGGATCGCCAATTCCTTTTATGCCCATGCTCAGAAGCTGAATGAACCGATATTCCTGGAACAATATACAAAAGTGGAGGCGACCGAGGGGATGCCAGCCCTTGTCTTTTATTATCTGACCAATAAAGATGACAGAAGTTCCGCATCCGCCGTCAATATCGGAGGGGTGGGCGCGCATGTAAACGGAACCCATTTTTCTGATGAGCAGGACCGTTCCGACCTGAACATGCAAACGTTCACACACCATGCGCTGCGCAAGATGGAAGTGGAACTTCCCGATTATGTATTGGATCAATTGATAAAGGACGGAACGTGTACCTTTACAAAGATGACTGTCTATTTTTCAACGGGAGGGCAAATGGAGGCACCGATCGGGGCAATCATTCTGCAAGAACCCGGAGAAGAAACGGAACCCCTGTTGCATATGTCATCAGGCATTAATTCGGAATGGCGAGATGATCAGTTTCAAGCGGCGGAGCCACTTGTCATCGAGAAGTTTGAGATCATTCCCTTTGTGGAGGGGGAGACCATGATCAAGGTGGACCGAAACGTCCCATCCCAGAGTTCGGCTTTTGAATGGGAGCAACTGCCGGGAGTGAATGTTCAGCACTTGGAACTGCCACTTTCAATGGAGGCGGGTGACAACCTCTACGTGTATGCAAAAAGGTTGAATGGTTATATGGAACCGCTACTTTCCATTTCAGGAACCACCGACTCTGGGGAAGAATTCCATACCGGCATGTACAGCAGTTTTGCGCCACAACCCTACCTCACACAGGAGCAAGTCGATCAAATCATCCAGGAGAAGAGCAAAAAGGAGGCGCCTGCATCATGATCAAAAAAGCGATGCGAACCCTGTTCTGGGGCTATCTCTTCATCTTTTTCCGCGTGCAGATCGGCATCGATTGGCTAGCCGATCCAATCGGCTATATTTTAATCGCGTCGGCTTGTTTCAAGCTGTCCGAGTCGTATCCTGTTGCCAAGAAAGCGGGGATTTGGGCAACGATCGGCATTTTCATTTCATTGCCGGGAGTTTTCGTCAATCTATCGGAATCGCAAGTTGGACTTTGGGAACTTTATGCGTATGGATTGCTCGTCCTGAAAACGATTGTCGCCTATTATTTGTTCACCGCTCTTATAAGCATCGTAAAAACCTTTGATAACACATCTTTATTAAACAGGACGAACACCGTTTTCAAATTCCATATAGGCACTCATCTCGCTGTACTGGCCCTTGGCTCCTTTTCGATGAATGTCAACGGAGATTATTGGGTGACGGCAACAATCTTTCTGGGCCTACTTTTAATCGTCATGGATATCGCATTCCTTCTTCTCGTCGGCGCCGTCCGACGTACGGCCCCTCTTCGCCCTGTATTTTTAGCAGAGACGTAAATACGCGCTGATCAAGTCGGAGTTTCCGAATCAGCGCGCCCTTTCAAGGTCAGCACGAGAATACCTCCAAGCAACATGGAAATACCAATCCAAGATGTGATATCGAGCCGTTCACCGACGACTAACACACTTAAAACCGCTGCGGTGAGCGGTTCTGCTAGCGAAAGAGTGACAGCGGAAGAGGACGGGATGTGTTGTAACCCTTTTGAAAAAAGAATATAGGCGATTGTCGTCGTTGCAATGCCCAAGTAAACTACCGTCGCCACCCCGCGACCCGTCAAAAGCCCCTCTGTTTCGAAAATAAATAGAAAAGGCAGCAACATGGCCGCACTGACGGAAAAAATGACCGCAACCGAGGCAACGGCTTCCTCTTTTTCTAGGACGTCTTTATTGAAATACGTATAAAGCGCAAACAGGAGTCCCGCGCACAAAGAAAGGGAGACGCCGATCGGGTTGACGACCATCCCTTCATTATTAGAAAACAATAAAATGCAGCCCACGATGGCGAGCCCGGTCGCCATGACCCACACTCTGTTCGGATGGCGCTTCAATAACAACCATTCGATGATGCCCGAAAACATCGGCGCACTGCCGATCGCCACGACCGTTCCGATGGCCACGCCTGTCAACCGAATGGATGTGAAGAAGCATAGCTGGAAAATGGCCATCGCCAACGCCGCTAGGATGGTCGCTTTCCAAGGCCACTGGCGGAATCGAATTTTACGCATAAGCAATAGGATGATCAATAAAGTGAAGCCGCCAACTGCGAGTCGGGACGCTCCGACCGCCAAAGGATGAACGGTTTGAGGCATGAAGGTCTGTGCCGTTCCTGTCGTTCCCCAAAGAATTGCCCCGAGCAACACCGCAACGTACGAAATCCGTTGTGACAATGTCCTTTCCCCCTCTCTCCTATACTTAGAACATATCACATATATAGCCTGTCTGAGTAGGTGAATTCCCTTAGGATGCTCCGCGGAATGCACTCACAAGCAGAAAGTCTTAGTTTGCAAGCAAGCAGGCGGTGAGTGCAAGCAAACCAAGGTTTGGCGCAAGCAACTTATCCTATCTAGCAAGCAAATGGCGACCAAGTGCAAGCAAATCCAGACTACACGAAAAAACAGATCATCCACGAACGTTTCCGTCCGGTTGATCTGTTTTTCATTCAGGGAATTAAGCATCCGCCACAGTCTTATGGTAAAACGCGATAAAGTTCTGGACAACCTTGTCCAGAAAATCTACGGTTGCTTGATCCGTCATTTCCCCTGCTTCATTCATCTTATCCTTCACTGAGCCGATGAACACTTCATTGCCCGGTAAAATCAACGGGGCAAGCATAGGGTTTGTCAAGATTTGTCTCAAGTGGAGCTGTGCACGGACTGTGCCTAAAACGCCTGTTGAAGCTCCGATGAGAAAGGCCGGTTTCCCTTGCAGCACCAAGTCCCCTCGAGAACACCAGTCAATCGCATTTTTCAATGCTCCAGGAATAGAATAATTGTATTCCGGCACTGCGAATAAAACCGCATCTGAATCCTTTACGTTCGCTTTGAATGTTTGGACAGCAGGAGGCGGCTCATTTTCAATATCGATGGAAAACATGTCAAGATCGTTGATGAAGACAGGTGTAATCTCCAATTGCTCTGCATACCTCTTCCTCATAAACTCGACTACTTTCAAGTTGTATGACGTGGAACTTGTACTACCGATAATGGCTTTTATTTTGATAGTCATACTGCATACTCCTTTTATTCGTCATAGGAAATATCGTCCTTTATCCTTATCTTGCCCGGTTTCAAACAAAATACGCTTACACTTGGCGCTGTTCCAATAAAAGCAAATGTTCCTTCATGTCCAGTCCACCTCTGAAGCCGGCGAGCTTTCCGCTTTTCGCAATCACCCGATGGCATGGTACTGGAATCATGACGGGATTCGCCCCGATCGCCGATGCCACGGC
This sequence comes from Sporosarcina sp. 179-K 3D1 HS, assembly GCF_047228905.1. Lineage (NCBI taxonomy): Bacteria > Bacillati > Bacillota > Bacilli > Caryophanales > Caryophanaceae > Sporosarcina > Sporosarcina sp. 179-K 3D1 HS. Next base: position 30,034 of record NZ_JBFEGI010000012.1, read on the forward strand.
CCGGACTGCGCTCGGTTTCTGGAGTCGCTCCGCCACCTGCGTGTAGGTGACAGTTTCTCCAAACGGAATTTGTTGCAAAGCATGCCAAACGGATTGCTGAAAAGCCGTTCCATGCAAATCGATAGGCAAAGCAAACACTGTTCGCTGTCCATCCAAATACTCCTTCAATTCGGTCACGTATGGCTCCAGTTCATTCGCTGCCTCCACTAGGTCATAGTGGGGCAAACGTTTATTCACCCATGCCGCCAACTCTTCAAGCGGTGCATCGGGGGAACCCACATAACAAAGCCCTTTTTCCGTAGCGGCGATGTGAAGCTTCCATCGGTCGTGCTGTAACAGTGTCCAAACTATTCTTTCCACATTTTCCATCCACTTTCCCTCCAAAAGATAGTAGTAACTGTAATGACTTGTGTTTTTGAAATCAAATCATATAAAGATTGTTTCTTTTTCGTGAAAATGGTAGTCAAAATATAAGCAAACATAAGTACATATATGAATACACCGACGAGGTAATAATGGATCGGAACCTCTCCAGCACCTACGTAAATCAGTCTGTACACAAGGTAATGTGACAATTCCCAAGGTAAAAACTTCAGGGCGGTGCGAAATATCATGCGAGGTACGGAGGGGGCATTCCCTTTTTTATCGACCACACGGATTCTCATTTTCTTCTTCCCGAACGACTGTCCACCTATCACTGAATCACTAATGATAAAGTAGAGAGAAACCGGCAATGTCACCATTACAAATCCTGCGAATTGAGCAGCAACCAGTGATCCTGTAAAGAGTTGCTGAAGGGATGGAAAGAGGAATACACTCACGAGAAATAGTGCAACTAAATAAACAAAAATGAGTATGTAATCAATCATGAAAGCTTTGAAACGTAGTAATAATGTGGCGTTCATTGGATGACCCCATCTCTGTTGAGTTTCATTCTGTTCCAATAAGCAACTTTCAAAATTGACCACAGCGCGAATGTGCACCTACATTCTTCCCGAAAATCAAAGCTTCAGAGATAAGTGTATTTAACCATTCCCATGTGTTTACAATCCAGAGGCTAATGCATTATCCAGTTCGTTCGTATTTGCTCTCTTGGTTACCGTTTGTATTTTTTACTGACATCCAATATAGAATCCCACCCAGCATCCAAAAGGGTTCCCAAAAAATCAGACGCCACATCGTTGCATAGCTACTTAAATCAAAGTCCAATATGTTCAAAGCTGCAAGTGAAATTGTAATGAAATTTAAGAAGCCATATAAGAACAGGAAAGCACCTGCTATGCGAATGACAATAGTAAAGATCTTTTCTAATCTATCATTTTTCCAAGGGTATAATAAGGAGAATAGCAATAGACAGCCCCCTAATTTCACAAAGCCTGTTAACCAGACAATTGGAACAAGCGAAGGATCTTTTTCTAGTGCCATTTTATATATTTGCCCCCCTAATGATCTAACCCCAACCATTCCACCTGTTGCCCAGTAGAAGCTCATCCCTGCGAAAATAAGTGTCCAGGCAATTCCAATATAAATATAGACTTTTCGTTTCTCAAGCAATTCAACACCTCAACTATCTGTTAAACTTTTTAACTAACTTTATTCTAAATTAACTGAACTCCTCGTAAATTGCTATTTTTATCCTTCGAGAACAACTGGATCTAACAATTCGAGCTGAAAAATTTAAAGAGTGACGTGAAAGTTTTTTTATAAATACACAATGATTACACATGAGTTATAATGAACTTGCAAACCCTATATCATATGGGGTTTCGAGACGTGGTTCGAAACCATCCCACGATAAAAAACTAGGAGGAACTATATAATGAAAGTCAAGACCTTAGCAACGAGCGGGATCATCGCTGCGTTGTATGTCGCTGTCACGTTTTTGGTGGCGCCATTTGGATTCACCAATATCCAATTTCGCGTTTCCGAGATGTTTAACCATCTCGTCGTCTTCAATAAAAAATACATTTTCGGTATTGTCCTCGGAGTCTTTGTCGCCAATATGTTATTTTCCGATTTGGGGCCAATCGACTTAGTGTTCGGTGTCGGCCATTCTATCCTCTCGCTGACCATTACCATTTTGGCCGGCCGCTATATCGCCAGCCATGGGAAACGGATGATTATCAATACACTCGTGTTCACTTTCACGATGTTCATCATCGCATTCGAATTACATCTCGTGCTCGGTTTCCCATTCCTTCTCACTTGGCTATTTGTTGCAGTCGGAGAATTTGTCGTCATGGCAGTGGGAATCCCGATTATGCTGGCGCTCAATAAACGATTGCAATTTGAAAAGTTGATCTAAATTCGCCCTGTGAAGGAGTCAATTCCTATGTATAAGACCATTTCAGAAACCGCCGAATACTTGGGTATGCCCGCCGAGCAAGTCGAAAAGTATATTTTGGACGGTCGGATTCGTGCAGTCCATGACGGTGAACAATTTCTCGTCAGTCAATCCCAGTTCTGCCAGTATTTCGAGCAGCTGGAAACAGCGAAGCAAATGATCGAAGACTATTGGAATGAACCACTTCCGCCTGACCTCGATATAAAGGACGAAGATTAAAGAAAGGGCTATCCGTGACGGCGGATAGCCCCTTTCCTTTTATTCTCGACTAATTTATTGTCTTACACGGAAATTAGGGCTTCTGCAACACTATTGTTACAATCCGCCATAATGCTTCTGTTCCTCCCTGCATTCTTTGCTTCATACAGACAGCCATCCGCGATTTCAATTAAACTCATAATATGCTCGGCATGCTCTGGATAGCTTGCGATCCCCGAAGAAATAGTCACTACTTCACCACAAGGACTAATAGTCGTCTCTAATTTCTTCCGTAATTGTTCTGCCACTTCGAAAGCCTCAAATTTTAAAGTGTTGGGCAAGAGTAATACGAATTCTTCTCCTCCAAACCGGCAACACACATCCTGTTCACGCGCTACAGCACGTATTTCTTTCGCCAAATATTTTAAAACTTCGTCTCCGACAGCATGCCCGTATGTATCATTTACTCTTTTAAAACGGTCAATGTCGAATAAGATGATGGAAAAAGATAGGTCTTCGGCAACCCATTTCTTTGTTTTTTCATCCATTGCTCGTCTATTGACTAACCCTGTCAACGGATCAACAGTTGATTGATGGATATAAAAGTTTACTTTGTCTTTGAAAAAGACAAGGCTCTTTACCAGTGCATTTTCCAATTGAATCGCTTCGTAATACCATGCTCTTACATTTTGAATTTCTTGAAGCTCGTTCTCCTGAGTGCTCGACTTCGCGTATTCCGCCAGTCTTTGCAACGGTGCGGAAATGAAGCGTGCCATTAAAAAAATGAGACCAATGGATATCAATAGCATCGGCAGCGTTTTAAAAATCATTTGATTTCGCAAATCGTTTGATGGCGCCAATGCCGCTTCCGTCGGCCGCTGGGAAATCACCCCCCACTTCGTTGTCGGCATATAGGCATATCCTGCGAGCATTTCTATGTTTTCCGTATTCGAAACCGCCTTCGCTCCACTTTTTCCATTCATAATGTCACTGACAACAGCGTTTTGTGGAACAACATCTCCAATTCGATCCTTGTTCGGATGGTAAAGGATTCGTCCCTTTTCGTCTACCACAAACACATAAGATCCATCCTGATAAAAATGTTCACCTAGTAATTCATTTAAAATATTTTTTTCTAATAAGTAAATGGATCCTCCTACATACCCTTGGTAAGTACCTTCACCGTCAAAAATCGGGTATGAAAGAAAGACGATCAGACGGTTCGTCATGGAGTTAAACGGCATAGAAATCATAGGTTTTTTCTCTGCCAAAGCTTGTCTACCGCCTGGCGAAGTCACTTGCTTTCCGACCACATCCAAGGTTTCCGGAGAGGCGGCAATAATTTCACCCATTGCTGAAGTGATGATAACCGAGTTGAATATATCCAATTGTTCAAACAACCGTTTCGCTTCATCCGCTAAGAGTGTACGGGCGTCACTTTGCTCTAAATAGTTCGCAATGTCTTTCGAACTATATTCTAATATTTGAAGTGTAGATTTCATATGATTATCCGTTGTTGTCGCAAGTTTTTGAGCATATACACGGTTCGTTTCCAATGTATTATCAATTAATATCTGCTGATTCACTTTATATCCTGAAGAAATACTGCTAAATAGGGTCAAAGCAACTGAGAATAAGGCAACGAGCAGAATTAAATACTTTAATGAGATTTTCACTTTTAGGTCTCCTCCATATAGTGAGAACGGCTACTCAATCTTTCTAGGGGAAATCATTTTCATTCCAATAGATGGTTTTTCTGGTTGTAAAGGAGTTTTGCATGTTCCCGAGTTTTACACATGACAAGTAACCCATTCCAGACTTGAAATGAGTACGATAACGTTACATCAGAGCTACCTACAACAATTGTGTCACGTTGCCAATGCGATCAATTAACTCATCACCTTTTTACAGTTTTATGAACCCTATTTACTATAACATAGTTATTTATTAGGTCAATACTCTCTACTTAAATTTTACAATATATAAGAACATAAGATATTTATAAAACTAAACTCCTGCCAATAACCGTATTTTACCTTTACTAGTATACATCTGGTTTAACATAAGATATTCACCTGACCTCAATTTTTAAAAGACGATGATGAAAAGGGGCTATCCGTGACAGCGGATAGCCCCTTTTCATCTTCATATAGATAATTCGTTGCCAAACCCTCAAAGGGTTGAACAGGTCGAACAGATTGTCGAACCGACGCTCGCTTGCGGGGAGAATCCTATTTTTCTGCCCGGTGTTATACCTCCATTTTGCCTTGTTTACTTAACAGCTGGGCTGTTGCCGATACTTGTTCAAGCATCGAATGGAATTCCTGGACACTTGCCGTATATTCCTCTGTTTGTGCGGCCACGTCTTGGACGGAATTATTGATCTTCAGTATATCTTGTTCCGTCAGCTGTAGCTGCTTTTGAATATCCTCTGCGGCGGTATTGCTATTGGCCGCCATTTTACGGATTTCGTCGGCCACGACGGCAAACCCTTTCCCGCTTTCTCCCGATCGGGCGGCTTCGATGGCTGCATTTAACCCGAGAATGTTCGACTTTTGGGCGATGCCTTTTACGTGCTCAATGATCCGTTCGATGTTTTTCATATTATCCTTCATCGTTTCAGATTGCTGGGACAACTCTTGCAACCTAGCGGCGGAAGTATCTGTCGCTTTCGTGATTTCTTCGGAGAAAGCCGTCATTTGCTCAATGACCTTGCTTAATTCATCCGCGCTTTTTCGTAGATCCTCAATCTTTTCATTGGAAGTGACCGCTGCCAAAGCACCAATTAATTGTCCATTTTCAAACAAGGGGATACAGGATGAAATATACGGAATCCCTAAGAAATTGGCGGGCACTTCCTCTCGAAGCTTTTTTCCGCTCTGCAACACCTTATACGTGGCGGCTCCCTTGTACTTCTCCATCTTTTCGCCGACTTTTAATTTCAAGTCAATTCTTTCTCCTGGCATATATCCGATGATCGTGTCTTTGTTACATAAAATCATACATGTGTCCTCTGGATAGGTTTGTTGAAAATAGGGCAGATTGTTTTTGATTTCTTCTAAAATCTGCGACACGTTTCTCCCCCCTTTAGTATGTTGAATAAATTTAGTTGTGCCACATTTCCTTATAAACTCTTTATCTGGTCCAATGAACGGCTTAGCATATCTTTAGCATCCCGTACCATTCCGTCCAATAGCTCTTTGACGGTTGGAATATCGGTAATAAGCCCTGAGACTTGTCCGCCATTAATAAACCCTTGCTTCATATCCCCGTCAATTGCACCTTGAATATGTTGTTTCTCTGTAGTCAGTTCATTAAATTGTTCCAATGTTAGCCCTTCATGTTCCCGCTTGAACAACTCTTCTGCGTACTCGTTTTTCAGCACTCGACGAACCCGTCCGACATTGCGGCCGATGATCATCGTTTCCGTGTCCGTCGCGTCGATCAGCCGTTGCTTGTAGACATCATGAACCTGCATTTCCTCTGTCGCGATGAGACGGGTACCCATTTGTACGCCGGAAGCACCTAAGACAAATGCTGCGGCCAGCCCTTTTCCATCTCCGATTCCTCCTGCTGCGACAACCGGGACCTTTACGTTCGCCGCAATTTGAGGAATCAATGTCAAAGTGGTCAACTCCAGGTTTGAATTAATGCCCGCCGCTTCAAATCCTTCTGCCACCAACACATCCGCTCCAGCTTGTTCCGCTTTTTTTGCATGTTTGACGGATGCCACAATGGCAATGACCTTGATACCGTTTTCATGAAGAAGCGGTATGTAGGGTGATGGATTGCCAGCCGATAATGATACGACCGGCACTCTACGTTTGATGACCAAATTGATCAGCTCATCCGTATGGGGCGTCACGCCGATGGCAATATTGACCGCAAAGTTTTTGGAAGTGCCGTTTTTGATTTCAACAATCTTCGCTTCAACCTCTTCAACTTCCGACGTACCGCAACCAATTGTCCCAAGTCCTCCTGCTTCCGAAACAGCAATTGCCAGTTTTGCGTTGCTAATATTACCCATCCCTCCTTGAAGAATTGGGTATTGGATGGATAGCAATGTACAGAGTTCATTCATATTAAAAAGCTCTCCTCTCTTAAGATCTTAGAAATGTGTTAGAATAGAATGATAAAATGCTTTTCTAGCAAACGGAGGTAATAGTGATGATTATTCCTTATAACGGTAAAGAAGCGGATGTACATCCAACTGTATTCGTCGCCCCAGGTGCCTACCTGATTGGTGACGTGACCATCGGGGAAGAGTCCACCATCTGGTTCAATTCAGTATTACGCGGAGATGAGGGCTCAATTACGATCGGGAAACGATGCAGCATCCAAGATAACTCTACCATTCATTTATATGAAGGCGCACCTGTGTTGATCGAAGATGAAGTGACAGTCGGCCACAACGTCATTCTTCATGGATGCACGGTAAGAAAGCGCTCTATTATCGGAATGGGATCTACCATTCTCGACAATGCGGAAATTGGAGAGGAATGTATCATCGGTGCTAATACCCTCATCCCTTCCGGAAAAGTCATCCCCCCTCGATCATTGGTTGTCGGTTCGCCTGGTAAAGTCGTCCGTGAACTGACGCAGGAGGATCTGGACCTAATCCAACTTTCCATCGATACCTATGTCCAAAAAGGCTATGACTTCAATGAAATACTAGGAACTGAAACAAAACAAGATTAACGAAAAAACCGGCAGCTGTATAAAGCTCCCGGTTTTTTCATCTCCCACTTTAAAGATGCGACAGCCCCGAAAGCGTGAGAGGTTATCCAGCCAGGCGTTGCCTTTAAGGCCATCCTATCGGACAATCATCGGATGATCGACCGCATCGTAAGATTCGTCTTTATGGCTGAGGTCATTATCTTTGCGAAAAACATCTTCGAAGAAACGGCTTGCGGGTTGGGCAAGCAGTTTATAATATTGACCGAATAATAGCGCTGCGTGGTTCCCGTTCCACATATCGGGAAGAAGTTCTTTCGGAAGGCCCGGATCTGTAAAGAGAAATTTTCGATATTCGTGAACAAGATTCGTTCTTTCGACGAAACATTGAGCATCCGTCATTTGACCGCTCTCCATTTTACTATTCGAGATGATATATTTTTTGCTGTACGTCGAGATGAACTCCTCGTACTTTTCCTCAATCTCTTCTAGCGGCCAACTTCGCTCCACGAGAGATCGGTCGGTTTGTGGGCCTTTATGCTCCGAAACAAAGAAATCGACATATTCGCTAATCTCATATTTCTCGATTAAAAGATTTACTTCCTTTTCCAGATTGTTTGGGGAAATCCAACAACCATTGGAAAAGCTTCCGAATCCGCTCCACAACAATTCCTTCCGGAGTTCATCCCGGATTTGACGCTTTTCTTCCGGAATAGTGTACATGAGCATCCGCCATTTCCCGTCCCACGCATGTGGATCCAACTTAAAGATACGAGACGCCGCTTCATCCATACGGGCTACTCCACGAGGGGTCAGGTAATAATAGCTCTTTTTCCCTTGCCTTTCGGTATTGAACCATCCCAATTTCATCATACGCGAAACAGCAACCCGCACGGACTGTTCATTATGACCAAATTCCTTCATCAGCCTGATTAAACTACCAATCCATATTTTGTTTCCATAATGACGAATATAGTCACCGAATATGGTGAATATCATTGATTGTGTATTTGAAATGGAACTAACCACGCTTTCTTCTGTTATTCTCCGTGTGTTTCCCTTCCATTATAACAATGCGGAAGATCGGTAGACAAGATTATCTACCCGTAAACACAGGCTTCCTCTTTTCGCTGAAGGCGTGAAGAGCTTCCATCCGGTCTTCTGTCGGAATGGTCAATTCATATGCTTTTGACTCAATCGCCAAGCCCGTCCGTAAGTCCGTATTCATTCCTTCGTTAATCGCGTATTTAGCCTGTTTAATGGCAACCGGTCCATTTTTCAAAATATTTTTAGCGAGCTCCTCGCAGCTGGAGAGCAGATTTTCCTTCTCTACCACTTGTAAGAGAAGGCCGAGTTCGTAGGCTTCGTCTGCAGTGAGTCGTTTTGCGGTAAAAATCAATTCTTTCGCTTTCATCTCACCGATTAGACGCGGTAAACGTTGAGTGCCGCCAGCTCCCGGGATAATTGCCCAGCTTGTTTCCGTCAATCCTAGCGTTGCCTCTTTTACTGCAATCGGGAAGTCACACGCCACCATCAATTCAAAACCGCCGCCGAGGGCATACCCATTGACAGCTGCGATTGTCGGTTGCGGCAATTCAGCAATGCTGTTGAAGACATCACGGATTGCTTTTACATTTCGTCTCACTTCTGTCTCGTTCAAGGTTTTCCGTTCTTTCAGGTCTGCACCTGCACTAAAAGCCTTTTCTCCGGCGCCAGTGAAAATGACGACTCGCACTTCCGGATCGATGGCGATGGAATCGGTCACCTCTTGCAGTTTTTGAAGCGTTTCATAGTTAAAGCAATTTAGCGCTTCTTCCCGATTGATCGTGACATAAGCGATATTATCTTTTTTTTCAAACAGAACAGGTTCCATGTTTCCACTCCTTATTAGAAAGAAGGGCTTTTCATTGGAAAAGCCCTTCAATGAAATAATTTATCTTATTCTACATCAGTATGCAGATTACCCACCGTTGATTTCCGCTCCAAATTTCATTTGCGACGAAAGCGCAGCGACAGGAGCAGGCGGACGCTTTCCGCGGGCGTTGCCTCAGCCAATCGAACAGCGAAGGGTTCGATTTGCCGTATTTCTGCGCACTTTGCAGAAATTTAGGCATCCTGCCGCCAAACGCTACGCTTTTTTGGCGCAAAGGCCGTTCTTCGTAACGACCTTCGCAGGAGTCGCCGCCTTCCACTCCAATCAACTAGTGTTGCTCTTACTCATAGGTCTTCTTTTGAATTAGATTATTCTTACACTTTCTCAACAATCGTAGCAATACCTTGACCGACACCAATACACATTGTCGCCAAACCATATTTCGTATCCCGTTTATTCATTTCATAAATCAGGGTTGTTAAAATACGGGCGCCACTTGCACCAAGTGGGTGTCCGAATGCGATAGCCCCGCCGTTCACATTGACTTTCTCCGTATCCAATTCCAATTGACGAATGCACTCCAATGATTGGGAAGCGAAGGCTTCGTTCAGTTCCACTAGGCCGATGTCATCCACTGTCAACCCGGCGCGTTGCATTGCTTTCTGGGAGGCATAGATCGGACCTAGGCCCATGACAGCAGGCTCCAGTCCCGCTGTAGCGCCGACTACGTATTTCGCTAACGGTTTCAAACCGAGTTCTTTTGCTTTGTCCGCACTCATGACGAGTAGAGCTGCAGCGCCGTCGTTCACTCCCGAAGCGTTGCCGGCTGTCACCGTGCCGCCTTCGAAAATAGGACGGAGTTTGCTCAATGTTTCCAAGCTCGTGTCTGGACGTGGATGTTCGTCCGTGTCCACGACGATTTCATTTCCTTTACGATCTTTATAGACGACCGGTACGATTTCATCTTTGAACGCATTTTCTTCCATCGCTTTTTTCGCACGGCGTTGGCTTTCTAAAGCGAATGCATCCTGTTCTTCCCGAGTAATATTGAAACGCTCCGCCACGTTCTCAGCCGTCTTCGGCATCGTGTCAGATCCGTACATCGCTTCCAATTTTTTGTTCGTGAAGCGCCAGCCGATAGTCGTATCGAACATTTTCATATCGCCGCGTGGAAAATCAGTTTCCGGTTTCCCCATGACAAACGGCGCGCGCGTCATGCTCTCCGTTCCACCTGCGATGAAAATATCCCCTTCATTCGCCATAATGGCCCGGGCAGCATACATAACAGCATCTAGGCCCGACCCGCATAAGCGATTGACTGTCGTTCCGCCGACTTCGATTGGAAGTCCAGCTAGCAACGCCGACATTCTGGCAACGTTCCGGTTATCTTCTCCAGCCTGATTGGCATTTCCAAAAACGACTTCTTCGATTTGTTCCGGCGGGAGATTCGGGTTACGATCTAACAATGCTTTAATGACGACAGCGCCCAAATCATCCGGCCTTATGGATTTCAATGCGCCTTTATATCTGCCGAACGGTGTACGGACAGCATCTACGATAACGACTTCTCTCATTTGTCACCCTTCTCCTTTTGTGTGTAATCATAGACCCCTTTGCCACTTTTCCGGCCTAGGCGACCCGCTTTGACATATTGCTCCAACAGTGGTGCAGGGCGATATTTTTCACCCAGTTTTTCGTGCATATATCTCAAGTTATTCAGACGCGCATCCAAGCCGACCAAGTCAACAAGCTCAAAAGGTCCCATCGGATAATTCAGACCTAATTTAATTGCCTTATCGATTTCTTCTGGAGTTCCGAGTCCTTCTTGCAGCATGTAAAACGCTTCATTTCCAACAAGCGCACTGATTCGGCTCGTGACGAATCCTGGGAACTCATTAATGACAACTGTCTCTTTACCCATTTGAATCGCGACTTGCTTAATCACTTCAGCAGTTTCATCGCTTGTCTCTAATCCACGGACGATTTCGACTAACGGCATTCTATGTACAGGATTGAAGAAATGCATCGCAATCGTCATTTCCGGGCGTTTCGCATAAGATGCAATTTCCGTCGGGCTCATCGTGGATGTGTTTGTTGCAAAATAGCAATGTGCCGGAGCATTCGCTTCAATTGTTTCAAATACAGCCTTTTTAATATCCGCAATTTCAGGAACTGCTTCAATGACAAGATCCGCTGTTTTGGCAGCTTCAGCCAGATCCGTTGCATAGTGGAGATTTTCACGGGCTTGGTTTGCCGCTTCAGTTGTAATCTTGCCGCGTTCTAATCCTTTGTCAAAAATCAGACCGATTTCCTTTTCGGCATTTTGCAAAGCATCTTGATTGATATCAACCATCGTGACGGAGTAACCGCCTGTTGCGCCGACGTAAGCGATACCTCTTCCCATGACGCCGGATCCGACAACTACAATATTCTTGATCATCAGTTTTCCCCCTATGTGTTGAATGAGCAAGGAACAGGTGACCAATCGGTCCCTGTTCCTTATCGCCCATTATAGTCCGAACGGATTTAGTGGACGTGCTCCATAATATGACATGATGCTCTTTGTTTCTGAATATAGGTCAAGTGTTTCAATGGCTAGTTCGCGTCCGAAACCGGATTGTTTATATCCGCCGAAAGGCGTGCCAGGGAACGCGGAGAATGGGCAGTTAACCATGACAATGCCCGCCTCGATCTGATTCGCCACGCGTGTGCATCTTGCCCCGTCTTTCGACCAGATGGCAGAGCCAAGACCGAATTCCGTGTCGTTCGCCAATTTGATCGCTTCTTTCTCATCGGAGAATTTCGAAACGACGACAACTGGTCCGAAGATTTCCTCGCGAACGACTTTCATGTCTTGTGTCACGTTGCCGATGATAGTTGGCGCATACCAGAAGCCATTTTCAAAGCCTTCCGGATGAAGTTGCTTTCCACCAGCAAGGATTTCAGCACCTTCATCGATCGCAGACTGAACATAGTATTTCACTGTATCCAATTGACTTTGGTCGATCAACGAACCAACATGTGTCTCTGGGCTCATCGGATCGGCTAGGACGATTCGATTTGTTTTTTCGATGAATTTCTCCATGAACTCATCATAGACGCTTTCGTGGATGTACAGACGTGATCTTGCTTCACAAGATTGTCCAGTGTTATTGAAGATACCGTAAATGGAGCCGTCTACAGCTGCATCGATATCCGCGTCTTCGAAAACGAGGTTCGGAGATTTTCCGCCAAGCTCTAGTGTGACGCGTTTCAATGTGCTGGAAGCACGCGCCATGATATCTTTACCGATTGGTGTAGAACCTGTGAATGCCACTTTATTCACTAGCTCATGTTCTACAAGGAAGTTCCCGATTTCAGAACCAGATCCAGGGACGATGTTAACGACACCTTCCGGAACGCCTGCTTCATGACAAATCTCACCTAGGATGATTGCTGTCAATGGAGTCAGAGATGCTGGTTTGATGATTACAGAACATCCTGCTGCGATTGCCGGTGCCACTTTCCAAGCAGCCATCATCAATGGATAGTTCCAAGGGATGATTTGGGCACAAACGCCAACCGGCTCTTTTTCCGTGTAGTTGTGGAATTGGCCAGGAACGTTATTGACAGAACCGCGGTGGCCAACGATTGCACCTGCGTAGAATTCGAAGTCTTCTATCGCTTGGTTGATTTGTCCTTGTGCCGCACCGATCGATTTACCTGTATTTAAAACTTCCAGTTCTACGAGTTCATTGAAGCGGCTGCGCATGATTGCTGCGATTTTGTTCAATACGCGTGCGCGGCGTCCTGTAGGAGTACGTTTCCATTTTCCGTTGTCAAATGCTGCTCTTGCTGCTTCTACAGCGCGTTGTGCATCCTCTTTCGTCGCTTTCGCAACTTCCGCGATCACTTCCCCAGTAGCCGGGTTGACGACTTTCGTACGTCCGCCGTCGCTAGCTTCCACTTGCTCTCCGTTGATGAAAAGCTTGTAAAAATCACGTTTCATGGATTGAGTTTCAACTGCTGTTTCTTGTGTCTTTGTCATGAAAAGTTCCTCCTCTTATTTTCCTTTATATACAGGTTTCCGTTTTTCCAAAAATGCCGTGACACCTTCACGATGATCTTCCGTCAGCCCTGCAATTCGTTGACCTTCCGCTTCCCTTTCCAAGAACGTTTCGAATGGAAGCGTCTCAGCATCTTTCAGACCGCGTTTAATTAAGCCAATTGCTTTCGTTGGCAGCGTTGCAATGCGTGCTGCAAAAGCAGTAACTTCTTCTTCCCAAGCTTCCTCGGCAATCTTACGGTTGGCCAGACCCCATTCAACAGCTTGGTCGGCCGTCACTTTCTCTCCAAGAACCGAAAGTTCTGTCGCTTTCGCTGGTCCAACCAAACGTGTTAGATAATACAAATTCCCCGAGTCTGGAATCAAACCGACATGAATGAAGGCATTCACTAAACTGGCACGCTCAGAAATCAGACGGAAATCGCAAGCAAGTGCGAGACTGAATCCAGCTCCTGCTGCCACCCCGTTAATCGCAGCGATAATCGGTTTTTCGCATTTTTCGATTTGCAAAATCATCGGTCCGTAATGGTCCCGCAATACCTGTCCCAAGTCCATGTCTTCGGTCACTTCCGAAAGATCCTGGCCAGAACAAAATGCACGGCCCTCTCCCGTCAGAACAATACAACGCACCGTATCGTCCTGAGAAGCCGACCGAATGGCATCTTTGATTTCATGGTTCATCTGGGCGATAAATGCGTTCAATTTGTCCGGCCGGTTCATTGTGAGCCATGCTACACCGTCTTTTATTTCATACGAAATCGTTTCAAACACGAAGCCGCACCTCCGTCATTTCCCTTTGTAATTCGGTTTTCTCTTTTCAATGAAAGCGTTCATGCCTTCTTTTTGATCTTCTGAAGAAAATAATAAATAGAAGTTCTTCCGCTCGTATTGCATTCCTTCATATAGTGAATAGTCAACGGCCTTATTCACCGAGTCTTTGATCAACCGAAGGGAAAGCGGTGGCATCTTCGCGATCCGGTTTGTGAATCGCAGAGCTTCTTCCCGCAGCAACTCCGGTGAAACGATCCGATTGATAGCTCCATATTTCAGCAGTTCTTCGGCTGGAATCCGTTCTCCCGTCCATAACCATTCGATGGCTTTCGCTCGGCCCACCAGCTTTGTCAACCGTTGTGTCCCCCCTGCTCCAGGCATGACCCCAAGGCTCACTTCCGGGAATGAAAACTCCGTTCCTCGTGCCGCGATAAGGACATCACAACAAAGGGCCAATTCAAATCCACCGCCAAATACGAAACCATGCACCGCACCGACGACAGGCTTTTTAATTAGCGCCAAACGATCCCAGTCTTCGAATTGGTTCAACAGCTCGAGACTCATGGAATCGGCTTCGGCCATCTCATCGATATCAGCACCTGCGGAAAAAGCTTTTCCTTTTCCTGCAATCAGGATGACGCGAACGTCGTCATCCCGATCAAATGATTGCATGGCACTCAAAATTTCACTTACCATTTTGCGATTTAATGAATTATATTGACGCGGCCGGTTGAGTTCAATGACACCAGTCATATTGTCAATCGACGTCTCTATGAACTCATAACCGCTCATTAGCTGTCCTCACCAATCATTAATGTTACTAGTTTCCCTGCAAAGCCCATCAAGTCTTTACCGGAAGCTTTTCCTTCGTCCGAACGAAGCCCTGCCTGAAGTGATTCCATATCATCGTAAATCATTTCGCACATTAAATAGTAGGGAGCTTCTCCACCCATTGGAGAACCGGTGAATTTTGTAACTTTCATTTCACGCAATCCCGGAATTTTTGCCGTGATCGGTCCGTGAACGTTGAAATAGTGTTCGTCGAATTCTTCCGTGTTTTCTGGATGTTTGTAAAGAGCAATCAGTTTAGCCATTTTTTCTCCTCCGTTTTACATTAATGTTGAAACAGGTTTCATCGCCTCGAAAGGGGTTTTGCAGCTTTTGCAATATAAAATGCTTCTGCAAGCAGTCGGGCCGAAAATATTGTCCATCGTCACATACGTCGATTCGCAATAAGGGCAATCCACATGCCAGGAACCATCTTCTTCGATGTGACGTGGCGGGGCAGCAATTCCAAACTCTTTCAACCCCGCGCGTCCTTGCTCCGTAACCCTGTCTGAAGTCCATGGCGGACTGTAAATGAAGTCTACGGTCACTTCATCCACTTCAGGAAGTTCTAAAACAGCTTTTCTAGTGTTTTCCCGAATGATCTCAAGTGCTGGACAGCCTAAAAATGTGGGCAACAAAATCACGGTTACGTGCTTGTTCTCCGTTTCGATCTTCTCTACCATTCCTAGATCCACAATGCTTACCGTATCAATTTCCGGGTCTTTGACGTTTCCGAGAATTTCTAGCACGGACTCAACCTTCGGATTTGTAGATAGTACCATTACGGACACCTCTTTCTAAGTTTGAAATTACCAAGCAGTCGCAGTGTCCAAACGATAGACTTCGGATAGAGTCGCGATAGCATCTTCCAAGTCTTTTGTATGCTCGCCATTACGGCCGTTCATTTCCGGTTTCTCAGGAATTGTCGGTAGAGCAATACCCAATTTTTCGAAAACAGGAGTAAGCGCAGCAATCCAGTTAGCTTTCAATTCTTCTTCCGATGCAATAAATCCTGCATTTACGATGTTTTCTTTTTGATCACCATAAGAAAACACATCGCCGAAATCCGGTACGACCAATTCAATGGCAGCCAGCATTCTTTTCTTCGCTTCTTCTGTCGAGCTTAACAATTGTTCGAACCATAGTTTCCAGTGCATCAAGTGGTAGTAAAGCTCCATATTTGCTTTGACGGCTACTTCCGCCAACGGCTCATAAGAACTTGAGCGCAAGGAATCGATTTTCACTTTTTTCGCTTGTGTGTAGAAATAGCTTCTTACCACGGTATAAGCCCAATCGTATTGTGGTGTATCCATGTAATACCCTTCTCCGTTCACACGCTCCACCAATACACTGTTGCTTCTCTCGCCGGCAGGACGTAGGTGAGCCAGGTCATCCGCTTTGCCTGCGCCAAGGTCTTCTAGTAATTTATAGAACATGGCGGCATGCCCCATTGTATCCTGTGTAATAGATGAGGAAGCTACGTCTTCCTCAATATGCGGAGCAAGGCCTAACCATTCAGATGCACGATATGAAAATAAGAAATCATCATCAGCCAGTTGGAATAGAAGCGCTTTCAACGCGTCATTTTCTTGTGCTGTCAGTACTTTTTCTGTATTACTCATTTCTTTCTTCCTCCCGCCCATGACAGTATTTCCTTCTCGTCTAACATGCCTTGTTCGTACTCACGCCATTTTTTACGAAGGTAGCCGTACCCTTTCGTTGTCCGGTAATCTTTATTATCTAATCGTTGAAGTGATAATCTTTCCTCTGGATTCATGGTGCGCACGTGCTTTTTATTGACTACCCAAATATCTACTACTGGCTCCCGGCGCATGAAGTTCTCTTGCGCCATCATGAGAGCCATGTCTTCATTTGGGGCCAATAAGTCGAATTGGTGTTGAAAATGGGATGTCGGCGTTCTTTTGCTGAACACTTCAAATTCTTGGTAAAATGTTTTCTCTGACATAGTCATCGTTCCTCCCTTAACGTCCTGTTAGTTTACTACCGCGGCTAACGCTTCGCGTACCCATGCGTTATTTTGATACGAAGAGCGTCGCAGGTTCAGGCGGGCTTGTGATCTTGGCCCTTGGTTGTTGATAATTTTCTTGAACTCTGCCCAGTCTGGCTGTTGATAGATCCACTCATTTTTCTCTTCGTCAAAACGGATTGTCGGGTCAGGAATAGTCAAACCAAGAGACAGGATCCGTGGAACATATTTATCTAGGAAGCTTTGGCGTAATTCTTCGTTCGTATTGATACGGATTTTAAATTTAACCATTGTGTCTTGTTTCGAGCTGCCTGTCGTCTCTTTGCTTGCAGGTCCAAAGAACATGAGAAGTGATGGCCACCAGCGGTTTAACGCATCTTGGATCATCGCCTTTTGCTCTTCTGTTCCTTCAGCGAGCGCCATGATGATTGCTTCACCGTGCTGCGCGTGGAAAACTTCTTCTGCACAGATTCGCTGTAATGCTTTTGCGTATGGTCCGTAAGAAGCACCTAACATGTTCGTTTGAGTAATAATAGCTGCGCCATCGACAAGCCAGCCAATTAATCCCGCATCTGCCCACGTTTTCGTATCCATATGGAAGACGTTATGGAATTTCAGATCTTCATTGAAAAGATCCTGCATAAGGTCGCCACGTGTTTTCCCGTAAGGTTTTAGCAAATCTTCCGCTACACGTAATAGAAGCTGGCCATGGCCCATCTCATCTTGAACTTTTGCCATGATGCCGAGTTTGCGGTAAAGGGAAGGTGCTTTTGGAACCCATTCTTTTTCCGGAAGCGCTCCCATAATTTCGCTGATACCGTGCATGGAAATCAATTTGATGAGTGCATTACGGTACTCATCCGGCATCCAATCATCCGCTTCAATCTTCTCTCCCGCTTCAAGACGCTCCATAAAGCGTTCCAATTTCTCTTCTTCTGTCATCGCCGTCAATGTAACCATTTTTCTTTTCCTCCTTCATATTGATTGTTTTCAATATGCCCTCACTTGGTATAACAACAATCAAACGACAGAGCTGCATATCGTTATATATAAGTTTAGTATAGTACATACAACCGCATAAAGCAAATGTATTCTGACAAATATACCGCCCATATTCTGTAATGCTTTCCAATCCGCCAGATAGAGATAAACCTAGATACTTAGTAGGTTCTCCAATGCTTTTCTCCCTTCCTGAAAGGTTATAGGGAGAGAAAAAGAGCATAGGAATCCCGCCTCTTTTTCAAAAGGCGGGTCCCAAGCCTAATTCATATTTCAAGAATCGCATTATTTATTAATTTCCAGTTATGGTTGCTTGCTTACACTTCTTCTAAAACAATCGGATGTTCTGCCACTTTAATAGAATCTGTCGGGCAGCCCTCTACTGCATCCTCCAGATCATCATAAAGATCCTCATCAACTTCGGCTGTCCCTTCGTTGTTGTCAAGATGCACGAATGCGAAGCCTTCATCGTCATATTCGAAAATATCCGGCGCACTCGCACCGCAAGCTCCGCAAGCGATACAAGTGGATTGATCTACAACTGTATATTTAGCCATATGGCCATATCCTCCTTTTTATGTGGAAAATGGATTATTGTCCGACTTTCACTTTTTTGTCTTCTTTTTGTTCCATAAGCGTTGTACTGTGAGTCGCTTGAACTTTGGCTGTCGGGTCAATGTAGACCTTCGCATTGCTTACCGCTGTTGGCGCTTCACCAAACCCACTAGCAATCAATTTAACTTTTCCTTCATACGTACAAATATCGCCCGCCGCGTAGATCCCTTCGATGTTTGTCTCCATTTTGGAATTCACGACGATGCTGTTCTTTTCAATTTCAAGGCCCCAATTGGCAATCGGTCCAAGAGATGAGACGAACCCATAGTTGACGATGACATCATCCACTTCCACTTCCTCTTTAAGCCCCTCTTTCACCTTCTCCAGGACGACTTTCTCAATTTTGTCTTCTCCGACAAATTCAACTGGAACGTAAGGAGTTTTTACTTCGACTTTCGAATTCATCAAGTTTTCGACACTCGCTTCATGCGCACGGAACTTATCGCGGCGGTGAATCAATGTTACTTTTTCCGCAATCGGCTCAAGCATGAGCGACCAGTCCACAGCTGAGTCTCCTCCGCCATAAACGTGGACGTTTTTGCCTGCAAACGAATTCAAATCTTTAATGAAGTAATGAAGATTCTTCCCTTCGTATTTCTCGGAATCCTCTAGACCCAGTTTACGAGGTTGGAACGCTCCATTTCCTGCCGTAATGATAATTGCCTTAGAATAATGGATTTCACGATTAGTCGTTAATTTAAATACACCATTTTCCAGTTTCTCTACTTCTTGAACATCTTGCTCAAGAGTGATAGTTGGCTCAAATTGTGACATTTGCTCGACCAGATTATCGATTAGATCTTGCCCACTGATTTTTGGGAAGCCAGCGATATCGTAAATGAATTTCTCAGGGTATAGAGCTGAAAGCTGTCCGCCCAATTGCGGTAGGCTTTCTATCAAGTTGACTGACATTTTTCGCATCCCAGCGTAAAAAGCCGTAAATAATCCGACCGGACCTCCTCCGATAACCGTTACATCGAAGATCTGTTCTTCCTGCATGAGAGAATCCCTCTTTTCAAAATTTTTGGTTTATAATCGTATCCTTTATTTACCCACGTATAACACAATTTAAACGATACGTTCATTTCTTGTGATATAAAGTATTTTAAACTATTCTTTCTTTACTGTCAACAATAGTTTCTGAAAACTCTCTGACATATTTATTTATTCCCTTCCTTATAAAGGGGTAGTTATTAAATGTCTTTATTTATGTGATTTAGATTAATTGACAGAATCTTATTCACTTTGGGAATTATTTGTGGTACGGTTTTAGAGTATAATATATCTATTTTCCTCCCGGCCGTTCAATTTATGTAGTGTATTATACGCTTGAAAAATAAGGAAGTGGGGTGTTTTATTTTTAAAAAATGGTATCGCTTACAATGATTCATATTATAAAAAGATAGGACGTGTATAAAATGACAAAACGGATAGATGAAACAGAGGTACATGAACTGCATTATGAGGAAATTCGAACCGTTCTTGAACAGGAACCGTATGCACAATATTTGGGTATGAAGCTGGTTGACTTTGGCCTCGGAACGGCGACTGCCGAGCTAGTGCCGACCAAAGATATGCTCAATGCACATAATACCGTTCATGGAGCAGTCCTATTCTCATTGGCCGATTATGTTTTTGCAGTGGCAAGTAATTCATACGGAAAAACTGCTGTCGGTGTAACCACGACAATGAATTTCATGTCTGCCGCCCTTGCCGGAGAAAAGATTACCGCAACGGCCCGTGAAGACAAGCGCAATCATCGTCTCGCTTGGTATACGATCGAAATCACCAATGGAAAAGACCTAATCGCCACAATGCAAGCGATGGTCTACCGGAAAAGTGAATATTTTGTTCCAGTGGAAGACTAATTTATTGCCCCTTGCCAGCAAGGGGTATCTTATTTTAAATAAGTTCCTTCTATTATAATAGGGGTTGTCCGAGAGAAGAATTCGAATGTAAATCTACTCGTAAGTCGGACTCCTGCTCATAAAACCGGGCAAGTGATCATATTTCCTGCCCAACGCTCATATCTTCCCGCATGCGATCATATTCCCTACCCAACGCCCACAATTCCCCGCTAGCGATCATATCTACTGCTCAACGCTCATATTCCCTCACGAGCGCTCATACCCATTCCAAAAAACGACTGTTTTCCCCAAATTAAAAACGAGGCGCTCGTTAAAGCGCCTCGCTTTTTTCACTTGATTGAATTACTCAAGAAAAGTCCACTTTCCGTCTTTGACAACTGCCATGACCAAACTGTCTGCTGTCAAACCGTTATGGTCTTGATCGGAGAAGTTGAATACGCCTGTCGTTCCAACCCAGTCTTTAACATTTGTTTCCAAGTAATCGCGGATGGATTCACGATCAGTTGCACCGTTCTTCAACGCTTCGACCACAAGCATGATATTATCATAGCCGTAAGAACCGAAGTTCGTTGGTTCGCTGCTATACTTCGCAGTGTACTCTTCGTAGAATGCGGAAATGACATCATATTGAACATCATCTGCTGGAATCTGGCTCGGGAATAGAAGTTTACCTGTCGGGATAACAACGCCTTCCGCTGCAGCTTCCGCCAATGTGATGAAGTTTTGGTTGGCAATTCCGTGGCTTCCGATGATCGGAAGTTTGACGCCTAGATCACGCGCGTTTTTCGCAATAACTGCCGGTCCAGGATTTGTTCCCCACACGATGATTGCTTCTGCACCCGATCCGTTGATCTTTGTCAACTGCGCACTCATGTCCGGATCTTGTGTGTTGTAGCTTTCTTTTGCAACAAGCTCAATTTTGTACTCATCTGCCATCGCTTCCATTTGCTCAAGGCCGCTGGAACCGAATGCGTTAGAGTCTGTAATTGTACCTACTTTGCTGATGCCTTGTTCATTCAAGTAAATGTAAACCCGCTCAACAGCGTGTCGGTCGGATTGAGGTGTTTTGAATACCCATTTCGACTCTTCTACTGGCTCGACAACATGTGTACTTGCTGCAGCCGAAACCATAGGTACTTGTAACTGCATGGCAATCCCTTTCATCGCCAAGCTTTCACCACTACCGGAAGAACCTAGAATCGCTAGAACTTTTTCGTCATTGATCAGACGATTGGCTTCTTGTGTCGCTTTTTCTTGGCTTGACTCGTCATCAGCAAGAATGATTTTGATCGGCACGCCGTTGATGCCGCCATCTGCATTGATTTTTTCTTCAATCAGTTTTGTTGCATTCCACTCGGGCTCGCCAAGCGGGCTATTTGGACCCGTTTTGGAATAAATCGCACCAATTTTGTATTCAGTAACTTCTCCGCCGCCTTCGCTGCCGCCTGTTGAACCGCCTTCTTCTTTCTCTTTACCGGCGCTTGAATCGTCTCCACTACATGCTGCGAGGAGCAAAGCAGTCAGGATAGCCATCAAAAATGGCAATAACAATTTTTTCATTCAAAATCCCCCATTTTAATGTACTGTGTGACCAAGATACGCTTCTTTAACTTCAGGATCATTTAACAATTCAGTGGATTTCCCGCTTTTGACAATCTCGCCATGTGAAATGACATAGCCTCTGTCGGCAATTTTTAGGGAAGCGTTCACGTTTTGCTCAATCAGCAGAACCGTCGTGCCAAATTCATCCCTTAAATCGCGAACCAGTTCTAACACGTCTTTTGCAATGATCGGAGCGAGTCCTAGTGTGGGCTCATCCAGCAAAAGCAGTTCCGGTTCAGCCATTACACCCCGTGCAATAGCAAGCATTTGTTGCTGACCGCCCGACATCGTTCCCCCAAGCTGGTCTTTCCTGTCTTTCAAAATTGGGAATAAATCAAAAACTTTCTCGATATTTTGCTCGATTTTCTTCATTTTTGATTTTTTACGGTGATGGTAGGCGCCAAGGTACAGATTGTCCAACACCGTCATCGTAGAAAACACTTGACGATGTTCAGGTACATGCACTAGGTGCTTTTCCACGACTTTTTCAGCTTCCATCCCCGTAATATCCGTGCCTTGATAAATCACCTTTCCGCCGGTTGGCTTCAAGA
The DNA here is from genome assembly GCF_047228905.1 of Sporosarcina sp. 179-K 3D1 HS. Lineage (NCBI taxonomy): Bacteria > Bacillati > Bacillota > Bacilli > Caryophanales > Caryophanaceae > Sporosarcina > Sporosarcina sp. 179-K 3D1 HS. Next base: position 52,389 of record NZ_JBFEGI010000012.1, read on the forward strand.
GTCCTGAAATCGTTTGCAATAATGTGGTTTTGCCAGCCCCATTCGCCCCTAACAGAGCCACAATCTCCCCTTTGTTGACAGATAGGGATACCTTGTCCAATGCTTGGATGGGTCCGTAACTAACCGAAAGATCAATGACTTCCATCAATTTTTCGCCGCTCATATCGCCTCCCCCACCTTTTCAGCTTCAGATTCATCTATATCAGCACCTAAATAGGCAGTGATAACCGCTTCATTCTCCTGTATCTCTTTCGGTGTCCCTTCGGCAATTTTCACGCCTTGATCCAGCACCACAAGCTTGTCACAGATGCTCATCACCAAATCCATGTCATGCTCTACGACGAGGACGGTAACACCCGAATCACGGACTTTTTTAATCAGTTCGCTCATTTCCAATGTTTCCTTATGATTCAATCCCGCCGCAATCTCATCGAGCAATAGAAGCTTCGGCTCCGTCGCAAACGCTCTAGCGAATTCCAAAAGCCTCAACTTCCCAAGAGATAGACTTGCCGCCTTTTGGTCATAGAGGTCTTCAAGGCCGAAAAACTCTAAATAACTCATCGCTTCGTCATACACTTTCCGTTCCCTTTTCGTCAAACCAAGCAACATGGAAGCCATTCCGAGTAGATCAGTTTTTGTTTTCATATGCTGACCAACCATCACATTTTCAATGACCGTCATATTTTTGAAGACCTGCAAGTTTTGGAAAGTACGTGAAATGCCCAATGGTGCAACCTGGAATGAAGGCAGCTTCTCAATCCGCTGTCCCTTGAAAGTAATCGTTCCTTCCGTAGGCGGAAAAACGGACGAGATCATATTGAACATTGTACTTTTCCCAGCACCATTCGGACCGATTAGTCCGACAATCTGTCCTTCCTGAACTGAAAAAGTCACATCACTATTCGCCACGACCCCACCGAATCTTTTTGTAATAGATTCCACTTGTAACAATTAAGACCGCCTCACTTTCAATCAAATACACTCTGACATCATTTCAATCGCCACTTACTAATCACGACTTTAGTAACCTTCCAATGCAGAGGAGTAGGGGAGAATAATCCTCCCCCTACTTTCCTCTATTTTAAAAAATCAATTTACAATTCTCGTTTTGCCGCTGCGACTTTAATCATTGATTTCTTACTGGATCGTTTAATCGCCAACGATTCAAACCAGTCAGCAATCGTAGGGAATAGACCACGTGGCAAGAAAATAACAACAAGCATCAAAATCAGACCGTAAATGACATGTTCGAAGTCACTTGTGATAAAAGGAAACTTTTCTCCAAGTGCGTGAACGACTATTCCGACTACTCTAATAAGCAAGGTCCCGATCAAAGCTCCCCAAACACTGCCACTTCCACCGAGAACGACCATTGCCAAGAATAAGATAGACGCATCAATCGTAAAGGCTGCAGGAGAAATACTATAACTCATATGAGCAAATAGCCATCCGGCTAGACCGGCAAACATCGCACTTAAAATGAAAATTTGCATCTTGTACTTGCCCGTGTTCACACCCATCGCACTGGAAGCAATTTCACTATCATGTATCGAACGGAGCGCGCGACCTACTCGCGAATGAACGATATTTAATGAAAGAACTAATACTACTAAGACAAAGAACCAAACTAGATAATAGTAAGGAACCCCTTGAGTAATGGACGTACCGAACAAATTAAGTTGTGGAATCCCGAAGAATCCCGATGCCCCCTTAGTTACCCCGCGCCATTCAACCAATAAAGTATGGACGATAATCCCCAAGGCAAGAGTCGCCATCGCTAGATAATATCCGCTCAAGCGAGACATCGTATAACCCATGATGAAGGCCAAAACGGCTGGCAGTAATAGAGCGACAGGCAAACTGATCCAAGGACTCCATCCCATCGTTGCCGTCAGTACCGATGTTGTATAAGCACCGATTCCGTAAAAAGCGGCTTGTCCCAACGAAATTTGTCCAGCGTACCCCATCAAGAGACCAAGCCCTATCGCGATAATGGCATAGATACCTGCAAAGGTCGCTTGGGTCAGATAGAAGGATTGCTTCACTACCATCGGGAAGACGAGGATTGCCAAAGCGAAAATGAGCACGCCTGACCATTTGGTCTGTTGAACACCACGAAGCTTCATTACAATCCTCCTTTTCCGACACTTTTTTCACCAAGAATTCCGCTTGGACGGATTAACAAGATCAATAGGATGGCCGAGAACGTAATTGCGTCTTTCATACCCGAGCTAATATACCCAGCTCCTAACGATTCCAACAAACCGATCAACAAGCCACCGACTACAGCTCCAGGTGCACTTCCAAGACCTCCAAGGATGGCTGCTGAAAACCCTTTGATACCCAACATGGCACCCATGTCATATGCAGGGAACATGATGGGAGCGATCGCAAGACCCGCCAATGCACCAAGCGCGGCACTTAATGTAAATGAAAGCGATGACATCCTTATCGGACTGACACCCATTAAACGAGCTGCCAACGGATTTACCGAAGAAGCTTGGAACGCTTTTCCAACCATTGTTTTATCAATTAGAATATAAAGAAGGAATACAACTAGCAACATGATCAAGACAACCCACATCGCTTGAGGAGTAATTGTCGCTCCTGCGACATTGATCGGCGTGTTTTCCGTGAAGGGAGCAACCCGTAATTGGTCCTTCCCCCACACCACACTCGCAATCCCGCGAATAAAAATAGACGCACCGATTGTCAGAATGATCAAACTGATTGCATCTGCGCCCTTTGCCCGTCTAATTAATATGAATTCCATAATCCAACCGAGAATGAGTACAAAGAAAATAGTGATGAAAAAAGCAAGCCAATAAGGAATGCCAGCCGTTGTCAAGGAGAACATCGTCAATCCGCCCAGCATGACAAATTCACCCTGCGCCAGATTAATCACTTTCGTAACACTATATATCGTTACGAAGCCGAGAGCGACAATGGCATAAATGCTGCCTATTGTCACTCCAGTCAACGTAAACTGTAGAAGATCCCCCATTTAATACACTCCTTTTTCTAAGGTGTCCTAATTAGACACCAATCGGGTTAGATTCCCGCTTATCAACTAAACGAATGGCCTTTCCTTCAGAGCGCGGAATTGTTTTTGGTGCATTAACGACTACATCCACGGAGATGAGGCATGTCGATTTCATTTGATGTTGTATTTTTTTCTTCAACGCAGCAATCAACGCATGATTTAGGTCTTCCTCTACCGTGGCATATAGAGTTGCGTCGCACTCGACATGTAGCTCGATGCCTTCCATAACCCCTTTTTGAATGCGGTGAATTTGATAAACAGGGAATAGTCCTTCAATTTTGAGTAGTTCTCTTTCCATTTCTGAAGGGAAAACGTTTACACCACGGACAATGAGCATATCATCCGTACGTCCTTTGACACGTGACATACGAGTCGTCGTTCTGCCACATTTACATTTTTCACGTGTAATGGAAGCAATGTCACCCGTACGGTAACGGATCACTGGCAACGCTTCCTTTTGAAGGCTCGTAAAGACGACCTCTCCACTTTCACCATCTGGCACCGGTTGAAGTGTATCCGGATCGATGATTTCAATAAAGAAGTGATCTTCCGCAATATGAAGACCATCTTGTGCTTCATGGCATTCCACTGCTACGCCAGGTCCCATAATTTCACTTAAGCCGTAAATATCAACAGCTTTGATATCCAATTTTTCCTCAAGTTTTGCACGCATTTCTTCCGACCAAGCCTCAGCACCGAAAATACCATATTTCAGCTCTGTCTCACGCGGGTTAATGCCCATGTCTTCCATTTTCTCGACAATACTTAAAATATAGGATGGTGTTCCGCAAATTCCTCTTGGTTTCAGGTCGTTGATCAACGTGATTTGACGCTCTGTATTCCCACCGGAGATTGGAACCGTTGCCACACCTAGCTCGTCTGCTCCTTGGTGAAGACCCAATCCGCCTGTAAACAAGCCATAACCGTATGCGTTATGGAATACATCGGACTTTTTTCCACCTGCCGCCACGATAGCTCGCGCCACAATAATTCCCCAGTTTTTCAAATCCTTTTCGGTATAGCCGACTATTGTAGGCTTGCCACTTGTCCCGGAAGAGCCGTGAATACGTGTAACTTCTTCAATAGGAACGGCGAATAACCCGTATGGGTACTGATCGCGGAAATCCTTCTTGATAGTGAAAGGTAGTTTTACAATATCATCTATAGTTTGAATGTCTTCTGGTTTAACACCTAGCTCATCAAATTTTTGTCTGTAGAACTCCACATTGTCATACACATTTTTCACCGTTGTCTTTAGACCGCTCAACTGCCACTCTTCCATTTGAGCGCGTGAGGCCGATTCAATTTCTGGATTGTACATAATAGCCTTTCCTCCCAATTGCATAGTAGTTTGGTCGCAATAAATATAACGAATAATAAACGAATTCGCTTTTGTCTGTAATATAAACATTAGATTAATACATAGTTTAGACAAAGTCAATACCAATTTCAGATAATTCTTTATTGGAAGTTATAGAGTGAAAGCACTTTCAAAGAGTTTCTAACTTTCTCTTTCCTGTTTAGTGGCTTGCTAGTATTGAGCATAAGTCCAAACGACCCTATAGCAACTTTATCAAGTATGTAGTTCTTTTAATCTGTTTTATAAAAATACGAAGTATATTCAAATAGTATTTTTCTAGTAAATAAAACGAAAACAAAAAGCGATTTCGAATGGGAAATCGCTTCTAGGATGAGGATGAGGATTATGCTTTTACAGCTGTAGCATTTTCAATTGCTTGTTTCAAATCGGCAATAATATCGTCTGCCGACTCCAATCCAACGGAGAGGCGGATGAGTTCTTCCGTTACACCGGAAGTTTCCAAATCTTCCGCACTGAGTTGCTGGTGTGTTGTCGAAGCCGGGTGTATAATGAGTGATTTTGCATCACCCACATTGGCTACATGGGACCAGATATTCACGTTATCAATGACTTTTCGGCCTGCTTCACGGCCGCCTTTGATGCCGAATACAATAATAGAGCCTTCACCGTGCTTCAAGTATTTTTTCGCAGCTTCATAAGACGGATGATCTTCCAGTCCTGTGTAAGTCACCCATTCGACGGCCGGATGCTCTTGCAAGAATTTCGCGACCTTCAGTGCATTTTCATTATGTCTCGTCACGCGTAGATGAAGTGTCTCCAGCCCTTGTAGGAAGTTGAATGCACTGTCCGGATCTAGGCAAGGTCCGAAGTCGCGTAGTAACTGGACACGTAGCTTCGTTGCAAATGCGGCGCCTGCCGTATCAATACCGTAGCGGAGTCCATGGTAGGTTTCATCCGGTTCTGTGAAACCTGGGAATTTTCCTCTTGTCCAGTCGAACTTACCCGCATCTACCGCTACACCGCCAATTGTCGTGCCATGGCCACCAATCCATTTCGTTGCGGAATGAATGACAACATCTGCACCGAACTCGATTGGATTACAACCATAAGGAGAAGCGAATGTATTATCTATTAAGAGTGGAATATCATTTTCATGGGCGACATTTGCGACCGCTTCAATATCAAGCACATGGAGGCTTGGATTTCCGATCGTTTCCGCAAACAACGCTTTTGTTTTCTCTGTAATGGCAGCACGGAAGTTCTCAGGGTCAGTCGCATCGACAAACTTTACATGGATGCCATAACGCGGCAAAGTGACAGCGAATAGATTATAAGTACCGCCATACAGATTGCCGGCCGCCACGATTTCATCTCCCGCACCCGCAATATTCAGAATGGAAAATGCGATGGCCGCCATGCCTGAAGATAGCGCGACAGCAGCAGTGCCGCCTTCCAAAAGGGCAATCCTCTCTTCAAATACCGAAACAGTCGGATTTGTAATACGTGTATAAATATTGCCCGCTTCTTGAAGGGCAAATAAATTTTGAGCATGTTCCGTATCACGGAATACAAAAGAAGTCGTACGATGGATCGGCACTGCTCGTGACCCTGTAACAGGATCAGGCTTCTGGCCTCCATGTAATAAGAGAGTTTCAGGTTGTAAATTTGACATCATTGATTACCTCCAAAATTGTAGTGGTTTAGATGGAATTACGGAGGCGGTAGGGGTAAGAAATAGAACAAAAACCCCCTTCGCTTAAGAAGAGGGTATGCTTTCGCTATTCCTCCCCTTATCTTTCAGACCGTTTGCACGAATCTGTAGGAAGTAGCACCTTTGCAAGTTGGCCTTGCCGGTTGCCGGGCATCGCAGGGCCTAGTCCCTCCGCCGCTCTTGATAAGAGTTGTGTATGTTTCAGTTTTCCATCTTGTGAAACAGTATAGAGGTTGTCCGCTTTCATTGTCAAGGGTTTATTTCAAATTTCTGAAACTTGCAATTGCTTAGAGATGGTATACTTTAGTTATTCGGATGATGGGGGAATGTTTATGGGAATTTGGCTATTCGGCATCTTGTTATGGGGGTATGCGATCGGGTGCTTGCATGGATCGGTCGTGGCTCAGAAACTATCCGGAGTTAATTTAAAAGAGACTGGCGTTAAAAATGCAGGCGCCTCCAACGCCACTATTGTACTAGGCAAAAAATTCGGCGCACTTGTCGCTTTGATCGATATTGGAAAGGGCGTTGTGGCCGTGTTGTTAGCGGGATGGGCCATCGGGATTGCCGATTTATCCGCGGGCGCCGGCTCCGCCTTGTTGTTCCTTGCTGGTGTGGCAGCGGTCCTTGGCCATGTCTTTCCGTTCCATATGGGATTCAATGGTGGGAAAGGGACCGCCACACTTATCGGGATTCTCCTCGCCCTTGATTGGAAAATGGGACTTATTGGTCTGCTTCTGTTCATCGTCGTCACTTTCATAACGGATTTCATTGTCTTCGGAGTATTGACGTTATACGTAGTACTTCTTTTTACCGCTTATTGGCTTGGTGGCGCTTGGACAGTCGGCTTGGCCATGTTGCTATTCGTCTTGGCCATTTGGAAGCATATCGAAAATTTCAAACGGCTGCGAAATGGAACGGAAAACCGGGTTTCAGCCGTATTTAAAAAGAAAAAAACAACATAGAAACCGATTCTACCTCGTGTTTTCAGGAGCGATTGTCTTATTAGGGCTTGAAATAACGAAATTAGTATGTTAGGTTTGAAAACAGAAAATTTATTAGAACTCTGTTAACATGTATAACCTCAATAATATGGTTTGAGGGTCTCTACCAGGAACCGTTAAATCCTGACTACATAAATAAATTGTAGTCGGGGTTTTTTTATGCCTAAAAATTTAACTACAGAGCATCTTACATAATATAGGAGCTGTTTCTCATGAATTTTAAAGTTTTCATACTGGCAGCATCCGCTATAACTGTAGGGTTGGTGGAATTGATTGTAGGTGGGATCTTACCTGTCATCGCGGAGGATTTACAGGTGTCCCTTCATACCGCTGGCCAACTTATTACCGTTTTCGCTCTTGTGTATGCCATTTCCGGTCCTGTCCTTTTATCGTTAACTGTAAAAATAGAGCGGAAGAAGTTGTATCTTATAGCGTTGACAGTATTTTTCTTCGGAAATCTAATGACTTATTTCAGTCCTACTTTTTCACTCATCATGGTTGCTAGGATCATTACAGCCATGAGTGCATCTTTAGTTATCATACTTTCACTGACCATTACATCTAGGATTGTAGAGCCGGTGCATCGGGCCAAATCTCTGGGCATTATCTATATGGGGATCAGCTCCTCGCTCGTGTTGGGAGTGCCGATAGGAATTGTCGTGACCGATGCGTTTGGCTGGCGTACCGTTTTTCTAGGGATAGCTGTTCTGTCGATCGGTTCCGCTGTATTGGTTTATACACTTTTGGAGAAAGTCCTCCCGGGTAAAATCTTACCGATATCCGCGCAGGTAAAATCCCTTGGTAATTTAAAAATCATGGGAGCACATTTAGCGATGATGTTCATGTTAGCCGGCCACTATACTGTATATGCTTATTTTACACCTTTTTTAGAAACCACTTTGCATTTCAATCCGTATTGGATCAGCATTAGCTATCTTCTTTTTGGAGTCGCAGCGGTAAGCGGCGGCGCACTAGGAGGAGCACTGGCTGATCAAATCGGATCGCCGAAAAGTATATTGATTGTTATTAGTTCTTTTGCTTTCATACTTGTTGCGCTTCCCTACTCTACGTTTTCCCATGCTGTATTTTTTGGTGTGATGATGGTGTGGGGCGCATTGAGTTGGTCTTTGGCGCCTCCTATGCAGAATTATCTTATCAGTACCGATCCCGATTCTTCCGATATACACCAGAGCTTAAATAACTCTGCCCTTCAGATTGGGATTGCCCTAGGCTCGGGTATCGGTGGAGCGGTATTGGAGCACACAGGTTCAGTTGTTCATACAGCCAGCGTAGGTGCTGGTGTCGTGGTAGTCTCACTCGTATTCGCTATTTTTTCGTTAGCTTTGCCTTCTTCAAAGAAAGCAAACGAAAGCTCCTCCATCCATTGATTGGACAACTACCAATCAATCCATATTTAGGAAAATAGATAAGGGCTGGCATAGAAATTTAGTTTTCACTAATTCTCTGTCAGCCCTCGTTCATTAAAAATCCATCCATATCTTGATAGCCGTTCCCAAGATGAGAACCGCTAAAATCCCTTGCAATACTTTCGTATTCATTTTCTGGCCGGCTTTCGCTCCGAGTGGCGCAGCTAAGACACTGGCAACAATCATGACAGCGGCAGGGCCATACAATACTTGATCGGTCACCACTTTCCCGATCGTCGAACCGATGGAGGAGATGAACGTGATTGCTAGCGAGGTGGCAATCGTCATGCGTGTCGGGATTTTCAATACGACCAACATGATCGGCACGAGGATGAATGCTCCGGCCGCCCCAACAATCCCTGCCCCGATTCCGACAAGGAACGATAGTGATGTCGCAAGCCATTTATTAAACGTCACTTCATCCGCAGGAATATCATCCAACCCTTTTTTCGGAACGAACATCATGACGGCCGCAATGGTCGCCAACATACCATAGACCAGATTGACCATGTTCTCCGACAACAAGTTCGAGCCGAATCCGCCGATAAAACTCCCGATCAGAACGCTGCTTCCCATGTAAAGGAGGAGTGTTTTATTGATCAACCCGCTTTTCCGATACGCCCAGACACCGGAAATCGTTGCAAAGAATACTTGGATTGCGCTGATCCCCGACACTTCATGGGCTGTGAAAGCCACCATTCCGAGCAAGGGTGGAATATAAAGCAGCATCGGGTACTTGATGATCGATCCGCCGATTCCTACCATTCCGGAAATGAAGGAACCGATAAACCCGATGAGAAAGATGGTGGTGATTAAAGCGAAATCCACTTCAAACTCCTCCTTTCATATGGTACAAAAAGTTGATCAGCCTTTTTGGATCCAAAACTTAAAGATGCCGCCCTCTTCGGATTGCTCCAGCAATTGGTGACCGCCCGATTTAGACCAGGCAGTCAAATCCGCCACCGACCCTTTATCCGTCGTATGGATTTCCAAGATGTCACCTTCCGCCATTTCCTTCATCGCCTTTCTGGCACGGACCACCGGCATTGGGCAAGCTAGCCCTTTTGCATCTAGAAATGTTGTTGAATTCATTTGTGTTCTCTCCTCTTCGTTTTTTATCGTACGGCACAGCGATTCGGGCCGATTTCCATTTCACGTTGCGTCTCCTCGTCAGGCGTGATTTTGCCCATATTCGTCTTCCGGATTTCCTGATATGCATTCGGCTGAGGAGGCAAGTTCTCCGTCACTAGCTTCCTAAACTCTGTTTCATTTTCGATATTCAATCCATGATTCTTTTCAAATAATGTGCCCAATCTCTCTGCGACACTTCCGTCATCATTCAATTCCTCGATAATCATGAAATGGGCAGGAAGGACGATGAGTTCTTCGGACAACTCCCTATACCGTTTATAGAGGGACTCCCGCAGATCACCGACCCAGTCTTCCGCCAATCCCGCAAGATCTGGACGCCCGATGGAATCGATGAACAGAATATCGCCTGACAACAAATACTTGTCATCTACCACGAACGAAGTGGAGCCAATTGTATGTCCTGGCGAATAAAGAGGTTGGATGGAGATCGTCGTTTTACCGATCAGAATATCACGGCCTTCTTCGAGCGGTTCATAGGCAAATGTCACTTCGCCCGCATCCTTTGGAGGAAGCCAATACGTACCGCCTACTTGCTCTGCAATTTTACGTCCTCCCGAAATATGGTCGGCATGCAAATGCGTATCAAGTACATGAGTGATCTTCGATTTCAATTTCTCCGCAAAGCTTGTAAACACATCAGTCATCCGTGTTGCATCGACGATTGCTGCTTCCCCGTTGGAGACGATCATATAGGAAAGACAACCTTTACCGATTCGGACAAATTGATACAATTCACCGCCATCCGTCAAATCACCGACTTTGACCGGTTGCAGATGTTCGCTCCAAGCCTTCATACCACCTTCCAAATAGAATGCTGTCCGTCCTTGTTCCGCAATCATCTCCGCTACCATGATGGAAGAACCCTCTTTGGCACAGACGACTACGATGTCCAAATCGGGCGAAAGCTGATCCATGATCCCTTCCACGCCATCCAGGAGATCAAAGTATGGGATATTGAGATGCCGGATTCCCTCCCCTTCGATTTTCCAATCTGCGAATGCGGCTGCATTCCGGACATCGAGAATGAAAACCGGCTCTTTATTTATAATTTTTCTCGCCATCTCACTTGTCGTCATAGGTTTAATTGACATATTTATATACCCCCTGTTGTATTGGATTATTGAATGGATTTTTCGATCGGACCGCTCCATGCAGTCATGCCGGGAAGAACGTTTTTCACATCTGTGAAGCCGGCTTCTGTCAATTTTTGCGCAGCCAAGTCGCTGCGGTTTCCTGTCCGGCAGACGACATAGAGCGTCTCTTCCTTCGGCAGCTTTAATGAAGCGGTCTCAAGGTCGCCCAATGGAATTGATAGGGCCCCCGGAATATGGCTGAACGCGTACTCGACTGATTCACGGACATCCAGGATGACAGGGCGATTGTTATTTTTCAAAATGGCTTGGAGTTCTTCATTTGACACGGTATGCGGATGACGCTGCTCCATCTTTTCTTCCTCACTCGATTTGCGAATATAGTGCTTCAAATGGCCATCTTCTTCGATGGTGCCTAAATAATGATGTCCTGAGCTCTCCGCCCAAGCTTTTAAATCCGCTATCGACCCTTTATCCGTCGCCTGAACCTCGATCACTTCCCCAGGTTCCATGCCTTTGACCGCTTTTCTCGTCTTCACGATCGGCATCGGACATGCCAACCCTTTTGCATCGAGGACTGCATTTGATTGAATCATTTCATCTTCTCCTTTAGGTATGCCCGTATGGGTATGTTGTAAATTAAAAAAATTTTTGTTTAAATAAATAGGTTGATGTTTCCGTCCTGCGCGTTGGCAAGATAGGCGGCAACCCCCGCGTATTCAATGCCGTCCATCAATTCTTGTTGATCCAAACCAAGAAGATCCATCGTCATCGTACACGCCACCAGTTTAATATCTTGTTCTTGCGCCAGCTCGATCAACTGCGGTAGCGTCATGGCATTATGCTTTTTTATGACATGTTTGATCATCTTCGGACCCATGCCCGCAAAATTCATTTTGGAAATCCCCATCTTATCTGCCCCGCGCGGCATCATTTTTCCAAACATCTTTTCCAAGAAACCTTTTGTTACAGGCATGGGCTCCTCTTTCCGCAGGGCATTCAATCCCCAGAACGTATGGAAAATTGTCACTTCATGATCATAAGCAGCCGCTCCATTTGCAATGATATAGGCAGCCATCGCCTTGTCATAATCCCCGCTAAACAATATGATGGTCGTCTTTTTCGTTTCTTCCAACCTGATCCTCTCCTCTATCTCAATTACCCCTATGGGTATATAGTTTTGTAAAAAAGAAAGAGTCTTCAGCGACTCTTTACTAAAAGATCTACTGCTTCCTTTACAATGTCCTCTTGGGTCCTCGCGTCAGCCTCATCCATATTTTGAATGCAGGAAATTAAATTTGAACTGACGATCACGCCAATCGTACGATCAATTGCCGAACGGGAAGCTGATAATTGTGTAATAACATCTTTACAATCTTTGTTTTCTTCCATCATCCGCAAGATGCCTTTGATTTGGCCCTCGATCCGTTTCAACCGATTCTTCACCTGATCGCTATATTCCATGTTATCAGCTCCTTTCTTCAGGTTCATGCCTTTATAGTATACCCCTCTAGGTATAATGTCAACTACAACGTTTGAGGCTGGGAATAGTTTTTCGATGAAAATTCGACCGGGGCATGCAGTTCCGGGGAAAGGCCATGACAGTTGCACAGTTTGTCTTCTGCCCCCCTGCTAATTCTACAAATAATACGGAATAACCTATCGGAGTTTTCTGCATTATTTTTCGGATTACTCAAACTATGGTATAATAATAGTTGACAACTTCCACAAATGGACTATGTTGTTGCCATCTTTCATGGTTTAGGGTTTGCCCCGGCCTTTTTTGCTAAAGATGAGATTAGACATTAGGGGGTATATGAATGGCCTTTCCACGCAAGGAAAAGGAAGTTTGCGATTTTGTAGCTGCACGCGAAATCGATGAAAAGATTTCATTCGTCCGTAATGATCATAAGGTTTTTGGCAAGATTTTCAAAATTTTGGAGAACTCCGTTATAGTCGAAATTTCGACGAACGATGCTGAACTGATCGGTGCCGCCTCCAATTTGACCGTTGTTTCCCATAAGAACTATTCTGTCGTTTCATGAAGAATTGAAGAGCCCGTCCGCTAAGTCGGACAGGCTCTTTTTTAGTTCCCTAACTATGGGTATGCTCATATTAAAACAAAAACCGGATGAATCCATACTCGATTGCTACCAAAATGATCGTTCCGCCCAATCCGGCGATGAGCGGCTTCATGCCCGCCCGCTTGAAGGCTTCCAATTTGACATTCAAACCGAGGCCTGCCATAGCCATCGCCATTAATACATAGGACAATGACACAAGCATCGAAGCGATTTGCTCCGGTACGATTCCCGTTGAATAGAATGCACTCATGGCCAGGAAACCGAAAATGAACCAAGGAATCGGCAGCTTTTTGATATTAAAAGTCTCTCCCTCTTGCCGATGCTTTTTTGTCATCCAGATGCCGACGCAAGCCGCCACGACAACTAGCAAAATGACACGCGTCAATTTGACGACTAATGCCAAATCGAGCGCCGCGGCGCCTCCCACGTCCCCTGCCGCCACAACATTGGCGATTTCATGGAGCGTGCCGCCTGCAAACATTCCATAAGCTTCACTGGATAGCCCTAACACTTGATAAAAGACCGAATAAAGGAAGGTGAAGAGCATTCCGAGAAGCGAGATAATCGCCACACTCACCGCTGTCTGTTCCGCTTTTGCCTTCATTTGGGACGAAACAGCCACAATGGCTGCGGCTCCACAAATTCCTGTTCCGCAAGCTGTCAAGAAACCGATCGTGTTATCGACTTTAAGCAATTTCGCCATGCCATACACCGCCCCGATTCCGATGATGACACTGCTCGTCGCCAATAAAAAGGCGGGCCATCCTGCCGCTGCGATATCACTTAGATTCAACCGCATTCCAAGCAAAATGATCCCCGCTCGCAATAAGATTTTTGATGAAAAATGAATCCCCGGCTCCCAAACTGTCCGGACCGGAAAAAAAGTATTCCATACAATTCCGATTAAAATTGCAAAGACTAACGGGCCGATCAATGATAAAAAAGGAAGCGAAGTGGCCAATTTTGCGATTACCGCAATGATCAGCGTCAGGCCGATACCTGTCCAATAACCTCTATTCATAGTAACCTCTCCTTCCCTTCCATGATAAAATGAATTCAATCATCAGTAAAATGAGTATTAGTGATAGAATCAATCAGCTATCCTGATAAAAGGAGGGCCCTCAATTTGCTGTTAGAAGAATTAAAAACCTTTATTACCGTTGTAGAACATCAAAACTTCACGAAAGCGGGAAAGGAGTTGAATTTGGCACAGCCGACTGTCAGTCTGCATATTAAAAATCTGGAACGCGAATTGAACGTCACCTTGCTCGTTCGCTCCAATAAAACCTTCCATGTTACACCAGAGGGCGAATTACTATATGAGCGCGCTATTCAACTGTTAAAACTGGCGGAGAAAACAAAAGAGGAAATCTGGTGGAAGCATTATGAAGTGAGCGGTCAACTCCGGATCGCTGCCAGCTATACAATTGGAGAATACTTATTGCCCGAAGTATTGACAAAGTTACACCAGAAATTTCCCCATCTGCAAGTCGAAGTGACCATTGAAAATACGGAGGATGTGGAGTCGGCTGTCCGTGAATTGCGATGCGATATCGGCTGCATCGAAGGAAGTGTGCCCGCTAGAGAATTGATCATCAAGCCGTTCATGTATGATGAGCTGATTCTTGTAGCGGTGAACACGCATCCACTGGCCAAACGGGAGCACGTCGATCTGGCAGATCTACAAACAGCCCATTGGGTGATGCGTGAAAAAGGGTCCGGTACACGGCAATTTACAGACTTTCTACTTCGCTCCATTGGACAAGTCAATCCATCGTGCACCATTTTCAGTTCCAATGAAGGGGTCAAACAGGCAGTCCTGAGCGGTCTCGGAATTGCCGCCATTTCGGTCTATACCGCAAAAAGGGCACTGGAACGAGGCGAACTCGTCCCACTCAAAGTAGATGTCGCCCCGCAAAAAAGAGTGTTCTCCACTTTACATTCTCCATTAATGGTTGAAAAACGACATGTCGAGGTGTTTGTTAAAGAACTGAAAGCGATGTATGGCGACTGAACCGATGAATTCTTTGCAGGATTTTCCTGCTATTTTCCGAAGCTCAAATGAATTGAGAAGGAGTTCAAATGAGCCGGAAATTGTTGTTGTACGCGGCACAGCTATCCGTTGCCGCGGGTAATGGTAGCCAAGTCGTCATATATTCCGTGAAGAGAAAGAATCTGATAACATAGAGGAATCATAATAATTTCAACAAAGGAGGAATGCAGCTATGAAAGAACAGCTGATTGAGCGGCTGATTCGATATGCCGAAATGGATACACAATCGGATGCGGATAGCCAGACGACCCCTTCTACACCGGGGCAATGGGATTTGCTGCACGAACTGGAGAAAGAATTGGTAGCCATCGGCATGCAGGACATCACCTTGGACGAGAACGGTTATCTATTTGCCACCCTTCCTGCCAATACGGAGAAGGAAGTGCCCGTCGCTGGATTTCTCGCACATGTGGATACCGCCACCGATTACACGGGAAAAAATGTGAATCCTCAACGGATAGACCAATACGATGGGACAGATATCCATTTGAATGAAAACACAATCATGAAGGTCTCTGATTTTCCCGAGCTTTCCCAATATATCGGGCATACATTGATTACCACAGACGGAACTACCCTTTTGGGTGCGGATAATAAAGCAGGGATTGCGGAAATTATTACGGCGATGGAATACTTGATTCAACATCCGGAGATTAAGCACGGAAAAATACGGGTGGCGTTTACGCCTGACGAAGAAATCGGACGGGGACCGCATAGATTTGATGTGGAAGCTTTTGGTGCGGAGTTCGCGTATACGATGGATGGCGGACCGCTCGGAGAATTGCAGTATGAGAGTTTCAATGCAGCCGGAGCGAAAGTCACCTTCCATGGGACGAATATCCATCCAGGATCCGCCAAAGGCAAGATGGTCAATTCACTGTTGATTGCCCATGAATTCCAAGCGGCGATGCCTGCGGATGAAATCCCCCAGGCGACGGAAGGGTATGAAGGGTTTATTCATCTCATGGAAGTGGAGGGAACGGTCGAGGAAACGACACTTCACTATATCATCCGCTATTTTGACCGCGAGCAATTCGAAGCAAGGAAACAACTCTTTGTAGATACGGTGAAAGAACTACAAGGGCGCTATGGAGAGCAGGCCGTATCCCTCGAATTGACAGATCAATACTTTAATATGCGCGAGAAGATTGAGCCGGTCATGGAAATCGTCGACATCATTGCGGAGGCGTTCAAGAAACTGGATATTGAGCCGAATATCATTCCAATCCGCGGCGGGACGGATGGCTCCCAGCTTTCTTATATGGGCATGCCGACGCCGAATATTTTTACGGGCGGCGAAAACTATCACGGGAAATACGAATATATCTCTGCTGATAATATGGTGAAGGCGACCCAGGTCATCATTGAAGCCGTAAAGCTTTTCGAAGCACGTTCCTAAGGGAGAGCAAATGAAAGCCATCTGGATTGGAATTTTGTCTTCCCTCTTCTTCGCGGTCACCTTTGTCTTGAACCGATCGATGGAATTGTCAGGCGGTAGCTGGCTCTGGAGCTCTTCGCTCCGCTACTTCTTCATGGTTCCTTTCTTGCTTGCGATCGTAGCGTATCGGAAAGGGTTAGGCGATGTCAAAAAGGAGATGTTTGCAAAACCCGCTCCATTTTTCTTATGGAGCTTCGTGGCATTCGTTCTCTTCTATGCGCCACTCACCTTTTCCGCTGCCTATAGTCCAGGATGGCTGCTCGCTGGAACTTGGCAATTGACAATTGTGGCCGGAGTCCTTCTAGCGCCGCTATTTACGATTGTAGTACGAACCAGTCAGGGAGAACGAAAAATCCGGCAACGCATCCCGATAGTGTCGCTCGGCATTTCGTCCATCATCTTTATCGGTGTCGTAATCATTCAGATTCCGAATGCGCAAACTGTGGAGGCACAGGCGCTATGGCTCGGGACCTTGCCTTTATTGATAGCCGCCTTCGCCTACCCGCTAGGAAACCGGAAAATGATGGACCTGCTCGGCGGACGGCTCGACATGTTCCAACGGGTGCTCTCCATGACGCTCATGACGCTGCCGGTCTGGATAGGATTTGCCATTTACGCCTTATTGACAGTAGGTCCGCCATCTTGGGGACAAGTGAGTCAATCCCTTATTGTCGCGGTAAGCTCGGGTGTCATTGCGACATCGCTGTTCTTCATGGCAACCGATCTCGTACGGAATGACCAAGGGAAATTGGCGGCTGTGGAAGCGACACAATCCACAGAGCTCATCTTCGCCATGATCGGGGAAATGCTTCTCCTCAGTCTCCCCCTGCCCGGCCCTGTATCGTTGGTCGGCATTTTCGTTATCATCATCGGCATGGGATTACATAGTTACCACACCTCCGTTGCGAAAAAGAAACAACCCGTCGTTGATGTGCACCCCGAAAGTTAGAGTCAAAATCTAACTTTCGGGGTGTTTTATTATGGTTAAATATGCAGATGATTTTAAAGCGATGGTGGTGCGTGAATATCTCGGAGGAACAATTGGATATAAGAGGCTGGCGGAAAAACATGGTGTAAAGTCGAAGAGACAGGTCATTGATTGGGTAAACGCATATAAGAAGTTCGGTATGGAGGGATTAATTCGTAAGAAAAGGGACGCGGTTTATTCTGTTCAATTCAAGCTGGATGTATTAAGCTTTATGAAAAGGACAGGCGCTTCGCTGGCAGAGACGGCACTTCACTTCGGATTGACGAATCCTTCGCTGATAAGGGATTGGAAGAAGAAATTCCTTAAAGGTGGTGCGGAAGCCCTGGACAACCCGAAAGGACGGCCATCCATGTCTGATAAAGCGAAAAACGTCAAGAAGAATCAGAAGCCAATACAACAGGATGAAATGACGCGTGAACAGAAATTAGAACGGGAAAATGAACTTCTCCGCTTGGAGGTAGAATACCTAAAAAAGTTGCGAGCTTTTCAGATGGATCCGGACGGCTATCTAGAAAAGCACAAGCGGCGCTATCATTCGAGCTCAAAGAAGAATTCCCACTGAAGGATATACTTCAGATTGTCGGCATTCCTGAGTCGTCCTACCACTATCATGTAAAACAAATAAAACGGGAAAATCCTAACCGAGGATTGGAGGAAACGATTCAATCCATATTTGATGAACACAACGAAAATTATGGGTATCGCAGAATTCAACTAGAATTGAAGAATCGTGGACTCGTAGTGAATCACAAAAAAGTGCAGCGCATTATGCGAAAGCTAGGATTGAAAGGAAATAAGTTCACCCGGAAATCACGTCGTTATAGTTCGTATAAGGGAACCATCGGTACAGTGGTGAAAAACCGGATTAACCGCCGGTTCAATACTACGATCCCATGTCAGAAACTGACCACGGATATTACAGAATTCAAGTGTTCAGATGGCCTAAAACTCTATCTTAGTCCAATGATGGATATGTATAATGGGGAAATTCTTTCGTATGGCATCAGTATGCGTCCAACGCTTGACTTTGTGATGAAACCCTTAGAGGAATCCCTTGAAATCGTAAAGAATACAAAATACCGGACTACGACCCACTCGGATCAGGGCTGGCACTACCAGCATGGAAAATGGGTTGCGACCTTAAAAGAACACAAAGTTTTCCAGAGCATGTCACGGAAGGGGAATTGTCTGGACAACGCCCCCATGGAAAATTTCTTTGGATTACTGAAGCAGGAGATGTATTATGGTGAACCGCTGCGGACATATGAGGAATTGAAAAGGGCTATTGAGGCTTATATTCAATACTACAACAACAAACGGATCAAACAGAAATTGGCTGGCATGAGTCCGGTTCAATACCGTCTTCACACCAGCCAACTAGCTGCGTAATCTAAAACTCTAACTTTTAGGGGTCACATCACGTTTAGATGCGCGCCGGTTGTTTCTTTTTGAATTAACCGTTAGTTTTCCCGGGAACTGTCATGGTTCCAGAGGAAACTGTCATGGCCAGCCAAACTGTCATGGCAATCTCCCAAACTGTAAGGACAATCCCGGGAACTGTCATCGCTCAGGTGGAAACTGTCATGGCTCCGGAGGAAACTGTCATGGCCCGGTCAAACTGTCATGGCATTCCACCATATAAAAAAAGAAAAGACCCCTTTGACAGGGGCCTTCCGTCGCTCAACCAGGTAACCTCCCCCCTGATACACTCTAGATGGTTTGCCCGACTTTCCAGGCAGGGAGCATATGATTCAATGGCTTATCTTCCCGGTACCCTAATACGTATTCAGCCTGCATAATCGTATGAATTTCACGTGTCCCTTCATAGATTACCGGCGCTTTTGAATTCCGCAAGAAACGCTCCACCGGATATTCATCTGAATAACCATATGCCCCGTGTATTTGTACTGCATCATCCGCTGCTTGATTGGCAAAATCGCAAGCTTGCCATTTGGCGAGTGAGGTTTCTCGAGTGTTACGCTTGCCCGCATTCTTTAATTCGCCCGCGCGGTATACAAGCAATCTACTCATCTGATAACCGGCTTCCATCTTCGCAATCATCTGCTGTACTAGCTGATGCTTGCCAATCTCTTTACCGAACGTTTCGCGCTCATGACAGTAATTCACGCTCGCTTCCAGGCAGGCCATAATTTGGCCGACAGCTCCCGCTGCAACAGTGAAACGGCCGTTGTCCAAGGCAGCCATGGCAATCTTGAATCCTTCCCCTTCTTTACCAAGCAAATTCTCTTTCGGCACTTTCACATCTTCAAAAAAGAGTTCTCCGGTATTTCCGGCACGGATTCCCAGCTTCCCTTTAATCGCTTTTGATGAGAACCCCTCCCAACTACGTTCTACGATAAACGCCGAAATCCCTTTATGCTTTTCCGAACGATCGCCCGTGTACGCAAAAACAATAAAATTGTCTGCAATGTCACAGAGGGAAATCCATGTTTTCTGACCATTGAGTATATAATAATCTCCCTCTCGTTTCGCGGTCGTTTCCATAGCCGCCACATCCGAACCGGCCCCGGGTTCCGTCAGACCGAAAGCCCCGATTTTCTCTCCCTTTGATTGAGGAATCAAATAGTTCCTTTTTTGCTCCTCCGTCCCCCATTGCAATAACGTCATGCTATTCAATCCCGTATGAACGGAAACAGCCGTCCGGAAAGCGGTATCCCCCCGTTCCAATTCCTCACAAACGATGGCTAATGAATTATAGTCCATTCCGCTCCCGCCATACTCTTCGGGAATACAAACCCCCATTAAGCCAAGTTCAGCGAGCTTTTTGAAAATCGCCGGATCGGATTGGCCTGCGCGATCCCATTCGCTGATATGCGGCATGATCTCCTTATCTACAAATCCCCGTACCGTGTTACGCAACATCTTCTGCTCTTCTGTAAATGTGAAATCCATATCCATTCTCCCTTTCGTTTTTCGGAAATGTAAAAAGCCAATTCAAATAGACTACAGGCATGCTGGAGTCAAAATGAACTGGCTTCATGTCTACGTTTCAAACCCCGGCTAAGGGCTTTTGCAGACTAGGCAGAATTTGGCTTTTTAAATTTCTCTTAGTGATCATGCGTAATGAACGTGGCTGCGTTTCTGCATGATTAGTTATTACTCATGTTAGTACAACCAAGTTCATTTGTAAATACATAAATCTGATTTATTCAAACATTTCGTTTTTAATGTTTATGATTCTCGTATTGTTTATGTAAATCTTTCAAGGCCGAAACTAAGGCATTGGTCGCCTTGCCCAAGTAATGACTTTTTATATCCTTAATCGGCTTTTCAATACCATCCTGCAAGCTATGCCCTCTCAATATTTGTTGAAAAAAATCCCTTCCATGGTGCGTTGCCAATGTGCAGCTTGCCGTCACAATCACGCCGTATTTCTTATCAATTTCTGCTGTAATCGTGAGTGTTTCATACATATTTTGAGCCGCCATCCCAGAGGGAAGTCTCGCATGTCCAGCTATAAAAACTGTATTCATTTCCATCATCCCTTTCTCTATCTCTAAAATTATAACATCCCGATATCTGAAAATACTGTAATTATGCTCTAAATAAAGAAATGCCATGATCCAACCGATATTCTGGCTGGATCATGGCTTATTTCATTCATACACCCCTAGTATTTCAACGGCCTCTTCAGCTAAAGACGTGTCGACCGCTTTGTCAAAATCAATCTCTCCTCGGATTGCCCCGTTTGCCTTATAGGTTTCGTATTGCTTTTTGATGTCATCCACGAACATCCTGCCATTGGCATCGAGTCCTGTGACATTCACTTGATCCCATAAAGCCGGATCTTTCAAGGCTGTATGCTTCACCATGATCTCGACGACTTCTTCCTTGCCGATGCCTTTGAAGAACGCATCGTTATAATCCCGGACACCCTTCAAATAGGCAGCCATGAAGCGCAACGACACGGAATCATTGTCCATGAACTTCGGTGAAGCGAGAACCATCGCGATTTGCGATTCAGGTGCATAATCTGTTGCATCCTTGAATCGATGGTGGAACCCTTTCGCGACTCCTTGTGCGATGAGCGGCTCAATATTGAGGGCTGCATCGATCGTTCCGGATTCAATCGCGCCCAACATTGCCCCAAAGTCCGCGATATGGACATATTCGACGTCTTCTTCTGTCAGGCCGGCATGTTTCAACATCTCTTCGTAAATATATCCATCAATGGAGTTACGGGAGGATACCCCGATCTTCTTCCCTTTGAAGTCTGGATAATCCTTGATCTCATCAACCATATGATTCCCAATGACGAAAGTGAAATAGGATTTCCCCGGCATATTATGTCCTTTATCCGCTATGATGCGTACGTCGATTCCTTGGGCGATGGCGTTGAAGAAAGATGCGGTCGACACGCCGCCTGCGATATCCACTTCTCCTGCAGCAAGGGCTGGCAACATATCATCACTATTCGCGAAATCAGCAAAATCCACTTCGATATTCATTTCCTCAAAATAGCCTTTTTCCTTCGCGATATAGAATCCCGCACCCGATGCTGCCCCGTCTTCTGCAATCAGGATTTTCACTCGCTCTTCCAACGGTGTCAGTTCACCCGATGCTGGATCCTTAGCCGGCGTTTCCTGCGGCGGTGCAGGGTCAGGTGTTGCTGGTTTCGGTTGAGGCTCCTTCTGCGTACAGGCCCCTAGGATCAGAATCAACCCGACAACCATTGTCAACCATCCATGTTTCAACCACTTTGTCACGTCATCTCTCCTCTTCACGCTTTTTCTCGTCTTGACCGTTGCACTTCATCTTGTAAATGTTGCCAAATATCAACAAATCGGCCGGCCATCACCGGATCTTTTCGAATATCCTCCATCTTACGGGGGCGAGGCAGATCAATCTTAATTTCCTCCACAATCCGGCCTGGCTGTGAACTCATCAACAGGATTCGATCGCTGAGCAGCAATGCCTCGTCAATGCTGTGAGTGATGAACAGCACCGTTTTCCCGGTTTCAGCCCAAATCGACAATAATTCTTCCTGCAAAATGAATTTGTTTTGCTCATCCAATGCAGCAAACGGTTCATCCATAAGCAGAATTTCAGGATCATTGGCGAATGCCCGCGCGATGCTGACCCGCTGTTTCATCCCACCTGAAAGTTCTTTCGGATAAAGGGAAGAAAATTTTTGTAACCCCGTCTTTTTGAGATAATAGTCCGTCCGTTCTCGTATGAGCTTCTTCGGCAAATGGCGCATTTTCAGACCGAATGCTACATTTTCTTCTACGGTGAGCCATGGGATGATCCCCCGTTCCTGGAACACCATGGATTGGAGCGGCCGATCCTCGCCTGCCGTGGCAATGGAAAAATCTCCAATGCTTGGATTTTCCAAACCCGCCAAGATCCGCAGCAGCGTCGTTTTGCCACAGCCGCTCGGACCGACGAGACAGACGAATTCTCCTTCATCAATCGTCAGGTTGATGTTATCAAGGGCTGTGACACTCCCCTGCTTTTTATAGAAGGCCTTGGTCAAATTCCGTATTTCAATCTTTGGTTTCCTTCCCATCCGCTCACCTCCATGGCAAGATCTTTTTCTGAATTCCCCGAAGAATTAATGAAAACAAATACCCGAAAAACGAAATTAGAATGAGGCCCACATACATTTCCTGGAGAAGGAATGCTTTATACGACACCCATATCAAATAACCGATCCCCGAAGTCGCCCCCATCATTTCTGCGGCTACAATGGTCAGAAGCGCAATTGCCTGCCCCATCTGAATCCCTTCCAGCATGACCGGCATGGCGCCAGGCAGCGCAATTTTCCAGAAAAAGCTCCACCGGCCGGCCCCGTAGTTTTGAGCCACATCCAAGTAGATCTTGTCGATGTTAATAACACCAGCCGCTGTATTGATGACCACCGGAAAAAACACACTCCCCGCAATCGTCACGACTTTTGACAAGTCACCGATGCCGAATAAAATGATGATAATGGGAAGCAACGCCAGGGTGGGGATGGGCATGAGTGCCATGACAATGGGGGAAACAAAATGCCGGATTGGCGAATACAATCCCATCAGCAATCCAATGATTACGCCAGGAATGACGCCAGCCAGGAACCCGGCAAAGATCCGGTACAGCGAGACCCCGATATGGCCGACCATTTCGCCACTTGTCAACATCTGCAAAAAAGTGCTCAATATTGCGGATGGCGGCGGGAAAAAGCGGATATCAATCAAGCCGGTCCTCGACAAAAACTCCCATAACAACAGGAGAAAAATGGGAGAGGCAATCGTCAACATCCGTTTTAACCGCTCTTTCGTTTGCTTTTGTTTCCACTCCCGCTGTTCGATTTCAAATGGATCATATCGCACAGCCATCTTCTCTTTTTTCAACGTTCACCACCTCTTCATATAAATTGTATGTATATGCCTAGCGAAGTGTGTTGGGCACTACCGCAGAGACGAGCGATTTCGACAGGATTTTAATATGTTTTGGCGTGTTGGTTGGACGACATTTTTTAGTTTGTTGGACAACTCGAGGGGTTCGTTGCACACCAAGTGCGATTCGTTGAACATCTCCGACACTTCGTTGGAAATGAATCCCTATTTCATTTCCACCAAAAAAGCCGTTCCCCGGCCAGCAGAACTGACTGGGGAACGACTTCCCTCTTTACGATTATCCGCGCCACGCACTCATGCCGCCTTTGACATTTGTGACTTTGACAAAGCCCGCTTTTTTCAAGACACCCGCGGCTTGGGAACTGCGCATGCCGCTTTGGCAAATGACGACAACTTCTTTCTCTTTGTCCAAACTGCCCAATTGCGATTTCAATGCTTGGAGCGGGATGTTTTTAAACTCTTTAATATGCCGCCCCTTGTATTCCGTCGGTGTCCGTACATCGACAAACTGCTTCGTTTTGTCTTTAAGTATCTCTTTCAGCTCGTCGGTGGATAAAGTCCGGACGCCTTTGGTCGGCATCATCCGCCAGGCGAAAAAGCCGATGATGAGCAATATGAAAATCCATTCCATCCGTAGTTTCCCCCTCTCTTATTGCACAACCGGCATGCCGGCTGTTACGTACGCGTTATAGCCACCCGCCATATGTTTGACCGTGTAAAATCCGCGCGCTTTCAACACACTGGCCGCAATTGCGGAACGGGCTCCGCTTTGACAATGAACCAACAACTTCCGATCATCCGGCACATCGAGTGTACGCAATTTTCCTAGGAATAAATGCGTCGCCTCAGCCAGATGGCCTGCTTGCCATTCCGCATCATTGCGGACATCGATGACGAACGCATCGGAATCCTTCCTCTCTCCGACGAACTCATCGACCGACAACGTTTCGTAAGTCGTTAATTCCATCCCCTCTAAAGCAGCAGGATCGACAAACGCTTCGATTTGATCCAACCCGACGGATTGCAATGCTTGTTTCACGTCGGAACGTGTCTTTTCATCTGCAATGACGAGAAGTGCTTCATCGTATTTCACAAGCCAACCTGCCCAATTCGTGAATGATTTATTGAACGGGATGTTGATAGAACCTTTCACTAAGCCTTGTGCTGCCACATCCCCTGCCCGCGTATCCAAAATCAAGCTATTTTCCCCAATAGCTTGCTGTAAAGAGACCAAATCGGAAATTACTTTCGGTTCTTCTCCATCCAGAATAGCCGGACCGATTTTATTCACCTTTTTCATCTGTGCAAAGTAAACTGGAGCTTCCGGTTGGTCTTTCAATAATGCTTTTACAAATGTCTCTTCATCCTCAATTTGCATCGCCCAATTGAAATTTTTCTCATAGCCGACCGTCGAAATCGGCACGGCGCCAAGCGATTTTCCACAAGCCGAGCCCGCTCCGTGCCCAGGCCAGACGATCAAATGATCCGGCAATTGTTTGAATCGTTGTACCGATTTAAACATATCCCGAGCACCGCTATCCGCCGTACCCTCCATGCCAGCCGCTTCTTCCAGTAAATCCGGCCGACCGACATCTCCTACGAACACAAAATCTCCTGTAAACATGCCCATCGGCCCTGTCGCTCCTCCACCGCGATCTGTTAGGAGAAATGAAATACTCTCCGGGGTATGTCCAGACGTATGCCATACTTCAAAATCAACGTTCCCGATGGAGAAGGTGGAACCCTCTTTCACCAGTTCGGCATCAATGCCATCTGTGTATTCATATTTCCAATTGGCGTCACCTTCATCGGACAAGTACAGTTTGACCCCGTGCTCCACCGCCAACTGACGCGCGCCAGAAACATAGTCCGCGTGAATATGCGTATCCGTTGCCGCCGTCACACGAAGTCCTTCATCCGCTGCGGCCTCCAAAATATGACCGAACTCGCGTGGCGGATCAATAATGATCGCCTCTCCCGTCCTTTGACAACCGACCAAATATGAGTTTTGTGCCAAGTTCTTATCTGTAAATGATGTAAAAAACATATATACCCCTCCCGGTTTCTTTTTCTTACACACAATATACCATAGGGGGTATATATCCGCAAGTAGTATTACAATCTTAGCCATATGTTCATGTTTTCCGATGGGGCTATTAACTTTTGACGAACTCATTTTCCACGCAACCATTTTAACACCTGTCAACCGATCATATTTCTACGCAAGCGATCATAACTTCTAACAACCGCTCATATTTCCACACAAGCGACCATAACTCCTCACAACCGCTTATATTCCCCCACAAGCGATTATAACTCCTCACAACCGCTTATATTTCCACGCCACCGCCCATAACTTCTAACAACTGCTCATATTCCCCCACCAAAATAAAAAAAGCATCCCATTACAGGATGCTGTTCAAATCAAAAACCCATTCTTTTTCGCTTCAAACGTCAACTCTTCGCGGAACTTCGGGTGAGCTATCGCAATTAATGCTTTGGCCCGCTCAGATAGGGACTTGCCATAAAGCCGGGCGATCCCGTATTCCGTCACAATATTATCCACGTCATTTTTAGAAGTAGTCACAACCGAGCCAGGCGCTAGGAAGGGCTTGATCCGTGAAATCGTATCGTTTTTCACAGTCGAATGCATGCACACATACCCCTTGCCGTATTTGGAGAACCGCACCGCCCGGGCAAAGTCAGCTTGTCCCCCAGTTGACGAATAATAGCGGCCGCCAACTGTTTCCGAAGCACATTGGCCATACATGTCCACTTCTGTCGTCGCATTAATAGAAACCAAATTCTCTTCTTTCGCAACTTCCCGTGGGTCATTCAACATGCCGACCGGCAAAAATTCGACCGATGGATTATTATGGATAAAATCGTACAGCTGCTGTGTCCCATATGCAAAAGTGGCTACGATTTTCCCTCTATTGGTGAATTTCCGAGTCCCATCCACTGCTCCTGCCGCTACCAGATCAATGATGCCATCTGTCAACATCTCGGTATGGATGCCCAAGTGCCTGCGATCCTTCAACATCTTCATGACCGCATTCGGGATAGCACCGATCCCGATCTGCAATGTATCACCGTCTTTAATATCCGCTGTCACAAATTCTGCAATTTTTCGGTCTTTCTCTTCGATGGGAGGTGATTTTGCTTCCTGTAGTATTTCGTCATGTTCCACAAACCCTGCAATTTGGCTGATATGGATCTGGTTTTCCCCAAACGTCCGTGGCATATGCTTGTTGACCTCTAATATAAATGGCACTTTTCCGATAAAATCGGCTACATAATCTGCTTGAGTTCCTAACGAGAAATACCCATGCTCGTCCATCGGAGAAGCTACCGCCATGACCATGGACAGCTTTGTCGTCTTCTTTAAGATGCGAGGCATTTCATGGAACACATTCGGCACTAGCTCAATTGTGCCTTGTTCATAAGGCTTCCGATTCACACCACTTAAGAAGTATGATACATGTGACAAATGGTTTTTCATCTCGCCCCACATATAATCCCGTTGGCGAATGGGCAACATCTGATGAACTCTTACATTGTCCAACTTGCGATAATTTTTCTCTAATATATCCAATAAAAGAACTGGTTCCCCTGCCGCTAAAGGAAGGATGACATCCGCCTCTTTGTCAATTAACCCGATCACTTCTTCCACATTCAATCGCTTCGTCATTACCTTACCTCCTTACCGTATATTCTTTATTATACACCAGACTGAGCGCTCGCTCAACTTGTTCTTCTTGTTTTCCCCGCCTATAATAAGAGTATGACAATTCTTACAACCGACCAACTGAGACAACTGAATATGTATAGCATCTACATTGAAGAACCGGAACATCCTTTGTTTTCAATGCAATCTCTGCTGAATGCGGAGCAGACCGGGAACATTATGGACGTGATCCAAACTGTGAGTCAAAGCCCCAACCGCACGGTGGCTGCATCGTATTTCATGCGGCGGCTTGGCATGTTCATTGCCATGCAGTTTACCAATTTGGCTTCTTACGATGAAGTATGGAATGGCGACTTGGAGCGGTTGCGTTTCGGCGCCAAGGTAGAATATGGGAAGTTGGCAGTGAGCATGTTTGCAGTTGCGGAAGACTGGCAGGACGTAGACGACGAAAATCGCGAAGGAGCCATTCGAAATATCCTCGAATTTGCCGATTCCGCGATACGCCAAACCCGCTCCGTATCCTCCGTTTCCCCGTTAATCCTTTGGGAGAACATCTTCGGCTTCCTTCTTTGGCAATATCATGTGTTGCTATCGAATCCCGGAACAGCCGAGGAAGCGAGGAATGACCTTAATCTATTGAAGGATGATTCTTTGTGGTCCGGAATCGCATCCCGCTCTTTATTTGCCACGTATTTGCGGGGATGCGAACCTTCCGCACTCCTCAATACGGAAGTGCGGACAACGTGCTGCTTGTCAAAGGACATACCGGGACTCATGCAGTGCGGGTTTTGCCCATTAAAAAAGGGCGGATGAAGGACATCCTGCTGTCCTGTCCTCTCCGCTCCGCTCCTTATTCAATTGGCCCTGTAGGCCTGGAAGGAGTTATTGAAGGAATAGATTACTCCAATGGCTGCTCCAGCGTAGAAGAATCCCATGAAAATACCGGCAGCCAAGTTATCGGGATGACTGATGAAGATCGAAAGGAACAAGCCGATCACCGTCGCAATGGTCGAAAACCAAGCAACAGACAATTTGAAAAACAAGCGGATGATAAACAGCGCCAGCAAAATGACAGGCACAGCCCAGAAGGCATCCCATATATTCGTATGGATCACAGGGAACTCGGGTAACATCGAAATCAGTCCTTTTTTAGGGATAGCATGTTTCGTTTTGTGCGAATTATACGTCCATCAAAGGCTATATCTGAAGTTCAGATAAAAAGCCCGTTAAGAGAGCAGTCTCCTAACGGGCAATCGAATTGCACGAAATAATCAGCTTGGCAGATGACGATGGGCGAACACAAGAATCCCGCAACTGATCATCCAAGGTTTGAAAGAGCCTTAAGCGTTGAACGTTCAACTTTATAGCATGAAGAGCTTTAAGTCGTAAGGTTTATAACTTTGAGATGTAAGGTTTGATCTTTTATCTCAGTAGTATCGACTAAAATTAGTAGTGGAGCCGGTTTTACTTTTCACCCAAAGAAAAGCCGGCAAAAGAAGGGTCTTGTGGATATCGTTTTCGATTACTCATGCAATCCATCGGGGTTACACAGTGATTTGGGTGATGGCGTTGGATTCGGATAAAACGGCATCGACTTCGGCTTTGAAGTTTGACACCTTCTCTTCCAATTCCTCAATCCGCTTGTCGAGATGCAGTGGATCGATAAGGACATATTCGTTCCGCTCCATGAACGATTTGGTATGGAGCTCCACTTCCTCTTTTTTGCATGTTCTTTATTGCCTAATATAGCGGTCAAATACTCTTCCAATCGTCTAGGAAGAGACTCGTTTTCTTTCGTCAATCTGTTAATGGCTGTTCTGCGGGCTTCCACCATTGACGCTAGCAGGTTCTCTTCATTCTGGATGGACGTTTTCCGCTCGATCGCTTTGGCCACCGTCATCGTTTCACCAGCCACCACCACTTCCGTGACGGCATTGGATTGGACGATGGCATCTTTAATACGATTGCGCCGCTCGATTAAGGAAACGGCCTTGTCAAAGCCGGCTTGTATCGTTTTTTCATACTCATCTATGGAAAGACCATTGAATTTCTGGGCCGATTTCCGATCCGTTGCGATGAAATCCGCTTCTCGGATCGCCTTGGCGATTCGATCGTTCAAGGTTTTCAGTTCGGATAAAGCACGGTGAATTGACATCGTTCGAGTAGTGGTCATCTGAATTCCTCCAATCGCTATCTTCCAATTTTACCATTTACAAAGAAAGGGTGCTAGATTTGTTAATCAAAGGACAAGAAGTACGAGGCACCGATGTGGACGAGGAAACGCGTTGTGCCCATTATCATTCCGAAATCGATCGGATAGCGATCAAGTTCTATTGCTGCCAGACGTACTATCCTTGTTATGAATGCCATTTGGAAACGGGGTGTGGGCGTCCGGAAGTGTGGCCAAAGAAGAAATTCGATGAACAGGCGATCCTGTGCGGAGCTTGTGGTCATGAGCTAACTATTCGGGAGTATCTGGAGTGCCGATCGGAATGCCCCCACTGTTCCGCTGATTTCAATCCAGGATGCAGCCTGCACCGGAATTTGTATTTTGAAACATAAAAGAGGCTTCTCCACCAGGGAGTGAGCCTCTTTTAATTTCCGCTAATCATGTCAAATCCGGCTTCTTCCCCATTGACCTGTAACCGGATCGTGTCATAAGGGCGATCGGTTTGAATCCGGTAAAGCACTATAGATTTCGGCTCGGTCTCCAAAGAATTTACAGAAACTTGGCTCTCTTGGAAGGATAAGATCAGGTCATCTTGCCGGACATCCATTGTCAAATTAGAGAAATGAGTGACCGTTTCTTCAAGGCCGCCAATACTGCCATTGAGGAAGAGGTAATACGTGTCCTTCCCGTCCATGTAAAGATAGTAGCCGTTGTCCTTCCGAACGGTCTGGACGAAATCCTGGACGTCTGCATTGGCGTCTTGGATTGCCACTTCCCTATGGGATAGTTCTTTACTGCATCCCGTCAATAGGAGAAGTAGAAGACCAAAAACAAGTACATATTTTTTCATATTCCTAAACCGTCTTCGTCGCGGCTTGCTTAATCTCTTTCCGGCGGGCGTAGATGTTTTTCACGATGGCTTTGCCGACCGCGTATGTCGGGATGGCCAGGATGATGCCAAGGAAGCCGGCTATATTCCCCGCTGCCAAGATAACAGTGATGACGGTCAATGGGTGGATGTCCAGCGTTTTCCCCATGACATTCGGGGTAATCAGATTGCTCTCCACTTGCTGGGCAATTAGTGTGACGATAGCTACACCAATTACCAGTTTCGGCTCTTGGATCATGGCAATGACTAACGCTGGGGCGACTCCTATCCATGGACCGATGAAAGGAATCAAGTTCATGAATAAATTGAAGATCGCTAACAATAAGGCATATTCCAATCCGATGATCAAATATCCGACAAATATCAAAATCGCCAATAATGTGCTGATCAGAAATTGTCCTTGGATATACGAGCGTAGCACATGGTCAATGTCATGCAAGGTTTTACGAACCCATTCCCGTCGTTCCCCCGAGAAAAAGTTGTATATAAACGGCGCCAGTTTCTCGTGATCCTTCAACATGAAGATAAAGAAAAACGGGACGAGTACTAGTAGGAACATCGCCTGGAAGAAGGATTGCAAGAATTGGACAATCCATTTCCCGAACTTGACGGCGACCGATTGAACCGAATCGGCTGCACTGTTAATTGACTCCTGTAAATTCGGAGGCAAGTCTTCCTTTTGTTGCAATGCCACATCTTTGATATGTTCGACCTCTTTGGCAATTGCCGGTGCATTTTCCACCAACGTGTTCACCTGTTGTGTAACGGGAGGTCCTATGATGGCGATGAAACCCCAGATGATAAGTGCCAACCCGACCAAAATGGATAAAATACTTGCCCACCGAGGCACTTTTTTATTTTCCAAAAACCGTTGGATCGGCTCGGTCACATAATACAGAACCCCACCAAGCAATAGCGGCAAGAAAATCGCTTTTGCAATAATGACGATCGGTGCGAAAATCCCCATGATTTCCATGAAATATTTAATGATGAGCAAGGCCAGCAAAATTCCGACCCCGACCTGGAACCATAATTTCTTCGTCACTGTTTCACTTCCTTCACTGCATACACATCTTTTACATTTACGAATTAAGCTAAGATTGGTTTCAGAATTCTGAAGTCACAGCCGCAGAAGAATCTGATTCCCCGACGGATCCTCTACACAATACCCATTACTGACCGGCTTCACTTCATTCCCCGCCTCTTGGACTTGATCGATTGAGGCGAGCAGCGTTTCTTCGTCCGGATAAATCAGCGTATAGGCCCGCATGCCTGCACTCAATGCGGATGGGCGCGGTGCACCGGCTCCATTCCACGTATTCACCGCAATATGATGATGGTATTTGCCATTCGACATAAAAAGGGCTTGTGGATAGTGGCTGACGACTTCGAAGCCGAGGGTCTTGTAAAAAGTTTCGGCTTCTTGCAAATCCGCGACATGCAAATGGATATGCCCCATGATCGTACCAACCGGCATACCTTCCCATGAACCGGCTCCCCCTGCGGCCAATACGTCTTCATACTGGAGAGGATCGGTCCGCATGACGACATGTCCATTCTCCCATTGCCATTCGTCCGGATGACGATCGACATAGACTTCGATCCCATTCCCGTCCGGGTCAGATAAATAAAGGGCCTCGCTCACAATATGATCGGATGCCCCCAACTGGACGTTCCGTTCGATAAAATGGTTCAAAATCCGTCCTAAATCCGCGCGAGTTGGCACTAAAATGGCAAAATGAAATAAACCGGACCGCCGCGGTTCTATCGCTGTAACATTCTCTGGCTGCTCTAATTGAACGAGCGGTGTTTTTCCATCGGCCGTTAAAACGGCTTTTACTTCCGTCCGTTCTAATTCCTGCAGACCTATCACTCCCGTATAGAACTCAAGCGACCTCTCCAAATTTGTGACGTTCAAGTACACTTCTCCTGGATAAATGCAAGGGGCTTCATGAAAATGCAATCGTCTTCCTCTCCTTCACTTTTTAGGTTCCTTAATGCCGCTATCAAAATATGGTACAATAATTCTGTCAATCAAACAGAAGGGGGTTCCCCCATCAACATGAAACTTGTAAAATATGCACTTCAAATTTTCATATTATTCGCCTTTTTCTCAATCGGCAAGGGACTTCAATCCGTTCTACATATTCCGTTGCCGGGAAGCATCCTAGGTCTATTGCTTTTGTGGATCGCTTTAATGTTGAAATTGATTCCGCTGAAATGGGTGGAAGGCGGTTCTTACCTATTCCTATCCGTGTTACCAATCTTTTTCATACCGGCAACCGTCGGCGTTATGAACTTCGGCTCTTTCTTTCTAAGCCGTGAAGTCG
The DNA here is from genome assembly GCF_047228905.1 of Sporosarcina sp. 179-K 3D1 HS. Lineage (NCBI taxonomy): Bacteria > Bacillati > Bacillota > Bacilli > Caryophanales > Caryophanaceae > Sporosarcina > Sporosarcina sp. 179-K 3D1 HS. The sequence goes on from NZ_JBFEGI010000012.1 coordinate 85,140, forward strand.
TTCTAATTCCGATAACGATCATTACTACATTTTTGACCATGTGGGTGGCGGGATTTGTCGGACAAACTATCGCGACCAGAATGGCCAATCGAAAGGACGAGACGCAATGCAAATAGTCGCGCTGACTCTCCTATTTATCACATTGACCGTCGTATTGTATACCCTGACGACTTTCTTATACGTAAAATATTCCAACCCGTTGCTGATTCCCATGTTCACGACAACCCTTTCCATCATCCTGGTGCTGGTCCTGTTTCAAGTCGATTATGACACGTACATGATCGGCGGAAAATGGATTGACTTGCTGTTAGGACCTGCAATCGTTTCCTTAGCCATCCCCTTATATAAACAACGGGAATTGTTACGGAAGCATCTGTTGCCTGTTCTCGGGGGGGTTATTGTCGGCAGCTTGGTTGGCATGGTCAGCGGTATTTTATTCGCCAAACTCCTGCGTTTTTCCGACGTGCTATCCTTAACGATCTTACCGAAAGCGATTACGACACCGATCGCTATGGAAATTGCTGCAGGATTGGGCGGAAATCCCACATTGGCAGTTGTCTTTGTCATCACAGCCGGATTGACAGGAATGATGTTCGGCCACCTCTTACTAGCCTTCGGACGGATTGATACTCCGCTCGGCCGCGGTCTCGGTTTAGGCGTGGCATCGCATGCGCTTGGTACATCAAAAGCGATTGATTTTGGCGAACAGGAGGCTTCCATGAGTTCCGTTGCGATGACATTGTCTGCTATTACCGGTTCCATTTTTGGACCACTGATTGCATGGCTATTTCAACTGCTCTAAAAGATATTTCCACCTGTTCCCTAATGGTAAACAGTACTTGAAACTCCTGCAACTTTCTGCTCCATGTCGGACGGCTGAATTTGTTTACTTCAAAAGAAATCGGGAAAACAGGCGATAAGCATTTCATTTCTTAACAAACGAGGAGGAAGTTCTGATGAGGAAAAAGATGGCCTTGACTGCACTTGGACTGGGTGCTGCCTATCTTATGCGCAATAAAGAAGCACGCGATAAGCTGTCCAGTCAATTTGATACGTTTTCCGGCAACGCGGCCGGGAATCGGAATATGAATACTATGGACTCCCGTTCCACCCATACAACCGGGCGTCGAAGAGGACTGCTCGGCAACTTATTCAGCTGATGTTTGAAAGAACCCCTGTCCCCAAAGTCGGAAACGGCTTCGGGGACAGTTTTTTATACTCCACTACCCTTTCAGGCAGTTTTCATTTTCATTCTTCGTAGCCGGATCATGGCAACATACACGACCGGCAAGATCGCCGTGAATAGAACGAGACCGTTCCAACCGAACATCGTCCAGAGCGGACTGAGGAACGTACTGCCGATTGTCACTCCGACGTAATAGGAAACGAGGTACAGACTGGAGGCACTCCCTTTGTGATGTGCTGCCTCTTTACCTACAGAAGCGGCGGTCAAGGAGTGTGCGCTAAAAAACCCGAGACACACAACACAAAGTCCGGTAACGATAAGTGCCAAAGAGGATCCCATCGTCAGCAGGAGTCCTGCCGAAAGTGTCAGGACGCCCGCTATCCGCACTGTCCGCAATCCAAATAACCCGGCCAGCCACCCGGCGAGCGGGGCTCCGATGACTCCGAAACCGTACGCAAAATATGTATAGGAGATGGCATCCAAAGACAAGGAGTACGGCGGTTCGATCAGATGGAACGGGAGGAATGTCCACATCCCGGTGAATGATAATTGCAAGACGACGCCAAGTCCAAAAACAACAACTAACTTCGGATTTTTCAAGTGGAATAAAAATCCTTGGATATCTTTCGAGAAACCTTCCTGGCTCGCAACAAAGTTCCTCGATTTTGGCAATGTCAGGAGAATTGCGGTAAAGATGACAATCCCGGTGAATCCGAGAATGTAAAATGACAATTGCCACGAGAAATGTTCGCTCATATACCCCGTTACAAACCGCCCGATCATTCCGCCGATACTGTTGCAAGAGATATAAAGTGCCGTAGTGACACTCGTAAACTGCCTATGTACTTCTTCACTAATATAAGCGAGCGCGGCGGCCGGAACACCAGCAAGCGCGAATCCTTGGATGAACCGCAGAATTACAATCCACACAAACGAATCTGAAATCGCCATCAGGAAGAATGGAAAAGTCGACCCGATCAGGGACAGTTTAATATAAATTGCCCTTCCGTTCCGATCCGAGAAAAATCCGAGGATGATCAAACCTAAGATGAGCCCGACTGTCGTCATCGACATCGACATACTTGCATAAGAAACCGAAATGGAGAACTCTTCTTTAAATAAAGGAAGTAGAGGTTGGAATCCATACATAGCCGCAAATATATACATCGAAGCAAACCCTAAGCTTAAAACAATCCACCAAAACTGAGCATCTTTCATTGAATAGCCTTCATGAGCCATGTTGCCACATCCAGTCGTTTATCAAATACTCCTCCGTATCATTGCGTCCGGAGGTCTGACTTAATTCAGCAATAGTTTCGAACACTCCTATTCATCCCACCACTCGAACAAGTCAAACTATTAATCTAGTATAGCATGAGTCCATAGCAGTCCTGCCGATATTTTTGGAACATGCACAAATAGGGTCATAACATGTAAAATATAGGTATTCAAATTAAAAACCGGAACCACTATCCGGTTCCGGCCTTACTCTGCAATGGCTTTGCGTTGTTCAGAAAAAATGACAAGGAAAATGCTCGCTTCATAAAGCAATACCATCGGGATCATCACGATCAATTGACTGATGAAATCTGGAGGGGTGATTAATGCCGAAATAACTGCGATTGCCAAATAGGACCATCTTCGGACTTTTTTCATCGACGCCGCTGTTAATAAGCCAATCGCGGATAAAAATAATGTTACGATCGGCAATTCAAACAGCACGCCAATCGGCATTGTCGTCATCAAAAGAAAGCGAACATATTCCTGGGCGGAAACCATGACATTGAAATTCACGGCTCCGAGGGACAGAAGGAAATGATAACTGAGTGGATTGACCACAAAATACCCAAACGCAATTCCCACGAGAAATAACACAAGCATCACCGGCGAATACAAACTGAGAAACCGACTTTCTCTTTCATTCAGCCCCGGCTTTACGAATTGCCAGACGAAATGGCAGAGAAACGGTAATGACAGACCGAATGCAAGTGCCGTCGAAATAGACATATAAAACTTGACGACTTCCAAGGGGCCTAAGATGATCAATTGGTTGCCGCGAGTGATGAAAGGAAACCATAGATTAATCGTTGAAAAGACAGTAATAAAAAAGAACAAGAAGATACCTATGCTTTTCAACAACTGCTTGCGTAGATCCGTCAGATGTTCGACTAAAGGCTGTTCTTCTTGCTCTTCCTCCTTCAACACCACAATAGTAGCTTTTTCCTCATCGGCGATGGGCTTGATACGAGTGACCACTTTTTGTCCGTCTTGCCCATCTATCCGAAATTTTTTCTCCGAATCCATTAGGACAATTCCTTTTTCTTCGTGTCCTTCTGTTCCGGCGACTCCTCATCATCCATAATGTCCCTTGCCGATTTCTTAAACTCTGCTAGGGTCTTGCCGACCGCCGATCCGACTTCAGGCAATTTGCGAGGACCAAATAAAATTAACACAATCACCAGGATGATGATCAATCCCGGCACACCGATACTTCCGATTCCACCCATTGCGATGCCTCCTTTATTTTGTCATTCTCTTCGGAATCTACCGTCGCGACCTCTCGCACAACGGTTTGAAAGCATTCTTCCCCCGTTTCTTTGCCGCCATACCTGAGCAAAATATTTACAGTGGACGCACTTGGTGAACAACTCTCATATTTCCTTATATTAGGACGATATAAAGAATAAATGGAGGAAAGGAGGAAACGAAGCTTGCTAGGGAAATGGAATGCAACCGGACTGAATATTCTCCGGAACATGAGTATCCAGCAAAATCACATTGCCCTTTCGATGGAGCGCCTGTCTTCCGGCAAACGGATCAACCGGGCGGCGGATGACCCCGCCGGCCTGGCCATTTCGGAAAAGATGCGTGCACAAATCCGGGGGCTGCAGGTCGCCCAGCGGAATATACAGGACAGCATTTCCATGTTCCAGACGGCAGAAGGGGCGCTGAATGAAACCCATGCGTTGCTGCAACGGATGCGGGAGTTGAGCGTCCAAGCGGCGAACGACACGCTGACGAACGACGATCGCAGATTATTGGAGCTTGAATTTCAGGAATTGAAAAAAGAAATCCAACGAAATTCGAAAGATACGGAATTCAATACGATGCCCTTGTTGGATGGAACCCGCACTTCATTCAAAACGCAGGCCGGGGCGAATGCGGGGCAAGTGATTGAGTTTTCTATCGGGGATATGGGGGAAAGCGCACTCGGCATCTCAAACGCTTCTATCGCAACACGGGAAGATGCCGACAAGGCCATTTCTAAATTGGACAAGGCCATCCAAACTGTCTCTTCCGAACGCTCCCGCATGGGGGCTTACGTCAATCGATTGGAACATGCCTATTCGAATGCGCTGACGATGGAAGAGAACCTGACGGCTGCCGAGTCGCGAATCCGGGATGTCGATATCGCCAAAGAGATGATGGCCTTGACGAAAGCGAACATTTTGTATCAGGCTGGCCAATATGTCCTTTCTTTGCATATGCAGCAAGCCCAATCTGTCCTCCAGCTGTTAAAGCAATAGTTGTTTTATTTACATCCTCTTCGGGTAAGAAATAGATACCAGCTTTAGAAGGAGGAGTTTGTATGAAAGACAACGGATTTTCAGACAAAATGAAAAGTGCGGTTAGCAAAACGAAAGGCGAGCTGAAGGACCAGATCGGCAATGCCACGAATGATACTTCCCTCCAGGCAGAAGGAAAAATGGACAAACTTAAAGGAGAAGCACAGGAAAAAATCGGCGAGTTGAAAGATCGCTTCAGTGACACGGAATAAAAAAAGATGAACTGCCCGGGACACGATCAGTTCTGGGCAGTTCATTCTTTTTATAAATTCGTCGTATCAATCCGGGGAACCGTATTTTCATTCAGATATACTTTTCCCTCATCCCGTTGGCCGTCCAGAGGCTCGCCACTGATTCCTCTTTCCATTTGGCTGTCCATCATCTCGTCCGTTGCGGGGCCGTTCCAACGAGCTTCGATGAATAGTGCCACTCCCCCTTCTTTCAATTCATCAAAGTACAAAAGGGCTTCCTGTTCCGAAAACCCCATCTCCTCGAACACTTGCAACATCCGGTGTTTCCCGATGAACAATTCCTTCGTATGGTCCAAGAGATTCCGATTCTCCACAACGAGCAAATTCAATTCTGCGTCTGCCCGGAGCATGTCAAAATTATCCTGGACATTGCTGACCGCATAGATATCTTTTTTCGGGTATCCTTGCGCCTCCAATTCCGTTATTTTGTACAGAACGTTATCAACCGAGTGGAACGTGCCGACATGTTTCATTTTCTCCATGCGCCGTACTCTCCTTCCTTGTTTTTTCATATTACTACTGTACCCGTTCAACCCGCCTCACACACCTGTTTCGGAACTCCGTCGGCAAACGGAATGTTTAAGTTCATTCAAAAAAGTCAATTATAGTAGTACTACGTCAAGGGAGTGTATTGCATGGGCATGAAGGATGAAGTCCAAAAAGAATTGAATCAATTGGATGCGGAAAAGAAAGATGATATTTTAGAGAACTTCAACCGATTCAAACAATACTTGTCGGAAAAAGTGAGCAAAGGCGAAAGTCTGGGGCTCAGCGAAGAACAATTAGCAAAAACAGCAGAAATAGCAGCCAATTATTTAGCGGAGAATGAAGAGCCACGCAACCGGGAACAACATTTATTGAAAGAGCTATGGAAAGTTGGAAATAAAGAGGAGCAACATATGCTTGCCCATATGCTGGTGAAATTGGCGCGTGATGCGTAATATCCGAAAGGAGTGGATCCCTATGGATAAGAAAAAGCCTTTCACAGAGCGCGATCGAAAAGACGCGGAAGGCCCATACATGGATAACCCCGAACATCTGCGGACGGACAAGGAAAGCATATACGACATGCACGAAGATATGCAGACTGTGGATACTGTCTCGATGGAAGATGCGCGGATGGAATGGGAAGAGGAAAAGCGGCACCATGACACAAAAAGCAACTCTTCGACTGAAGAAAAGTACCAAGGGAAATATTGAGCGGGAACACAAAAACGGTTGGCAGAATAATACTGTCAACCGTTTTTGTGCAGAGGAGCCCGGTGGCCGCCTCCGCGTAAAAGTTTTGCTTCCATCAATCGATTTTCATTAAATCCAGCGGAGTGACGATGCCAAGAAGCTTCTCATGAGGCTCGCCGTTCTCCGTGATAAGCAGGGCCTCCAGACGGTTCCCGCTCTCCACCGCCCTCTTGAAATACTCTTCCGCTTGATAGACAGAGAGGGCCATTGGGATAAATCGGCAAGTCTTCTTTTGCTTTTCATGTTGAAGGATGTCGAGAAGAGTCGGTATTTCCCGGGAAATGTTTTCCCCTGTCGCCTGATCTGCAAGCCAATATGTAATGCCCGTTGCAGTGACAAGGCCGATAAAATCACCGCGTTCATAAATGGGAATCTGGTTGAACCGCTTTTCGCGAATCAGCTTCAGTCCCTTCTCCAACGTATCGGAAGCATGCAGCGTGTACACTTTCCGGGTGAAATAGTCCGCCACCGTCTTCGGCTTGGATAGCTCCCTCTCGATATACTCCATCAGTTCCACCACATCATCATGCGGCTCAGCAATCGCATAATGGAAATCGGTCCGATGATGGACAATGGCATTCCGCAAGTCCCCGTACTCACGCAGGTCCTGTTCGAACTTGCGGATGATCGGACTTGATTTTTTGGATTTATCAATTAATCGAGAAAACGGCATATAGCCGTTGCTCCCCGAAAGCTTTTCCATTGCTTTTTCGATTCGGTTGTACGCAATGATGAAACGGTCAGAATTTCGTGCTGTCATTTTGCACTCCCCCATGCAACTGGAATAATAGGATTATAGCATAGGAGATGGCAAACCGGACCCAAATCCCGGTCCACTCGTTCCAATGGTTGATAAACGGCTATCGCCCCAGAATCAGACTGCCGTTTTGGCGGCATTGCGCTTGGTCATCCAAATGCCAAATGCCATCAGCAGACCTATCAGCAGGATTGCAACCCCGATACTGCCCCATAGCCCGCTCTGATCCGCATCCTGATCGAACCAATACGCCGCATACGCTCCGATTTTCCCCGGAGAAACGGTCCAATATGCACCAATCAAGGAGTCCAATACCGGGTACAGCAAGACAAGGACGACGGACAATCCAGCGGCTCCGCCCGTCGGGAGCCAGGCACTCAAGGCGAGTACCACTGTCACGACAAGGAGGATCCATACACTGTATGTTGCGATAAAAGCAAATACAGCACCAGCGTCCACCTGATTAAACAAAATATCGATATAGTACCAGGCAGCGATAAAGCCGCTCCAGACACTAAGCAGTACGATGCCGCTCACAACGAGCCACTTGCTGAGAAAGTAGCTTGCAAAAGAGATCGGGCGTACATAAAGCAACGTAGCATTGCCGCTTTTCCGTTCACCTGCTATCGAGCCCATGAAAGCGAGCACGATGACAAGGACACCGATGAATTGATATTGGCCGAGCAACGAAACGAAAATGTCCTCCCCCCGGAACTCCGGCCATGGAAACTCCGCCCCTTCCGGAAGGTTTCCAACGCTTTTCATGATCTCCGGCAGGAAATGATTCGTCACGGGCTCCAGCATGCCGAAAATGATAAAGACGAGCGGAATCCACAGTACTTTGAAATTCCGGATATGCTCCCGCCATTCCTTTTGTACGAGCACTGTAAATCCTTTCATTCCGCCAACGCCACCTTCATGAAGATTTCTTCCAAACTCGCTTTCTGCAACTCCACCTTCAAGACGGAAAATGAACCCCGATTGAGTACCGATAGGACACTCGACATATCTGCCTTTTGCGACATGACATCAATTGTCGCCACACATCCTGACATCGCCATTTGCCAAGGGGCCTCTTCCGCAAAACGTCGCATGTCGTTAGCGGTTTCGAACTCGATAACAATCCGCGGATCTGCATACGTATCCCGTACTGCAGACAGCGAACCTTGTTCCACAAGCAAGCCTTTGCGGAGGAATAACAGCTGATCCGTCATTTCTTCCGCATCATTCAGAATATGTGTGGAATACAAGATTGTGGTTTCCTGCTGTAATTCCTTCAGCAAGTTCATTACTTGACGGCGGCCGACTGGGTCCAACGCAGATACCGGCTCATCGAGCAGAAGTAATTTCGGTTTATGGACAATTGCCTGCGCCAGTCCCAGCCGCTGCTTCATCCCCCCTGAGAAAACACCTGCCTTTTTGTTCAGCGCATCCCCAAGGCCTACGAATTCCAATGTCTTTTGAGCCTCCATCCTAGCCCGTCGCACTTCCATTCCACTTAATCGGGCTGTCATTTCAGTGAACTCCAGACCGGAAAGCCATGGGAAAAATTTTGGATACTGGGGGAGGAAGCCAATATACGGCCTGAGATCCTGCCGAGACCCTTCCAGCAACCGGAGCGTTCCGGATGAAGGCGACACCAAACCCGCCAACATCGACAAAGTAGTCGTCTTCCCTGCCCCATTCGGCCCGATCAGCGCTGTGGAAGTATGTTCTTCCAGTTCAAAAGATAGGTTTTCCGCAGCGTGATGTGCTCCATATCTTTTCGTCAATCGATCCACTTGCAATAAAACCGTCATGCCTGCCGCCTCCCTAACACAAAATACAGGATCGGCCCAACTAGATTCACAAAAATAATAATAAAGATCCACATCACATAAGGGCCGTTCGTCTTTTTATGGCGGAAGACATCTACCAGCGCAATCACCATCAAGATGAGTTGAAGGACAATTAAAGGCATTATTAATTTCCAAGGTATGTTCGCGAGCTCTGACATCATAATCACAGCCTCCTTTTTGTTCTATACCATCTATAACAACTATACCACCTTTGTTATACATTGTATATAACAAGAAGGCAAAAATTCATTTTTTAAGTTTGGCGTGCGGATGCCCAAAAATCGGCTGCCTGCTCCCCGGGGGTTACAAGGATTGGATATTTGCTTGCACCCCCACGCTTTTTGCTTGCACTCCCCACAAGTTTGGTTGCACCCCAGCATGATTTCCTTGCACCAACCGAACCTTTTCTAGCACTCGTTGCTTTGCTAATAGATTCCAACAACAATAAAAAGCTGCCCCCTTGCCGTGTAACGGCTTCGGGGACAGCTTTTTCCAACTCAATGACCCAAATATGCTTTTTGGATTGTATCGTCTTGTAAGAGGTCTTTCGCTTTTCCACTTGCGACGACCCGGCCTGTTTCCAATACATAGGCGTAATCTGCAATTTTCAAAGCTTGCCGTGCATTTTGTTCCACAAGCAGAACGGTCGTGCCGGCTTCATTGATCTCTTTAATGATATTGAAGATGTCCGCAACGATTAATGGCGCAAGTCCCATGGAGGGTTCATCCAATAGGAGAAGCTTTGGACGGGACATGATCGCCCGCGCGATGGTGAGCATTTGCTGCTGACCGCCCGACATCGTTCCACCTAGCTGGTCTTTCCGCTCTTCCAAGATAGGGAATCGCTCCATCACTTTCTTTAAATCAGCTTCCACTTCGTTATCATTCCGGTGGTAGGCGCCCATCTCCAAGTTTTCCATAACAGTCATGGTCGATAGGATGCCACGGCCTTCTGGAACGAGGGCGAGTCCTTTCCGCAGTAATTGATCAGGTCGATGATTGGTGACGTCTTGGTCCAAGTAGTGGATCGACCCTTCTCTTGCTTTCAGAAGGCCCGCAATCGTATTCATTGTCGTCGTTTTCCCGGCTCCATTGGCTCCGAGAATTGTGACAATCGATCCTTGTTCCACTTCAATATCGATGCCTTTTAGCGCTTGGATTTTGTCGTAGTATGTGCTGACGTTTTTTAACTTAAGCAATGTCATCCTCCTCCTCGACACCAAGGTAGGCCTCTATTACCTCTTTATTGGTACGGATCTCTTCCGGTGTCCCTTCGGCAATCTTTTTCCCGAAGTTCAACACCACGATCCGATCACAGATTTTCATGACAAGTGGCATATCATGCTCGATTAGCAATACGGTAATATTCAAGGATTGGATTTTTTTAATCAAATCAAAGAGATCTTTCGTTTCCTTTTCGTTCATGCCCGCAGCTGGTTCATCGAGCAAAATCAGTTGAGGATCGCTCGCCAGCGCCCGGCCGATTTCAAGTCGCCGTTGCTGACCGTAGGAAAGGTTTTTGGCAATGGAGTCTTTGAACTCTGAAAGACCGACGATCTCCAAAATCTCATCCGCCTTGCGATTCACCGCAGCCTCTTCTTGCTTTTGCGATTTCGTGCGGAATACACTGCGCCATACACCTGTTGTCAAACGGCAATGGTTGCCGACCATGACATTTTCATGAACAGTCATATCTGCGAACAGACGAATGTTTTGGAAGGTACGGCAAATCCCTTTTTCCGTGATTTGATGCGGCTTCAAGCCAGTCAACGAATCGTCTTTGAATGATATTTCACCCGAAGAGGGAGGAAACATAGCGGTGATCATATTGAACATCGTTGTTTTCCCGGCACCGTTCGGACCGATTAGACCGAGCACTTCTCCTTCTTTAATGGAAAATGACACATCTGTCAATGCTTGGATTCCACCGAAGTTTTTGCTAATCTTGTTCACATTAAGAACCATGTTCTCCCTCCTTCTTTTTCTTTTTGCGTTTAAAACGGTTCAACATATTGACGTCGATGATCCCTTGTGGACGGAAAGCCATCATGAGAACGAGCAATGCACCGTAGATCATGAAACGGTACTCACTGACAGCGCGCAAAAATTCCGGTGCTGCAGAAAGGAATACGGCTCCAAAGATAGGACCCCAAATGACTTCGCTTCCTCCGAAAATCGCGAATATCAAAATCTCGACAGCCCGGTGATAGTCGAAATCAGACGGGCTGATATATGCCGTCAAGTGGGCATAGAGACCACCTGCAAATCCTGCAAGGAGAGCCCCTTGTCCAAAAGCTAGGATTTTATAATAGGTAATATTGATTCCCATCGCTTCGGACGCCTGCTCGTCCATTTTAATAGACGCAAAGGCCCGGCCGACCCTTGAATTGTTTTGGCGGATAAAAAACCAAATGACAACTATAGCAATGATCAACAAAACTAGAAATACGGAAAGACTGGTAAACTGGTTATTTTTCAGACCGAGAACACCGGGATCGAAGCCAATGTCCTTACTGAATTGAAGGATTTCACGCCCCATATGTGGAATTTTAGCAATTCCAACAGCACCGTTCGTCAAACCTTCCCAGTTGATAAATAAAACCCGGATCACTTCACCGAAGCCAAGCGTCGCAATGGCCAGATAAACGCCCTGTAGTCGTAACGCAGGAAAGCCAATCAACACACCTACAAGTCCTGTAAGTAAAGCTGCGATCAGCAGACCAAGCACAATCGGGACATTATAATTCAATGTCAGAATGGCGGACGTATAGGCACCGATACTCATAAAACCTGCATGACCCAGTGACAATTGACCTGTCGCAAGCGTTATGTAAATACTGACTCCCAGAATAATATTGATCAATATGAAAGATGCAACTTGTAAATAATACGGATTTACGATATCTCCTAGCATATAGTTACAGATCCTAGTCACAGGAAGTCCACATTAGATATCTCTTTTATGTGGAAGGAATGTGATAAGTCTATTTCCACCCTTTCTATGAATATCCATCAAAGCATTCGTGCTTGTTGCTTTGACCTTCCTAATTCTTATTTTCAACTATCTTCCTACCAGGGAAGGACGTGCATTCCCCAACCACCATTCATCACTTCGCACCTTCTGTCGACTTCCCGAAAATTCCTTGAGGTCGAACAATCAAGATAACGATAATGGCTAGAAATGCAATGGCATCACGATAGCCTGAATCACCATATGCTACAACGAACGTTTCGGATAACCCAAGGATCAGCCCACCAACCATGGCACCTCTTACGTTCCCGAGTCCACCTAGTATGATAATGGCCAGCCCTTTCAAACCAAAGGATAATCCCATTTGCGGGTTCACCGAGTTAAAAGCGATACCAACGAGAATACCCGCAATCCCTCCCATGGCGGAAGCGATAATGACGGTACTCGTAATCATTTTCTTAGTATCAACACCCAACAAGCTAGCCACGTCCAAGTTTTCAGCACTTGCACGCAAAGCCTTTCCTGCTTTCGTTTTAGATAGCCAGAAAATTAAACCGACCATGAGGATGATCGAAATAACGAAAATGAGAATTTGAACATAATAGATGGTAGTGGAACCGATTGTCACTTTTAATTCTGATAGAGATGTCCGGAACGGATGGTTCCCGGCTCCAAAGAGTTGATGTGCGAGGTTTTCAAGAAATATGGAAACACCGATCGTACTAATAAGGGGGGCAAGGTGTGAAACTCCCTCTTTACCTCTTAAAGGCCGTAATGCAAAACGCTCCAGAAAATATCCTAATATTGCCGTCACGATAATAGCGACAATAAACGCGATATATAGAGGCCAACCTAATATATTGGTCACCGCAACGCCCATGAAGGCACCGAACATGAAAATTTCCCCATGCCCCATGTTGACGATATTTAACACACCGAACACAAGCGTATAACCTAAAGCAACAATGGCATAAATGCTCCCTAACGTCAGGCCATTAATAATTTGTTCAACTAGCACGTTTCACCCTCCTTATCTTTATATTTATATTAATCTTATAAAAGTTGAATATTGTTAAAAAACTATAGCAATCAGGTCAAGGACTGTCACTCAACCTGATTGCTCTGTAGAATCATGCAACTAAAATCAATTACCCCACGGCGTAATTGCGTCTGGATTTTGAATTGCGAATCGAACAGCGAAGGGTTCGATTTGCCGTATTTTTGTGTTCCTTGCAGAAATTAAGGCATTTTCAGGAAGTCGCGCCTTTAGACTGCCTTCCTAGTTCAAAATCCGTGACATCCGCCGGTGGCCTAACTTGACTTAGCTGTCGTATTTATTTGTACCCGAAGCGTAGCTTCTAGGTACCAGGAGTTTTTACTGCCTGCCGAGCCAAGTTAATTACTCAAATACGACATACTCATTGTCTTTGATAATTAACACAGTCGGCTCCATCACAATATCCCCTTCTTCGTCAAAGGACATGGTTCCAAGGACGCCATTGAAGTCTCTGATTTCAGCCATCGCGTCACGGATCGCATCACGATCTGCTTCGCCCGCATTTTTCACAGCTTCTGCCACTAGGTATAGACCATCGTATGCTTGCGCAGCAAATTGATCCGGCTCCATGCCGTATTCCGCTTTGTAAGCTTCTACGAATTTCTTAACTTTCTCATCGTCTTTTTTGCCGAACCAAGGTGTAGCAACGATCAAGCCATTTGATGCATCTCCCGCAATTTTAATAACTTCAGGAGAGTTAAATCCGTTGCCTCCAACAACTGGCACGTCGATACCCATTTTACGAGCTTGGTCCAGAATAACGGAACCTTCATTGTATAGAGCTGAACACAAGATAAGATCCGGATTCATGTTTTTGATTTTAGTCAATTGTGCTTTGTAGTCAGATTGACCCAATTGAAATGTTTCCGTTGTAACGACTTCTAAGCCCATATCTTCCGCAACTTGCTTCATGACGTCATAGCCAGCTTTTGTGAATACATCGTCGTTACCATAAAGAATTGCTACTTTTTTCACGTCATACTCGTCCACTGCTTTTTGAACAGAAGCAGGAATCGCCATAGATTCTGGAATGGAGTTACGGAAAACATAGTCACCAATCTGCGGAATACCAGCCGCAGTAGTGGAAGTACCGATGATTGTCACACCGTTCAAATCAGCTTCTGGTGCCACGACCTGCATTTCCGTACTTAGCGTCGGCCCCACGATGATATCGACATTTTCAGAGTTCATCAATTTTTGTGCAGCAGACAATGCTTCTTCCTGCTTACCCGCAGAGTCTTCGATTTTCAGCTCAAGTTCTACTTCCCCAGCTTCTGTAATTTCTTTGTTTGCTAGTTTTAGACCGTTGGTAATCGCTTCACCGTAACTAGCTCCTGGGCCTGTCAGATAAGAAATGACGCCGACTTTGGCTTTTACCACTTCACCCGTGTCTTTTGACCCTTCATCCGCCGAGCCGGAAGTACCGGAGTTACTCTCCTCTTTCGTGTCACTTGAGCTACCGCCACCACATGCGGCCAAAACAACAAGCGCGAACGCCATCATTAGTGAAAATACTAATTGTAGTTTTTTGTTCATTTTTTTTCCCCCTTTTTCTATCTTCCAAATTATTAGACTAGCATAATTACTATACAACAAAAACTGAATAATGGGAACCGCATAATTTATTTGTATTCCTTTATTTTTTTCATTAGTATAATTCTTCTTTAATTTGCAAATCAGGTTTTTAGGTGTCAATTCCCATTTGGTTAGGATGACTTCCTTCCCCCTGCTCTTTTTCATAGGCAACCGTGCTATAATTAATGGATGAACAGGAGGAATAGCGACCATGAAACAATGGATGTATCCCCTATTTGTCATCATCGGTGCAAGTAGTTATGGAATTCTATCGACCATTATTAAACTCGCCATTCTGGACGGCTACACGGCAGCAGAGGCCGTCACGAGCCAATACTTCATCGGTTTTGTCCTCGCCCTCCTAATTTTTGCTGTCACCCATCGAAGCATTCCTAAATTTGGCGGTGGGTGGACGCTCGTGCTTGCCGGGCTACTCACTGCTATCACGGGGACAGTTTATGGACAAGCGGTTTCCTATATGCCCGCATCGCTCGCTGTCGTCATGCTTTTCCAATTCACATGGATCGGTATGCTATTTGACTGTGTGGCGAACCGCCGATTGCCGAAGCGCATCGAAGTCATTTCCTTGTTCTTTCTATTTGGCGGCACCATTTTGGCTGCAGGAGTCATTGACGCGGATATTAGCGCCATCCCTTGGCAAGGTTGGGCATGGGGCATGGCAGCGGCCGTCTCCTTCGCCTCTTTCATCATGGTGAATCAGCGGCAAGTGACCGGAATGGATACGATTACAAGACTATTTTTCATGTCTTTCTTCGCAGCAATCGCCACGGCATTCTTGCAAACCCCGGAAATTGTATGGAATGGCACTTTATTGAGCGGTTTGTGGACTTACGGCTTGATTCTAGGGGCGTTCGGAATTGTATTGCCGATTTTCCTATTTTCAATTGGCGTGCCAAGAGTAGGGACGGGGACAGCGGCGATCTTAAGTGCTGTAGAATTACCGGTTGCCGTGACAGCTTCCGTCATTTTATTGCATGAAGCACTGACACTTTTACAGGTGGCCGGGATTATTATTATTCTGGGAGGTATGATCTTGCCAAGCGTCACCCAACGGCGGTTGGGAATGAGGAAGTCCCATCCAAGGCGGTAGCAATTAACAAATATCCGGATATAAATGGAGAGAGATGTAACAAACGAATTGCATAGAGAGGAGAAGTGAATAAATTGAAAAAGCGTTCCTTTCCCATTCTCATTGTTGTCACGGCATTCGTAATCATCTTGTTAACGTTATTGACAGAGCCTGGCATGGCGTTCCTTCAAGAACTCCAGGATCGTTTTCCTTTCAAGAAAGAAATTACACAATCCATTGAAGGAACCGAGGAAAAGACCGATGTTCATGTAAAGGAAGGGACCCATGCCGATTATGTTATTTATTTGGATGAAACACGCTATCAGCTAACGCAAGGGGCCGATTCTGATATAATTTCTCCGATCGATCCGCTACCTGAGAAATACCCGGAAGTTTCAATGGAAATCAAGCATTTGGCAAATGACAATCCAGAGCAATTGGTCGAGCAATATCAAATCGATTTGGAAAAGGACTTTCCAGACATATCGCCGATTCCTATACAAACCGTCATCGTACCGGTTCAGGGGTATTGGCTGCATGGCGCGGAAGGAAATGAGTGGGATAGTAAAATCATTGATATCTATGTCGTGCCTGATGGAAAAGAGGGAAGTTTCCGGATTACCGCCACCTATTTCCTCGAGGCCGCGGAAGGCCATGGCACTAGGTTCTATCACATGTTGGAGAGCTTTGAAGTAATCCCATAACAATCTAATTTGACGGAAAATTCAAATCCGACTTTCAATTAATCTAACCTAATTACCAAAGGAGAGCAGCGAGATGACAGTAACGACAGAACAAATTGTCCAATCATTACAAAATGCACTGACCGAAAGCCAAGTGACGGTGAACCAGACGGTACGGGAACTTCACGGGAGGGACGAATCCTATCACACACCGAGTCTTCCCGACATCGTTGTGTTTCCCGAGTCGACTCAAGACGTCAGTGAAGTGATGAAAATCGCGCAACAATTCGGAGTTCCCGTTGTACCGTTCGGTCTTGGATCCAGCTTGGAAGGGCATGTCATCCCATACGACCACGGAATTACAATTGATTTTTCATCGATGAATAAAGTGCTGGAGATTAAGGAGAATGACTTGCTCGTTAAAGTACAGCCAGGCGTCACCCGCTCCCAGCTGAACCAGGAATTGAAAAAATATGGTTTGTTCTTCTCCGTTGACCCAGGGGCAGATGCGACACTCGGCGGCATGGCTGCCACAAACGCGAGTGGAACGACTTCCGTGAAATATGGCGTCATGCGGGACCAAGTGCGCAATATGGAAGTCGTACTGGCGGATGGAACGGTGATTCAAACCGGGAGCCTTGCTGCCAAATCGTCTTCAGGCTACCATCTGAACGGTCTTTTTGTCGGGTCGGAAGGGACACTCGGCTGTTTTACTGAATTGACACTTCGCGTATACGGAATTCCCGAACATATCGTCGCAGCAAGAGCCTCATTTTCTACGATGAAAGACGCCGTTGAAGCGGTCGTCTCCATTTTGCAAGCCGGGATTCCGATTGCACGTGTGGAGCTTGTAGATGAAGCATCTATGAGACAGGCGAATATTCATAGTGAAACAGATTATGAGGAAGTGCCGACGCTGTTCATGGAGTTCCACGGAAACGAAGCAGGCTTGAAGCAAGACATTGAATTCATGCGAGATATTGTAGAAGACCATAACTGCAGCCGGATTGATTTTGAAAAGGATAATGCAGCACGGAATAAGCTGTGGGAAGCGCGCCATGCATTGGCATATGCTTATATCCACGGGTATCCAGGTAAGAAGATGATGGTAACGGATGTCTGTGTACCGATTTCCGAGCTGGCAAATGCGGTTTTATTCGCACGGGAACAATTGAATGAAGCTGGATTACCAGGCGGGTTGGTCGGCCATGTCGGGGATGGGAACTTCCACACACTCGTCATGATTGACATGGACAATGCCGAAGAAGTCGCAATGGCGGACCGGTTCAATGAGAAGATCGTCATGTATGCACTTGAACGGGGAGGCACCTGTACCGGCGAACACGGCGTCGGTATCGGGAAACAGAAGTACCAAGCACTGGAACACGGCGAGGCCTTCCACGTCATGGAAAAAATCAAAACCGCCCTTGACCCGAATAATCTCTTAAACCCGGGCAAGATTGTTAATGTAAAATAAAAATAACCTCCCGGCGGAAAAAAGCTGGGAGGCTTTTGACTTTATTCCAGTCCTTATTCTTTTAAAATGGGAGCTATAAGATCAATACGATTCGTCCATATCCCCCCGGAATAATTATTAGGAAGGCGTTCTAAGTCTTGCTCTTTATCAAAACCTTCTGACCAACCGCCATTACCTGCAACGAGGATGACTCTTGTGTTGGCATCCTCCATTCTGTTTAGAAATTTGTTTGGAAATCCCCACATATAGGGAGCATATTTTTCCGGAATATGCAATTGCGTGTTTTGGCACGACGATGGAACATGCCCTGTCCACCCAACTCCTATATAAGGAAACAAGCAACTTTTTATCGTTTCCAATGACATCACTCGCATATTAGGCAGCTTTTCTTTCAAAGAAGCAATCGGCTTGTCACCACCATAAACAGATAGCTTTTCCAACCTGCTATTTGGAAATTCGGCTAGATATTCAGCCAAATGCTCCCCTTCATTCGGGTCATTGCTTTTAATATGAATTAAAAAGGATTGCTCCGGAAAATGCGACAATACCTCATCGAGGGTCGGCATTAACCCAACTCCTTTGCCACGGAAAGGATACGTTACTCCGTTATTTGCCGTATAGCCATAACCAATGTCTAATTGTTTCAGTTCTTGCATCTTGTGGTCTCTAATTTGTCCTTTGCCATCGGTTCTGCACTCTAGTGTCCAATCATGAAAAACGGCAAACTCTCCGTCTTTTGTGAGTTGAACATCAAATTCTACAATATCTGCCCCAGCCTCAAAAGCAGCTTTCATTGAAAGTATGGTGTTTTCTAAAAATGGATGGTCAGGTTCGTAAATTCTCTCCGCTGTACATGTTTCACCAGTAATTCCCTCCATATGGAAAGTCTGTGCCAATCCACGATGAGCCAGCAATAAAGGTTCTCTGTTACTATCTTTTGCGAATAATGATGTATTATTTAAGTACATAAAACCTGCTAAAAGAAATAAAAAGATAAGAAACCTTTTGACGTTTCGCTTTACCCTCTTCATCCTTGCCCTCCAAATGCCACATTTACCATTCTCTCAATACTTATTTTAACATTAATCCCAAAATCCCTATGATAAATATAAAAAAGATAAATCAAGCGTCACTCTCTTGATTTATCTTACATAATAAATGTCATCAATTATCCAAAATACTCCACCACGATCTGCATAATGAGAAGGACCGTGACAATCCGAAGAATCGGTTTCACCTGCTCTTTTTTCAACTTGCGCGCAATCCGGACACCGAGTTGTGCACCACTGATCGATCCAAGCATCAAGGCAAGGGTCAATGGCCAAATGATTTTCCCTGTGGCAATATAACTGATCGAAGCCCCGAAACAACTCGAGAAAATCATGATTCGTGACAGGCCGACCGACCGTATGTAGGAGAGTTTCATCCGAGCGTACAAATACAACGCCAATGTGCCGCTACCCGGTCCAAAAACACCGTCGTAAATACCAATGCCATATAAAGATGCCGCACTTTTCTTCGTGGCACGAAAAGCTTCTTCCCCTTCAAAATCCGTGCCCCCGAGAAATGAAGTAATGAAAGCAAACGACAGCAGAATGATGGCAATGACAATCATCCATTCTTCTTTTGTGAACGAAGCCAGTACGCCGCCCGTTATCCCGCCCGCCAGACTGATAGGTATGACGGTCAGGGCTTCCTTCACTGTAATCTCTTTATTTTTATAAATCACATAAAAACTGGACAAGGAGCTGACAGTATTGGACACTTTATTTGCTCCAATCGCTGAATGCACAGGCAACCCTAACAATAACATAGCGGGTAAACTGATCAGCCCCCCGCCTCCTGCCAATGTACCAAGTGTCGTGGCCGCAAATCCGATGAAATAGAGCATGATGAATTCCATTTGACATCCCACACTTTCGGTAGCTTCTATCCTTCTATTATATTCCTAATCTTGGTATAATAAAATTCAATTGATTAAATGAATAGTCATTTGTTTTACTTATATAAAAAAAGAGCCCAAAAACGGGGCTCTTTCAAATTAATTTACTATCCTTTGCTGCATATTGCCACGACAGGAGGCTCCAGGCACTAGTTTAGTACAGCGGAATTCTCCATTCACTTTCAACCGGATAATATCGCTTTACTGACATAAGGTGCAGAACGGCTTTTTCTGGAATGGATTTTAACCCATACACCCTTAATTCCAAAGTGGTTTCACGACGGCCGCTGTCATCGGTCGGATTTAATAGGGAGCCGCTTCCATAGACAGGATAGGTATCTCCTTTATCATCTGTCAGTATCCAATGGCCCAGTTCAGCCCCGTCTATTTCTTTATATCCTTCTATTTCAATTAGAATGGATGTTTTTTTCTCTATAGGATTCCACGATTTCCGCAGTCCGAATTCATGATCCTTCGTCATTTTTTTTATAGACAGGGAGTTGCCCTCATAGTCAAACGATACCGGTTCTTTCTTCAGCTCTTTTGGATGGAATGAAATCGAAAAATCCGACGGCTCCGCCTTATAGACACCTTCCAATACAAACGTCAGGCGTGAAAGATCTTTTTTAGGAATAAACGAGTCATTCCAATCAACATGCCCGAGTTTTTCCAATGATTGGCCCATAGACTGCAATGCGCTAGTTCCGTTGTCTTCGTCCAACGTATTCCAACGATAGATTATATTCTTTTCTTCATCTTCAATATGATAAGCCATAGCCGTATCTGTATGGATATAAGGAATATCCCCAGTTCCTTTGAATTTCTCTTTCATGTTCTTCACTTGCCCGTCAATCCTCAATTGCTCTTTTTGAGTCAGCATCGTTTCGTACTTTAATTCATTCGATGATGGTGCTTCTTGCCACTTCTTCAATTGGATTGTGACGCCGCTAACCTCTGTTTTTTCTTTATCCAATTCGATTGTTTTCGTAAGTTCACTGTTTTCTCGCAAATCTACCGGAATTTCGAGTTGCCAGTTCCCCTGCTTGCCGTTCATTTCACTGATATCGAAGGAGATAGTAACTTGTTCCACATTTTCATATTCCCTCAGTGAAAATTCTAACTGGCCATAATCGCTGTCATCTCGCCAGCCGCCACTGAAAGATTGGATTGGGTTTCCGTTTTGATCGGTAACCGTTACTATGTTAGGCGGATTGGGAAAATTCAAGTAGGCATTCAGCGCTTTTCCATTTTGGTTGAGGATCAGATAAGAAAGCGACACGCGCGAAGAATCAGCAATGACATCTTCCACTTTAAAAGTGAGCCCTTGGTCCGTCACGGACATATCAACGCGTTCGCGTTTTATCGTAGCTCTCATTTTCTTCTTTGCCCGATGCAGTTTATTGCGGACGGTCGATACCGGAACATCAGCCAAATGACTAATTTCGTCGTAGCTCAATTCATTCACATAACGTAAAAGAATGATAAGGCGTTCGTCTTCTGGCAATGTTGCGATTAACCGTTCCAGCTGTCGGCTTTTTTCCTTCTTTAAAAACACGAGTTCTGGATGTTGAGGATTGACGACTCGCTCTTCATCAATCGGATTGGAACTCGTTTGATAGTACTTCTTGCGATATTGGTCCAGACAATGGTTGATAGCCACCCGGTACAGCCAACTGGAAAAAGATCCTGTTTCCTTGAACTGATCCAACCGTTCATACACTTTGATAAATGCTTCCTGGACGAAATCCTGGGCATCTTGCGGATTTTTCGTCATACGTAAAATAGTGGCATATAACGGATTTTTATATTTATTAATAATATGGGCATACGCTTGTTTATTGCCCGCAAGCACCTCTCGAATCCACTGCAACTCCTCTTCCATGGGAACCTCCCCTTCGTAAACGATCATGCGCATGTGTCGTTTTCATACTTCACTTAGTATAACGGGTTTACAAATGGATTCATTTCACTAAAATTAAAAAAACGCCCCTCTCAAGGGACGTTTTGATTTGTAAAGGTGAAAGGCACCCGTTTTACTATTTTTAATCCATCCACGGAACTTCAATCAGCGTACGGCCGATCCATTCACGCAGGACTTCATTGGTTGGACCCATAAGTGCTCCCGCGCGTCCATCACGTAAGAATTTCTCGACTTGGCCCGTCAAGTAGCCGCGGCCTCCCGATACTTGCAATGCCGCATTGGTTACAGTAATAACCATATCTGCAGCATGCGTTTTCAGTTGCCATAACGGATATAGGCATTCGGAAAGCTCCAACCCTTTTTCCGCGCACTCATCCATCGCTTGGGCTGTCCGGTAAAGCATGCTTCGAGCACTGTCAATCAAAATTTGGGATTTGGCTAGTTCATGACGGATGACCTGGTAACCCGCCACGGATGATCCAGTATCCGCATGCACTTTCTTTTTCGCGCCGTCAATCGCCGCATTCAACGCGCCTTGCGCAATGCCGATCCAGCAGGCCGCAGTTCCTAGCAAGAAGAGCGGATCGACCGTGTTGTCATTGTAATAACCCGCTCCACCTTCCCCGCCAATCCGATTCTCGAGCGGCACTTTCACATTTTTGAACTTCATCGGACCGCTCGCGTTTCCGCGCAGACCCATAGCGGAGAATGGGAACGATTCGATGCCTTCCTGATCTTTCTCGACAAGTAAATACATTAAATTGTCCTGATCCTTCGTGTCAGGAGAGGACGTTGCTACGATATAAAAATCTGCTTCTCCGCCGCTCGTCACAAACGACTTGTCCGCATTCAATAAGTAAACGCTTTCTTTTCGCGGCGCTTCACTGACAACATTCCAGAAATGCCCGCCCGTTGCCGGCTCACTGAAGGCAAGAGCGCCGACATCGCCTTTTAAAATGCCAGGAATATAACGCTTCCGTTGTTCCTCGGTGCCCGCTTCGTATAGTGTGTGAACAGTTGTCGTATGCATGACCCAGCACATCGTGGAAGATGGGCAATATTGGGCAAAACTTTCCGAGAGCACGGAAAAAGCCGTAAAGCCATTCTCCAAGCCGCCTGCTTCCATCGGAATGGTAACAGCCCCATAACCGGCCTTCGCAATCTCTTTCAAGCTTTCCCGCGGATATTGTCCCTCTTGGTCCGAAATAATAGCCCGTGGAAGAAGCTCATTCTCCCCCAGTAAGTGGGCCAGCTTTTGCAGCTCTTGAAACCCCTCCGGACAAGTCCACCATGTCGGAACCTCCATAATTCCTTCTTTTTCTTGTACTGTGACTTTGCTTGTGACCAATGCGCTTTCACTCCAAATTATTTAGTACCTACTTCCGCTAAAATAATTGATTGAAAACAGTAAGGATGGGTATTTGCAAATGTAGTAGGATTGAACCTACCATTTGTTAATTGGCACTAGATATTTCTAGTAAAATGCGGAATATTAGTGGAAAAAAAGATAAGAAACGTACGCAGATTAACATTGCAAAAAAGTAAATATAACCCCATATTGTTGAAGTAAAAACTCTTAACAAAAGTAGGCCTACTAAACATGCTAACACATCTGGTGGAAATGTCAAAATTGACTGTCACTTAAATTAAATTAGTTGTTTAAACAAACACGATTGTTTGAACAAACATGATATTTTAACTTCCCCTTTTGTTTGGTTAACTATCACTGCGGGAGACTGCCTGACTTGCGGAAATAGTAGGACATTTTCTCCTAGTTAATTATTTCAATAAAACATTCAATTTCTGAAGAAAGTTATATATACTAGGTCTATGCATAAAAAGGCTGTTAATTTACAGAATATTGAATAGTATATTCTACAAGAGAAGGAGTCTGACCATGAAAACGAAGAGAAGGGGATTTTTTCAAAAATTCCTAGATATCATCGAAAAAACTGGGAACCGTTTACCGCATCCAGTTACACTATTTGCAGTATTAGCATTGGTTGTCATTATTTTATCCGCAGTGGTTGCCTCATTCGGAATTACTGTTGCCCACCCAGGAAAAGAAGGGGAGATGCTAGAGGTTAAAAACCTTCTTAGCGGGGAAGGGCTTCACTATATCATTACGAATATGACCGCGAACTTCATCGGATTCGCACCACTCGGCGTTGTGTTAATCACCATGCTTGGAATCGGACTTGCGGAAGGCTCTGGGCTGATCAGTGCATTGCTCCGCGGATTCGTCATGTCTGTGCCAAAACGGCTCATCACTCTCGGGCTCGTCTTCGCCGGTGTCATGTCCAGTGTGGCTTCTGATGCAGGCTATGTTGTCTTGCCACCACTTGGTGCGGTTATCTTCGCGGCGCTTGGTCGCCATCCGCTTGCCGGACTTGCCGCGGCGTTTGCCGGGGTCTCCGGGGGATTCAGCGCCAACTTGCTCTTATCCGGTACGGATGCCCTGCTCGGTGAAATGACAATCATGTCGGCAGCCATCATTAATCCTGCATACGCGGATGGCATGAACATTGCGATGAACTATTACTTCATTGCGATTTCTGTATTCGTTCTGACGATTGTCGGAGCTTGGGTAACAGAAAAAATTATTGAGCCACGCCTCGGGGAATACAACGGGGAATACCGTGAAAAGGTAGAGAAATTAAATGCAATTGAGAAGAAAGGACTTGTGTGGGCAGGCGTTTCGGTCGTAGTCGCAGGTATCCTGGTTGCCCTTCTTGTGCTTCTGCCAGGGGCGCCGCTGCGTGGAGATGAAGCGGACATGCCGATTATTAAGTCGCCGTTCATGAAATCACTCGTGCCAATCATCGCCTTCCTGTTTTTCGTGCCAGGTCTGGTTTATGGAAAAGTGACGAAATCGATCCGGGATGATAAGGATGTCGCCAATATGATGTCCAGCACAATGGCAGCCATGGGGATGTTCATCGTATTGTCCTTCACCGCAAGCCAATTTGTTGCGTTCTTCTCCGAATCGAATATGGGTCTGGTACTTGGGGTGTACGGTGCCCAGTTCCTCGAAAGCATCAATTTGACGGGAATACCGCTAATCCTTTTGTTTATCTTGATTGCGGCATTTATTAACCTGTTCATCGGAAGTGCTTCCGCAAAATGGGCCATGATGGCACCTGTATTTGTACCGATCATGATGCAGCTTGGTTATTCACCAGAATTAACGCAAATGGCGTATCGCGTGGCCGACTCATCAACAAATATCATCTCGCCGTTGATGACATATTTCGCTATCATTATCGCCTTTGCACAAAAATATGATAAAAAGATGGGTATTGGAACGCTCGTTTCCGTCATGTTCCCTTACTCCATGTTCTTCCTCGTATTCTGGACTCTCACGTTGATTGTCTGGATGCTACTAGGCATCGATCTTGGTCCAGGCTCTCCGATTTATTACCAACCATAAGAAAACCGGCCCTTCCTTTGAAAAAAGGAGGGCCGGTTTTTTTGCGGTGCCTGGCACTACCAAAAAAACTGTCCCGCAAGTCGATTGACTTGCGGGACAGCCTCGCAAAGCTTTTATGCCAACTTTTCTTCTCCTGCAAAGTACGTATCTTCCTTCTCCTTATCAAATCGGCCTTCCCATTTCGACATGACAACCGTAGCAAGTGCGTTACCGACAACATTCACTACAGTACGCGCCATGTCAAGTAGTCGGTCGATCCCTGCGATAAACGCCAAGCCTTCCAATGGAATACCCACAGTTCCCAATGTGGCAAGCAGTACAACAAACGAAACGCCCGGTACACCGGCAATCCCTTTGGATGTTACCATCAAGACCAATACTAATGTAATCTGTTGTGTAATACTCAAGTCTATTCCGTACATTTGCGCAATGAAAATGGCGGCAAGTGCTTGATACAACGTTGAGCCATCCAAGTTAAAGGAGTAACCCGTCGGTACAACGAACGACACAACATCTTTCGGGCAGCCGAATTTCTCCATTTTCTCCATAACTTTTGGTAGAACTGTTTCTGAGCTAGAAGTGGAATACGCCAGAATTAGCTCATCCTTCAACACTTTCATGAGTTGGAATACGCTTGTACCTACTAATTTTGCAATGCCACCAAGAACAACTATGACGAAGAAAATCATCGTAGCATAGACAAGTATCATTAGCTTTCCAAGAGGAATCAGTGATTCCAATCCAAACTTAGATACCGTAACTCCAATCAATGCAAATACGCCAAATGGAGCAAATTTCATAATTAAATTCGTTACCCAGAACATAGCATCCGCGGTTCCTTGGAAAAACGCAAGAACCGGTTTTCCCCGTTCTCCGATCGCTGCGACCCCTAATCCAAATAACACAGAGAAGAAGATAATCGCAAGCATATCGCCCGCCGCCATCGACTGAATAATATTACTTGGCACAATTCCGACAATGACGTCCATGATCCCATTGTTTTGAACTTCTTCAGTCGTCTGGACGTATTGATCGATATCGCCCTTAGAGAGTGACGAAATATCCAAGCCCTCTCCCGGTTTAAAGATATTGGCAGCCATCAACCCGACGATAATCGCGATGGTCGTCACAATTTCAAAATAGATTAACGTCTTTCCACCAAGTTTCCCCAATTGTTTCAGGTCACCGGTACCCGCAACGCCGAGAATTAACGTTGAAATAATAATCGGTACCACGATCATTTTAATCATATTGATAAAGATCTTACCGATCGGCTGTAAATATGTTTCTACAGCAGGATTTCCGTAAAAAATAGCACCGACAGCAATCCCGAGGATTAACCCGACCAGGATTTGATATGCTAAAGTAAATTTAAATTTCTTCTTCATGACAGAACCTCCTACCCTTTTCCATTGTAAACGCTTTCTTAAGGAATAGTGTATGGAGGACCTACAAAAACCGACAGCTTCCGACAGTTCTATTTTAAATTGTCTTTAATTCCCTTTGTATTTCTCGACCGTTTCCAAGAATAATACATGAAGGAACTTTTTCGTATTCACTTTTACGCTTTTCATTTCGAATGAATCCTCTTGAATTTGCTTCATCCGATAGCTAATTTCCTGAAAATCAAAAAAGCGCGGGGCATAATATTCAAAATCCGGGTTGGTGTAATCAATAGCACCTAACGAAGCGATATGATCGATCGCCGTTAAAATGGAACGGCGGATTCGCTGTTCAATCGCCTTACTTTCCTTCGCTACATCCGCTGCTCCCATTTTACGAGCAGCCGCCTCGTACAATTCTTTTAAAGGCGGTAGTGGAATAGCTCCTTCCTCGCGTTCCATTAATACTTCGATCATGGAGACGATTTCTTCACTTCCCATGATTCCCATGCTATTTAATATCGACAATACAATATCTCGCACAGTCCGCGGCTTTTTCTTTTGTTCCACAGCACCGATTTGAGCGAGGGATTCTCGAATCGTCAGCAAAGAGTTCTTTAAACGAACTTGTTCCATTGTCTTTTGTAACACGCTTTGCACTTCAATTCGATTGATCGGTTTATGTATAAAAAATTCCACCCCGACTTGATAGGCTTCCCCTACCATTTCTTTACTAACGACTTGTGAAATCATAATGAATTGACCGACGAATCCTTGTATGCGCAAATGCTGTATTGTTTCAATCCCATCCAGTTCAGGCATTAGCAGATCAATGAGGACAATATCCGGCTCCATAGCCAATATCGGAGACAATGACTTTACTCCGCTATCCGCCTCACCAATGACAATACCTAAATTACCATCAGTAATGATGTTTTTGAGCATGGATCTACTAGCTCGGTCGTCATCTACAATAAAATACCTCAGAACGTTCCAACTCACTTTCGTATGTTTTTTGTCGGAATGCGCACTTGGAATCGGGTTCCTATTTCCATGCTCCCCATTTGAATATGACCTTCCAAAGATTCAACAATTGCCATAACGTGGGACAAGCCAATTCCTGTAGATGCCACCCCTTGCTCGTTAAACTTTGTCGTGTAGCCCGGTTCGAAAATAAGATTGTTATCCTCAAGGGGTATTCCCTTACCTGAATCGGAAATGGTAAATATCGTATCTTCTACTTCCTCCGAAATTTCAATCGTGATATCCCCTTCTCTATCAATTGACTCAATTGCATTCGTCGTCAAATTATTAAGTAGAGCAAGTAATGGAATATGTTGATCTGTTTCAAAATTGGTGTCCATTCCGGTTTGAATCCGGCAATTCTTTTGCAGTAATTCGCTGTATTTAGTATTGGCCGAGACAACGATCTCCAGAAGTTCGGACAGATAGAACGCATCGGTTTTTTCCTGCTTGGTTAGTTTGGAAAGTCCCGAAAGAATCCGCTGGGAATCCTTTTTAACTTCATGAATTTCTTGGGCAATGGAAAGAGCTTGTCTACTTAACTTACCTAAATTCTCTTTTTTTAACTGACGATATAAATCATGACTGGATGCTGTAATTTGCTCAATATGATTCATCGATTTCTGCAAATACAAAGTTTCGGCGTATAATTCAGAGCCAATCCCCAACATTTCCTGCATTTGACGCTTTTGCTCTGAAATTGTGATGGAGCTATATAAGCCGACCGTAAAAAAACTACGAAGAACAGCGACTCCCAACAATAGGGCCAAATCCCGAGTTTCCAATGGGTTATTTTGTAAGAACCATCGAGTAATATGCTCGGCCCCATTTCCCACAAATTCAAAAAGAACCGCCCACGCCCCTAGCAGCAAAGGAAAGGTTTTATACTTCTCCACCTGGATCAGATGCAGGCCGACTGCAAATAAAAAGTAAAACAAAAAAGCTGGCCCATGATTCCTCATACTATCCGATAGAATGTCCGCGCCCAGCACCAGATCCTCCACTAATCGAAAGCCAACAACCGTCAATCCTGTTACAAAACCTGTCCGGAGAAGCGAAGTTGGAGAGTATATTAAAATCATTAGAAAGAATGCAATGCTACCGAACCCAAAGCGAAACGTCTCACCCGAAAAAGGGATAACTTTTATTTCCCCTGCAATCGCAGTGATTATGGCAATCAAAGCCACCACTACCACTTCTGAACGATACAATTTTTGTTTTCGTTGTTTTGTCAGCATCTGACTCTCCTATTTTTGACGGTGCCAGTCACCAAAACATTTATGTTAATTAAAATAAACATGATTGTTTCAACAAACACGATTTTTTAAACTTTCACGTTTGCTTGGGTGCCTGGCACCAATCATGATAAAGATAAACATGAAAAACGCGACAAGAATAGATATATTATCTATGAAAAATGAACTGATATTGTACCTTTCAATTAACAACAAACCTTTATTACTTTCACGCCCAGGAATGCCATAAAAAATGCAATAAACTATGTTGAGACCCCAATGAATCCCCGTAGTCATCCAGATGGATCCTGATTTCAGAAACACATATCCTAAGGATAAACCAAGAATAATGGAGAAAAGGGTATTATGTATACTAAAACCTTCATACCATAAATCATCTATTGCATAGACGAAAGCTGAAATAAGTAATAGATAGGGTAAATTAACTTTATTTTTCAGATGTGCAAATACATACCCTCTAACGATTATATCATTGATCAAGGAGCCTAGAAACAACCCCACTAATGCCTGTAACATAAAGAATATCCCCGCACTCAGCCCTTTTATTCCAACGACAGAAAAAGTATGACTCGCATATAGAATGCCCTCCATCCCTAACCAAAATGTAAAACCGATTGCAAATCCGAACATCAAGTTACGTTTCCAGCCGTTATGAAACTTTAACCCGAGGGCATGTAATCCATTTAAACCGGTTAGTTTTACTAAATAATGAGCGAGCGGAAAGAAAGCCACTGCATATAAAATCCACATAACGGTATTTAAGTTAACAAGTATCGGAATAAGATTAAAATACAGGTCCAAAACAAGATATCCAAGAGCTATTGTTAAATAAAAGCGCATTTTAATTCCTCTTCCCCTAAACCTCAATCAGTAGGAACCTTCTTAAGTGTTATTTTAATTCTTTCGACACGCCCCGGTTTTTCCCCTTTATATTAAAATGTCATTCCCTAGTACATTACAGTCATTTAACTTCCGCACAGTATTTTTTGCTTTTGCTAAATAAAAAAAGCACACATTCAAATGAATGGTACTCTTGTTGATAAATCGATTTTCATTTAGAGTATGGCATGTTTCGGTTTCTTCCAAATTAGTGCCAAAATGGTGCCTAGCAGCAGGACAAACGCTGCAAAATAGTAAGGGTAATTCAAATTTATGTCGAATAGTATGCCCCCAATAATCGGTCCGAAAATATTGCCAATGCTTGTAAAGGTCGAGTTCATGCCGCCGACGAAACCTTGTTCATTGCCGGCAATTTTAGATAGGTACGATGTGATAGCCGGACGTATCAAGTCAAAACCGACAAATAGAACGAATATCGTCAGTAAAATGGGGATATAGGAACTCACCACGGTCATCAACAGGACAAGAACCGTAGAAATAGCTAAGGAGATGCGAATAAGATTGATCTCTCCCATCCATTTAGTCAAACGGTCGAATAATGCAACTTGGGCAACCGCCCCGACAATCGCGCTGCCAGTGATGACGATGGCAATGTCCTTTGGCGTGAAACCAAATTTATGATCAACAAATAAGCTGAATAACGACTCAAAGGCAGCAAGTCCAAACGACAATACAAAGATAAGGATGAAAGCTATAAAATACATAGGAATGAAAATACGACGAAGCCCAGTCATCTGTCCAGGTATCGGTGTTTCTTCAGCCGCACGTTCCGGTTCTTTTAATAGGACAATAGAAAGTATAGCCGCTAGCACCCCGAGTACACCCGCCGTGTAAAAGGGGACCCTGGTACCGATTTCGGCTAAGAATCCGCCTAACCCGGGACCTATGATGAAGCCGGTGCTAATGGCGGCCGACATATAGCCAAGTGCTTTCGATCTGCTCACAGCCGTCGTGATGTCTGCGATGAAAGCTGTCACTGCAGGCATGATAAAAGCCGCACTAATCCCGCCTAACATCCGCGAAACAAAGAGGACCCCTACCGTCTGACCCATCCCAAATAAAAACTCTGAAAAGCCGAATACGAACAAGCCGATTACAATCATGATTTTCCGTCCGTATTTGTCTACCCACCGGCCGGCAATTGGCGAGAAAATCAGTTGTGTAATCGCAAATGCGGCGACCATATACCCTACGACCGATCCGCTGATCTGCAGCTCATTCATAATAGTGGGCAACACCGGAATGACAAGCCCTATACCCAAAAAGGCTATAAATAAATTGAGTAATAGGATGGCTAATACGCCTTTTTTATTTTCCATACGCAATACCTCTGATTTACTGCAAGATGACCGTGCCAAAAGGAATAGGATTCCCCGTCCTTTTGAAGATTATAGCACCTTTTTATGGAAAGTGTAATTCTACCCGCTCGTTTCGAAAAGAGCGAATACAGTTAAATCAATTTTTCTTGATTCATTGCTTGCATTCATCCAGTAACTCCCATATAATTAAGACATCAAAAAAATTTGATATAGGGGAGCAGGTAAAAATGGAAACGTTGACGCTACAGTTTCAACAATATGAGAAAAAGTTTAAAGCATTGGCGGATCAACAACGTTTGGAAATTATGTATGAACTTTGCCAAAAAGGAAAAACATGTGTATGTGATTTGACAGAAGTATTTACAATGAGCCAATCCAAACTATCGTATCACTTAAAGATTTTATTGGATGCAGGCTTAATTACAAAAGAAACAAAAGGTACATGGAATTACTATGATCTGAATGATGTAGAAGTGAACAAACTGCTATCAGAACAATTATGTTGCATCTTTAGAAAATCAGGAAAAGGAACCTGTTAATAATTTTCTACTATACATCAAGTTTTTTTGATTTAATAAACTATATGGGAGGATTTATTGATGAAATACGTACATGTGGGAGTTAATGTAACAAATGTAGAGGAATCCGTTGCATTTTACCAAAAGGTATTTGGTGTATCACCAGTTAAAGTAAAAGCTGATTATGCCAAGTTTTTGTTGGAAAACCCCGGGCTTAATTTTACATTAAATGTTCAAGATAAAGTAAATGGGAATCAGGTAAATCATTTTGGGTTTCAAGTTGAAACAAGCGAAGAAATAACAGTTCATAGAGAAAGATTAAAAAAAGAAGGATTCTTTTCCCGTGATGAGATGAATACTACATGTTGTTATGCCGTACAAGATAAATTTTGGGTAACTGACCCGGACGGCAATGAGTGGGAATTCTTTTATACAAAAGCGGATAGTGAGGTTCATAAAGAATAAATCGTTCATCTAGTTCTGACTCCAGATTAAGCTCCACGCTTAATCTGGAGTTGTTTGTGTTCGTCAGTACGGTTATTTTTCCTGAATATACTTTTCACCAAGGAGACTATTTACTTCATAAGCATCTTGCGGTAACTGTTTCTGTAGGAATGCGTCCAACTCATTTTTTTCAATGGAATAATATTCTTCAATTTCACGCGAAAATAATAATTTTTCCCGCTGAAGCAATTGGTCTAAACCGGGAAGTTGTTTCGGCTGTAGCGTTTCGCCCGGCACTAATTGTTGGAGTGCATTCACGTAGTCCTCCAAAGTCCGCGCACCAACGATTCGAACGCCTTTTTGTTCTTCATTCATCATGACGATTGTTGGGAATCCGCGTACTCCCAATTGTCGAACGAGCTGAAAATCTTCATGCAGCGAAGTGTCCGCTTCCGATAGTTTTGATTGCTTGACGATTGCTTGACCATCAAACCCGATTTGATTAACAAGAGCGATTAAAACTTCGTCTTGCGCAATGTTTTTATTAAAAGCGAAAAGTTCTTCTCGTGCTCGGCGTAAAAATGTATTGGCTAGCTCTGGATTCTTCTCTTGAATCACCTTATATACTCTGGAAGGGATGAAAGACGATGCAATGGGGTTATCATACCAGAGAGTCCCATCGATTGGCATTCGTGAGTGTTCACCAACTTCTCGCCAATGACCCGCCACGTCTTGAGGTCCAGAGATTCCGTTTGCAGGATCAACAGGACCATCCCCCCATTTTTCAAGCAATCCTCCCATAAGCGTACGCATATTAAAATAGTGCCCATACTGATCGACAAATTTTCGAAGGACCGGTTCCAATGCCCAGCAATGCGAACAGATCGGATCCGTTACATAATACAGTTCAACCGTTTTCTTCGGTGCTGAGAAATCGATGAATTCCATTGTAGCCGTATCTTCCCCACCTGGCCCACACAGACCAGTTTCCAGATTACAAATCATGTTATTTTTCGTCTCCATTTTCCATTCCCCCTCATTATTTTGGATCAATTCC
Organism: Sporosarcina sp. 179-K 3D1 HS; assembly: GCF_047228905.1. NCBI lineage: Bacteria > Bacillati > Bacillota > Bacilli > Caryophanales > Caryophanaceae > Sporosarcina > Sporosarcina sp. 179-K 3D1 HS. The sequence goes on from NZ_JBFEGI010000012.1 coordinate 118,022, forward strand.
ATCAAGCTCAATATGTTGCTGCGCCCATTCATGAACGGGCTGTAAGGCGATTGCCAATTGTTGTCCTTTATCGGACAGATGATATGAAATCGTGACGGGAGTTCCTTCTGTCACTTTTTTTTCAATCAATCCGAATTCCGCAAGTTCGGTCAACTTCAACGAAAGCGACCGAGGAGTAATATCAGGTAAATCGCGCTTCATCTGAGAAAAGTGGGCCGTAAAATCAGGGCAATTCGACAAATAGTGAATAATAAGCCCGTTCCAACGTCTACCTAAAATCTCAAAGCATGATTCTAAATATGGGCATACTTTAATCAGAATCACCTCCAACTATTATATTAAGTATATACAGATATAAAAAGTATATCAAGTATAAATATTATACTTATGAAAAAACAGTAAAAAAAGCTGCCGATAGTAGGCAGCGGAAATATTTCATCTTTCTCTGTATGCTTTTTGCAACTCGGCAAGATCAAGTTTTTTCATGGTAAGCACTGCCTGATTCACTCGCGCAAGTTGGTCTGGTGTGCTATTGCTCATTATGTCGTCCATTTCTCTCGGCACAATTTGCCACGATAATCCAAACTTATCTTTTAGCCAGCCGCATTGCTCGGCCTCTGGAACTGCAGACAATTTGTCCCAGTAGTCATCTATCTCGTCTTGTGTGTCGCAATATACCATAAATGATATAGCCTCATTGAAACTGAATTGATGATCTTCCGCGCTGTCCATTGCGGCAAACCAGTGATTTTCAAGCCTGAAATCAGTAAACATGACCGTCCCTTCTTTGTTAGGCTCCATGCCTCGGGGGTAGCGGGCAATGAGGCCCTGCTCAGAGTCCTTAAATACAGATACATAAAAATGAATCGCCTCTTCCGCTTTGCCACATTGATCACCGACAAACAGCAGCGAGGGTACTATCGGAGGTCGCTCTTCCCCTTCCGGATTGGTCAAGATTAGCTGCCACGACAAACCATACTTATCTTGAATCAAACCATACTTCTCACTAAACGGATACTGATCAAGCGGCATTAACACGGTGCCACCTTCGGACAATTTGCTCCAAACCTCATTCAGTTTTGCACTCGCGTCTTTTTCTCGTGATGGATCAAAATTAACGAAGAAAGACACCGACGGATTGAATTGGAAATAAGGTCCGCCGTTAATGGCCATGAACTTCTGTCCCCACAGTTCTAACGAGACTAGATCGGCATCCCCGGACGGTGTGTCGTGGAGTGTTGTTACATTTGTAACTCTGGAGTCCGGGAAAATGGAAGCATAAAACGCGGCTGCCTCATTCGCCTCCTTGTTAAACCATAAATGCGGAACGATATTTTGAATTGTTTTAGACATTGCTGCTTTCCTCCCCAATTTATAACTTGTATTAAATCCTTTTTTCCCCCCTTCTTTAAGCATTAGGAATCCCACTAATCACCACTCTATTCATTAAACTAACCATTCACCAAATTGTTTGCAATTAAAAAATTCCAGGGCACCGTCATGGAGACCGCTTTCCAGTGGGGCTTTAACAATGCTGCCCATTTAGCCGGATCTTCAAGCAACGTTTTGGTGTGAGCCCGGCTGAATACCGTGCCACAGCTTTAAATAAGAATAAAGAAGAGAAGTGATATCGTTTGTTTGCCCTTACAACTATGCCAAAAAAACCGTCCTCTTGATGATGAAGACGGTTTCTTTCCTAACATCCTTATTTCACATATGCCTCTGTAGTTGTAACTGTTGCATACATACCATTCAATGCTGCCATAAACGCGTAATGCACATGTTCGGCAGGGATGACTTTATCTTCGATTTGTAGAGTGGTTGTTGCACACGCATCTTCAATCACTTGGCATGCATAACCGTGTTCAACAGCTGAACGTACTGTTGCATCAATACACATATGCGACATCATGCCACAAACGACCAACTCTTTAATCCCTTGTTCTTGTAGCTTTTCATGTAAGTTTGTATTGAAAAAGCTGTTCGGCATATGTTTTACAATTACTACTTCGCTTTCTAGCGGGCGTACTGAAGCGTGAATTTCCGCTCCTTCTGTATTTGGATGGAAAAAAGGAACTATTTCTCCTTCTGTAATATGCTGTATATGGAAAATCGGCGCTCCCGTTTGTCTGAAATGTGCTAGTAGCGTTGCTGCATTATCAGCTGCTTGCTCGGGATTGGTCAAAGCCATCTTCCCATTTGGAAAATAATCATTTTGAATATCAACCACCAATAAAGCTGTTGTCATTTCCTTCACCTCTTCAAATTTTGTATAGTATAATCATAAACAGAAATGATTGAATTTTCGATAGCCTCATGAAATACTATTACTGAAAACTATTTCACCGTGAAAGGAATTACTATGCAAATCGATGATATTGATTTTCAAATATTACATCTGTTAAATGAAAATGCCCGTATTCAATGGAAGGAAATCGGCGAAAAGATACATATGACAGGACAAGCTGTTGGCAATCGTATTAAAAAAATGGAGGATTTCGGCATCATTCAAGCGTATTCTATCGTGATTGATGAATTGAAGGTCGGGCTTCCTTATACAGCTTTTGTCATCTTTTTTATGAATTCTCATACGCATGATGAGCTTTTGAAATTTATTGATAGGCGTGGTGAAATTACCGAAGCGCATCGTGTTTCGGGAGATGCCTGTTATCTTCTAAAGGTAACAGTTAGTTCACAAGATGCTTTAAACAATTTTTTGAATGATTTATTGAAATATGGAAACTATCAGCTTTATTTGTCTATCAAGGATGTGAAAAAACGTTCTAATGCTATTAGCATCTAACGTATAATGTTTTTCTAAGTAACAATACAAAAATGCCATTCAGGAGCCCCCTGAATGGCATTTATTTATTTTTCTAGAGTTTTCATTAAACCAATACTGCAGATATCTCTTTCGCAACAGCTTCTACTTTTGTTAAACCTTCTGCGATAATCGCTTCTGCTTGATCTGGTGCAGCCGCATGACCTTCAATAATGACTTCGTGCATGATTTCCATTCCAAATACACCGCCAACAACATTTTTAATATAGTTAGCGGCCATTTCCATTGGCGCTGCTTCCGTTGTAGAGTAAACGCCGCCACGCGCACTTAGAATAACGGCTTTTTTGTCAGTCATTAATTGGACGGCTTGTCCATTTTCATCATATTTGAATGTGAAACCAGCTTGGTACACATAATCAATGAATGTTTGTAGTCTAGCCGGGATGGTTAGGTTCCATAATGGGAAGGCGAATACAACGATATCTGCTGCTGTCAAAGCATCCATTGCTTTTTGTTTTGCAGCTAAAAGACGCTGTTCGATATCTGTCATCTCTTCGCCCGATTGTACTTTACCAAAAGCGTCGAATAATTCTTGTCCGATATATGGCATATCTTCTGCAAATACATCGAAAGTCGTTACATTAACACCTTCAATTGTATTCATGAAAGTTTCATACATTTTACTTGATACCGCTTCTGAAGCAGGACGATTATTGGCTTTTACTACTAATATGTTCATTGTAAATCTCCTTTAGATTTCTTTACTGTAATTATCTCGAATTCATACTATATGAATTCAATACAAGTATCAACTCATAAGTTCCATTTCTTTTTCGTCACCTATCGATTTCCCACTTAAACCGTTATATGAAGGATTAGACTGTAGTTTCTTCATATTAAAGTATTATTTAATTGATGTTTTAAGCGCTAATCTTTTTATCAGTTTATCTCTTTTGCAGATCCGAAAAGCTTATGTAACTGCTAAACTAAAATGGACAGTTTTTGCTCGATAGAACTGAACAGTTTCCAGCCACAATCCCTCCTACCAGT
>NZ_JBFEGI010000013.1:0-106404 GCF_047228905.1 Sporosarcina sp. 179-K 3D1 HS
CAAGCGCTGATAACTTCGCGCTGGCGCTCATAACTCTGCGCAAGCGCTGATAACTTCGTGCCGGCGCTCATAACTCTACGCAACCGCTCATATCTTTTGCACTAGCGCTCCTAATCCCCGCATTCATCCATACCTCTAACCAACTTTCACAACTTCGCCTCCCGACCGGAGAAGATTCCGGCCGGGTTTTTTGGTATACTGAAATGAATGTACTTTTTGGGAGTTGGGTGGTTACGATGGATTACATAATGTGGCGACATGCCTTTAAAATAGATCCGGCCAAGCCGATTAATGACGATGATCTGGAGTGTCTGGCAGAGTCCGGGACCGATGGAATCATTGTGGGCGGGACAGATGATGTGACCCTTGAGAATGTGTTGGATCTACTCGTCCGTCTAAGAAGGTATTCGGTGCCGATCGCGCTGGAGGTGTCGACTGTCGAGTCGGTGACGCCGGGGTTTGATTATTATTTCATTCCGACAGTCTTGAATTCGACAAACGCGAAGTGGATTAACGGGATTCACCATGAGGCGTTGCGGGAATACGGTCATATGATGAATTGGGATGAAATCATTACGGAAGGCTACTGCATATTAAACCCTGACTGCAAAGCCGCGCAATTGACGGGCGTTACGGAAGTGCCGGATGAGGAGGATGTCATCGCCTATGCTCGCATGGCGGAGCATCTTTTCAAGCTGCCCGTGTTTTATTTGGAATATAGCGGGAGTTATGGCAAGACTGAGATTGTGGAGGCAGCTAAGCGCGTCCTCGACAAAACGCGCCTTTTTTACGGCGGGGGCATCACCACGGCTGAGGAAGCCAAGCAGATGGCGGAAATTGCGGACACGATCATTGTGGGCAATATCATTTATGACGACTTGAAAGCAGCCCTTGCTACTGTGGAAGCGGTAAAATCCGTTTCCTCTTAAGAGCAAACTGTTGTACAATAAAGAACAAATGTTCCGAAAGGGCGAGAAGCTATGAATACAATTGCACAAAACCTGCTTGTAGGTATGAATCCTGAGCAAGCGCGGGCCGTGAAGAAAACGGAAGGGCCACTGTTGATCATGGCGGGGGCCGGCTCCGGAAAAACACGTGTGCTGACGCATCGGATCGCATACTTAGTTGTGGAGAAAAACATCTACCCTTCCAATATTTTAGCGATCACGTTCACCAATAAAGCCGCGAGGGAGATGCGCGACCGAATTGACGGATTGCTAGGCCACGGGACGGGCGAACGGATGTGGGTCTCCACGTTCCACTCGATGTGCGTCCGGATTCTTCGTCGAGATATTGACCGGATCGGCATTTCGAAGAACTTTACCATCCTCGACACGGCCGATCAGCTGACGGTCATTAAAAGTGTCTTGAAAGAGTTGAACCTCGATCCAAAACAATATGATCCTCGTTCCATGTTAAATGCCATTAGTTCTGCGAAAAACGAATGTATCGATGCGTCAACCTATCGTGGGCAGATCAATTCATTTAACCCATTCGAAAAAACGGTGGCGGATGTCTACGATGGTTACGCCAAGCGTCTTCGTCAAAACCAATCGCTCGATTTCGATGACCTCATCATGCTGACATTGACCTTATTCGAAAAAGTTCCGGAAGTCCTCGAGTATTACCAAAATAAATTCCAATATATCCACGTCGATGAGTACCAAGATACGAACAACGCGCAATACCGCCTCGTGCAAATGCTAGCGAGCAAATTCAAGAACATTTGCGTCGTGGGTGACTCCGACCAATCCATCTACAGATGGCGAGGCGCCGACATCGGCAATATCCTGTCGTTTGAAAAGGACTATAAAAATGCCGAAATCATTTTATTGGAACAAAACTACCGCTCAACGAAACGAATTTTGAATGCAGCCAATGACGTCATTACGAATAATCGAAGCCGCTATGATAAAAAGCTTCGGACGGAAAATGAAGAAGGCGAACCGATTTACGTATACAAGGCCAGCGATGAAAAGGATGAATCCCAGTTTGTTGTCGGTAAGATCTTGGAGTTGAAGGAGCAAGAGAATCTGAAGCTTGACCAATTTGCCATTCTATACCGGACGAACGCACAATCACGCGTTATCGAGGAATATTTGGTCAAGTCGAACTTGGATTACACGATCGTGGGTGGCACGAAATTCTATGACCGGAAAGAAATTAAAGACTTGCTCGCGTATTTGCGGTTGATTGCCAACAATGCGGATGACCTGGCATTGGCCCGCATCATCAATGAGCCGAAACGCAGTATCGGCGCGACGTCATTCGATCGGATGGCAAGATATGCGATTGAACATGACCTTCCGATCTTCGACGCTTTGCAAGAGGTCGACTTTATGGGATTAACCCCAAGAGCGGCCAATGAAGTCGCGAAATTCCATGAACTCCTCACCGGCTTCACCCGAATGCAGGAATATTTGACGGTGACGGAATTGGTCGAGCAAGTATTGGAGAAAACAGGATACCGGGACATGTTGCAAAATGAAAAGACGATCGAATCGGAAAGTCGATTGGAAAACATTGAAGAGTTTCTCTCCGTTACGGAAGCATTCGAAAAACGGGCGGAAGAGGAAACCGGAGACCGCTCGCTCATTGCGTTCTTGACTGATTTAGCGCTCATTGCGGATATCGATTCATTGGATAAAGAAGAGAACCAATCAGCAGAGAAAATCGTCTTGATGACGATGCACGCAGCGAAAGGGCTGGAATTCCCGGTCGTCTTCATCATCGGCATGGAGGAAAACGTCTTTCCACATTCCCGTTCCATCGGGGATGACGAGGAAATGGAAGAAGAACGCAGACTCGCGTACGTTGGAATCACGCGTGCGGAACGAAAACTATTCTTGACGTCCGCCTCTTTCCGCATGCTCTTTGGCCGATCAAGCTATAATAGCCCATCCCGATTCATCGGAGAGATCTCAGACGACGTCATTGAAGTCATACCGGGAGACGACGGCTTCGCTTTTCAACCGCGTTCTTCGGCACGCTCGGCAGCCCCGGTACGCCCTGCTGTCAGAAAGCCGGCTTACCAGTCCAGCGGCGGGGAAAAGATTGGATGGAAGCCCGGGGATAAAGCGATCCATAAAAAATGGGGAACCGGTATGGTCGTCAGTGTAAAGGGGACTGGAGAAGAGGTCGAACTCGACATCGCCTTCCCGGATCCGATTGGCATTAAACGGTTGCTTGCGAAATTCGCACCGATTGAAAAAGCGTAATCAAGTTGGAGGAGTAAAAGATGGACATGGATCGAATCGCACTCGAAAAACGGGTGGAGGAACTGAATCGGCTATTGACGGAATACGGTCATGCGTACTATGTATTGGATAAACCGCTCGTTCCGGACTCTATATATGACCAATACATGCAGGAATTGCTCGCGATCGAGGCGGAGCACCCTGATCTGATCTATCCGGATTCCCCTTCGCAACGGGTAGGCGGGGAAATATTGAGCGGATTCGGGAAAGTGGTGCATGAACACCCGATGCTCAGCCTCTCGAATGTATTTAATGATGAGGACTTAAGCGATTTTGATAGAAGGGTGCGTGCAGCAGCAGGGCCCGATATTACGTATGTTTGTGAATTGAAGATTGACGGACTGGCAATTTCCCTCAAATACGTCGATGGACGGTTTGAACAAGGTTCGACGCGCGGGGACGGTACAGTCGGAGAGGATATTACGGCCAATTTAAGGACCATCCACTCCGTCCCGTTGCGTTTGAAACAGCCGTTGACGATTGAAGTGCGCGGGGAAGCCTATATGCCGAAAAGATCTTTCGTTAGTTTGAATGAAGCCCGGGACGAAGCAGGCGAAGAGCCATTTGCCAATCCACGAAATGCGGCGGCAGGCTCTCTTCGCCAACTTAACCCCAAAATAGCTGCGAGCCGGAACTTGGCAATTTTCATCTATGGAATCGGTGGGGACGGCAGCGCGTACGGTCAGGATAGTCATTCCGATTCCCTGGACTTCTTGGATTCTCTTGGATTTGTTACGAATAATGGGCGCAAACGCTGTGCCACAATCGAAGAGGTTATGGAGTACATAGCCGAATGGACTGAAAAGCGCTCTGATCTTGATTATGAAATTGATGGGATCGTAGTGAAAGTGGACCGGTATGAAGATCAAGAACAGCTTGGCTATACAGCAAAGAGTCCGCGTTGGGCGACCGCCTATAAGTTCCCTGCCGAAGAAGTGACAACCCGATTGCTCGAGATTGAACTGAGCGTGGGACGAACTGGCGTGGTGACACCGACAGCGATCTTGGAACCGGTCCGTGTTGCTGGAACAACTGTCGGGCGCGCTTCCTTGCATAATGAGGATCTGATTCTGGAGAAAGACATCCGGATCGGTGACACGGTCATCGTCAGGAAAGCGGGGGACATCATCCCTGAAGTCGTGGCGCCGATCATTGAACAACGGACCGGCGAGGAAGTGCCATTCCGGATGCCCGACCATTGCCCGGTCTGTGAATCCGAACTGATCCGGATTGAAGAAGAAGTCGCACTGCGTTGCGTCAATCCGCAATGCCCGGCGCAAATGAAGGAAGCGATCATCCACTTCGTGTCCAGGAATGCGATGAATATTGAAGGAATCGGGGAACGTCTTGTCGACCAGCTCTATCATTCCGAACTGGTCCACGATGTGGCGGATCTCTATACGCTGGAGAAAGACCGCTTACTGCAATTGGAGCGCATGGGGGAGAAGTCGGTCTCCAATCTATTGACAGCCATTGAAGCATCCAAATCCAATTCGCTGGAAAAACTGCTCTTCGGACTGGGCATCCGTCATGTCGGGGAAAGGGCTGCGACTATTCTGTCGGAGGAATTCGGAACGCTGGCTGCCTTGATGGAAGCTGATACAGAACAATTGACTAGCATCCACGAGATCGGGGATAAAGTGGCCGATTCCATCACGACCTATTTCAGCAATGAAGACGTCCAGAAAGTGCTCCGGAAGTTGGAAGAGTACGGAGTGAACCTGACTTACACGGGACGATCCCGGAACGAGCTCCCGACGGAAGGGCCGTTTGCCGGAAAAACGGTCGTCCTGACAGGGAAATTGGAAATTCTGACGCGCAATGAGGCAAAAGAGAAAATCGAGGCACTTGGCGGTAAAGTGAGCGGCAGTGTCAGCAAAAAGACGGACCTCGTCATTGCGGGCGAGGATGCTGGATCGAAGCTCGCAAAAGCGCAGGAATTCGGCATATCCGTTTGGGATGAAACACAATTGCTCGATGCCCTTGGTGAGAAGGAGTAAGCTGTATGAAGAAATCATTTGCACTGATCGGCCTGGCAACCGCTCTTTTATTGGGCGGCTGCTTGCCCTCCATTAATCCGGACGAGGAAGTCCTCCAGGAAAGTGAAGAAACTGTCGAAGAGACGGTCTTGATTCCAGACGTTCAACTGAAGGATGAATTTTATCGGACGCTGTTGCCATTCAAAAAGAGTGCTAGCCGTGGCTTGATTGTGAACAATATTTATACGAAATATGATATGAGAGAAGCGGAAAGAGGATTGCTACGTATTTCTGCACAGCATTTCAATCCGAAAGACCATTTCTTTCAGGAAGGCCAGTATATCGACCGGGACATGGCCAGATCATGGTTATCGAGAAGTTCGACTGATGAAAAAGGATTGAATCCACCTGTTAAAGAGGGAATGAGCGAAGAGGAGATCTCTGAACGAGCACCAATTTACCTTGCTCATATCATCGAACAAAACTACCTGATCATGACCGATGAGAAAAAAGTAAGGCTCGACGGCATTTCCATCGGCCTTGCCATGAATTCGATCAGCTACACGAGAAGCGGGAAAGAGACCGTCATTCCCGATAACAAAATACAACAAGAGGGTATGAAGATGGCGGAAGAAATTGTCCGACGTCTCCGTACTGAAGAGGGTTTAAAAGATATTCCGATTGTCGTCGGTTTATTCAAGCAAGAGAGCCGCAACTCTATCGTATCGGGCACTTATTTTGCGAAGGCGGTCGCTGGAAAGGGTGATGACGCTCCGTCGGGGTGGAAAGAAGTGAACGAGCAGTATGTCGTCTTCCCAGCTTCATCCTCCATTGACCGCTATCGGGAGATCAACACGACCTTCAATAATTTCAAGCAGGATATCGATACCTATTTTCCGAGCTTCGTCGATGTTATTGGAACGGGTTTCTTCAAGGAAGGAAAACTGAATTCATTGCGGATTGAAATTCCGATTCAATTTTATGGAACCAGTGAAATCATTGGATTCACCCAGTATTTGACGGGTCTCGTCGTGAAGTATTTTCCGGATATCCATACCGAGGTGACGGTCGAATCGGTCAATGGCCCGGAGGCGCTGATTCTGAAGGAAGCGGGAAAAGACGAGCCATACGTCCATATATATGGATATTGACTTGATTCAGCAAGTATATTTCTTCCGATAGTGTCGAAAGGAATGTTGTGAAGTATTTAAAACAAAGAACTTCGTGCACCTTGCTGAATCAAGTTAGCCTCCGGCGGATGTCACGGATTTTGAGGGGAGTCAAGGCAATCCAAACTGTCTAGTGCCTTAATTTCTGCAAAGAGCGCAGAAATCCGGCAAACCGAACCCTTCGCTGTTCGAAGGCGGTGCCTTAATTTCTGCAAAGGGCGCAGAAATACGGCAAACCGAACCCTTCGCTGTTCGGTTCGCAATTCCAATCCGGACGCAATTATGCCGAGGCATAATTGATTGAAGTAACTTTTCATCGCTATGAGAAGGTGTTATTATTAATCGTACAGTGAGTAATGGGAGGAAAGAAAATGACGCAATTTACAAAAGATGACGTGCAGTATTTTGCTAATTTTGTCAGAATCGGCCTTTCTGATGAAGAGGCCGAAGTGTATGCTGAGCAATTGGCTGATATGATTAGCTTCACGAATGTACTTAGAGAAGTCGATACGGAAAATGTAGCTCCGATGACGCACCCGATCCCTCTTTATAATGTGTTGCGTGAAGACGTACCGAGAGACGTCCTGGACCGCGAAGAAATGCTGAAAAGCGTAAAAGAACACGAGGACGGTTTAATTAAAGTACCATCCATTCTATAAGGAACGGATTTGAGGAGGGAATTTCAAGATGACGTTAGTAAATAAAACGGCAACAGAACTTCAATCGCTTTTACATAGCCGTGAAGTGTCTGTAAAAGAATTGACACAAGACACGTTGGATCATATCAAAAAAGTGGATGGGAAAGTCCAAGCATTCCTGACAGTCACCGAAGAAGAAGCACTTGCGAAAGCGGACCAATTGGACAATAACCCAACTGACAACCGAGGTCCTCTTTTCGGGTTGCCAGTCGGAATCAAAGATAATATTGTAACCAAAGGGATCAAAACGACCGGTGCCAGCAAGATGCTGGAAGAATTTGTTCCTGTCTATGACGCAACAGCTGTAGAAAAATTGGACGCGGCAGGTATGGTATCTGTCGGTAAACTGAATATGGATGAATTTGCGATGGGATCCACAACAGAACGTTCGGCATTCCAGAAAACTAGAAATCCATGGAACCTGGATTGTGTACCGGGTGGTTCGTCCGGCGGTTCAGCTGCTGCCGTTGCAGCGGGAGAAGTATTGTTCTCACTTGGCTCGGACACAGGCGGATCCGTACGCCAACCGGCTGCATTTTGTGGCGTCGTCGGGATGAAACCGACTTATGGGCGTGTATCACGTTCCGGTTTGATTGCATTCGCTTCCTCTCTTGACCAAATCGGACCGATCACTCGCACGGTAGAGGACAATGCGCTTCTTCTTGGTGCCATTTCGGGGGTCGACTATCGGGACAGCTCGTCTTCATCGGAAGCGGTACCTGACTTCAAAGCTGCTTTAACAGGCGATATCAAAGGGTTGAAAGTGGCAGTGCCAAAGGAATACCTAGGCGAAGGCGTTTCAGAGGAAGTGAAAACGGCGGTTCGTGAAGCAATTCAAGTTTTGGAATCGCTCGGAGCGGAGTGGGAAGAAGTATCGCTTCCAAACTCTAAATATGCTTCTGCAACTTACTACGTTATCGCATGTTCTGAAGCATCATCCAATTTGTCCCGTTTCGATGGCATCCGTTTTGGATACCGTCCGGAAGGCGTAAAAAACTTGGATGAGCTCTATTTACGTTCACGTGGGGAAGGATTCGGTCATGAAGTGATCAAGCGGAATCTTTTCGGTGCGTATGCGCTCAGCGCGGATCATCATGAAGAGCTTTACGTGCAAGCGCAGCGTGTCCGTACGTTAATTGCCCAAGACTTTGCTTCACTCTTCGAAAAATACGACGTCATCGTAGGGCCGACTTCGGCGACACCTGCCTATGAAATTGGTGGAATTGTTAAGGATCCGCTGACTTTGTATGCCAATGACGTACTGACAGTTCCAATCAACCTTGCAGGAATTCCTGCCATCTCCGTACCTTGCGGATTCTCTGAAGGATTGCCGATTGGGCTGCAAATTATCGGTAAACATTTCGATGAAGCAACGTTGTATAAAGTGGCACATGCCTACGAACAAGCGACGGATTTTCATAAGCGCACTCCGGCCATTGGGGAGGGAACTAACTGATGAACTTTGAAACAATTGTTGGACTTGAAGTCCACGTAGAATTGAAAACAGATACAAAAATAATGTCACCGGCACCTGCTCACTTCGGCGCAGATCCCAATATGAACATCCATGTTGTGGATTTAGCTTACCCGGGTACGCTGCCAACGTTGAATAAACAAGCGATTGAATTCGGAATGAAAGCGTCCATGGCGTTGAACTGTGAAATTGCACCAGTTATGAACTTTGACCGGAAACATTATTTCTACCCGGATAACCCGAAAGCGTACCAAATTTCTCAAGATGAACGTCCAGTCGGTTCAAACGGTTGGATTGAAATTGAAGTGGACGGGAAGAAGAAAAAAATCCGGATTGAGCGGGTTCACTTGGAAGAGGATGCCGGGAAATTAACACACTCTGATTACGGCTATTCGTTAGTTGACTTGAACCGTCAAGGGACGCCTCTTATCGAAATCGTTACGGAAGCTGATATCCGCTCTCCAGAAGAAGCGTATGCTTTTCTTGAAAAACTGAAAGCAATTATTCAATATACGGGTGTGTCCGATGTGCGGATGGAAGAAGGGTCTCTTCGTTGTGATGCGAACATTTCCTTGCGCCCATTCGGTCAAGAACAATTCGGTACGAAAACGGAGTTGAAAAACCTTAACTCGTTTAACTTTGTACGCCGCGGTATTGCCAATGAAGTGGAACGCCAAGAGAAAATTTTGCTGGCGGGCGGTGAAATCCAGCAAGAGACACGCCGTTATGACGAAGCGACCGGTCAAACGGTGCTCATGCGTGTCAAAGGAAGTGCGAACGACTACCGTTTCATCAACGATCCGGATTTGCCAGAGGTTCATATTGACCAAGAATGGATCGACCGGGTCCGTGCTAAAATTCCAGAGCTTCCGGACGCACGGAAAGAGCGCTATGTGACTGAATGGGATCTACCAGAATATGATGCCCACGTCTTGACGTTGACAAAAGAAATGTCCGATTTCTTCGATGCGACAGTCAACGCTGGAGCGGATGCAAAATTGGCTTCCAACTGGCTAATGGGAGACGTATCGGCCTATTTGAATGCAGAGCAGAAGGAACTGCATGACACGGCATTGACACCGGAAGGACTTGCCAGCATGATCAAATTGATTGTCGATGGTACAATATCTTCCAAAATTGCGAAGAAAGTATTCAAAGAATTGATTGAAAAAGGCGGAGACGCAGCGGTAATCGTCAAGGAAAAAGGACTTGTCCAAATTTCCGACGAAGGCGCGCTTCTGAAAATCGTCACGGAGACATTGGATGCAAACGAGCAATCGATCGAAGACTATAAGAACGGTAAAGACCGGGCTGTCGGCTTCCTTGTCGGCCAAATTATGAAAGCGACAAAAGGACAGGCGAATCCACAACTCGTCAATAAAATCCTTCTTGAAGAAATTAATAAGCGGTAATGGATTTTCTGCGTCCTATGCAAGACTTGAAAAAGAGTCCAAGCATAGGGCGCTTTTCACTCAGCTGACAGAAGGAGAGCTTGTTATAGTTCTTTGAATTTGATTCGACTATAAAGTATCCGTACACTAGTAGAAAGGAGTGTGGAAAACGGATGAAAACGGAAAAACAATATTTCGAAGAAGCGATTTCCCTCGAACAATACATGGATCAGATGGAAAAACATAAAGAGAACAGTTTTCATATTTACGAACAGTTTGAGGTCCCTCAAGATGATGAGTTCATCGAGATACTGAAAGCGAAGCAACCGAATCTGTTAGTCATTACAGAAGATTGGTGCGGGGATGCGATGATGAACAATCCTGTTTTGCGCAGAATTTCCGAGGCGGCATTGTTGGATGTGCGAACTGTTTATCGAGATGAGGATCCGGCGTTAATTGACCGATATTTAACGAACGGCGGACGTTCTATCCCGATTTACCTCCTCCTGGATCAAAACGGTGAGGTCCTAGGGAAATGGGGACCACGTGCCGCATCGATCCAAGAGTATGTTATGGAGCTTCGACAAGGGTTACCACCTGCCGACTCAACGGACTTCCAAGAGAAACAAAAAGCGCTGATCGAGAGGCTGACGGCCGAATTTACATCAAAACCGGAATTATGGCTGACCGTTTACGAAGATATCCGAAAAACATTTCTTCCGGTTCTTCAAAAGCAAGCCTAAACCATCATCTGTATGAATTGAGAGGGAAATGGGATGAAACGTGCACGAATTATTTATAACCCGACCGCGGGGCGTGAAATTATACGAAAACATTTGGCGGAAATCCTCGAGAAGCTGGAGACGGCGGGATACGAAACTTCCTGCCATGCGACAACCTCCGAAGGTGATGCCACTGCTGCGGCAAAAACCGCGGTGGAAAGAGGATTCGACGTCATCATTGCAGCGGGTGGAGACGGAACGTTGAATGAAGTCATTGCGGGAGTCAGCCCATTTGAAAAACGGCCGACCATCGGATTGATTCCCACGGGGACAACTAATGATTTTGCCCGTGCCCTGAAAATCCCACGGGATATCGAAGATGCCGTGGATATCATCGTCCAAGGAAAGACCATCCCGGTCGATGTCGGTCTAATGAATGACCGCCACTTCATCAATATTGCAGGAGGCGGCCGGATGACGGAGTTGACTTATGATGTTCCGAGCAAGTTAAAAACGGTACTCGGCCAACTCGCGTACTATTTGAAAGGGATTGAAATGCTTCCATCCATTCATTCATCCCACGTCAAAATTGAATACGATGGACAAGTATTTGATGATGAAGCAATGATGTTTTTGGTCGGTCTGACGAATTCTGTGGGCGGTTTTGAAAAACTCGCACCGGATTCCAGCATCAACGATGGAAAATTCACGTTGCTCATCCTGAAAAAATGTAATATTGCAGAGTTTATCCGAATCGTTTCACTCGCTCTACGCGGAGAGCACTTGGACGATCCTCTCGTCATTTCGAGCAAAGCGGAAAAAATTACAGTAACCTCCAACGAAGAGGTTCTTCTCAATCTCGACGGCGAATATGGCGGCGTCCTGCCAGCAACCTTCCAAAACCTATGCCGTCATGTCGAGATGTTCGCACCAGTTGAAAAATTACGGAAAAAAGATCGCCCCGAATAATGATGTGACCCCTATTTTTTAGGGGTTTTTTTATTTGGTGATGGGAGAGATTGTTGTGAGGTTGTCCGGAAGTGTTGTGATGTTAGACGGAAACCTTTTGAAGCTGGTCAAAGACGTTTAGAGGTTATTGACACCATGAACAAATGGTGGAGAAATGGTTCGCTCGGCTGCAACTGTCATGGCAATATTTCCGACTGTAAGGACAATCCCTCAAACTGTCATGTCTCCGTCCGCAACTGTCATGTCCCGGTCAAACTGTCATGGCGATTCCTCCAACTGTAAGGACAATCCCCGGAACTGTCATGTCTCCGTCCGCAACTATCATGTCCCTGTCAAACTGTCATGGCAATTCCCCCGCCGTTCAAAAGAAAAGTCCCCTTTGACAGGGGACTCTCTCAGCTTCAAATAAACTCGATGGCTTCATCTTGCTTACTGGCCAATTTTGGCAGGCTGTCGATTGGAATCCAACGATTACAATAGGTGGCTCCGTTGTCCTTGCCGTCGCTATGGACGTGATGTTCCCAAGGTGGCTGTTCCTTGCCGGTATAGGCGAGGTGGAAAATATTTCGCTCGTAAACCAATTCCCGGTTCCGAGGAAAATGTTTATTTTTAGTGACTTTCCCTTTCAAAACAAGCTCATCGCGGTTGATGCCTGTCTCTTCTTCGATCTCCCTGTATAAGGCATCCAAGAGCAGTTCATCCTTTTCGATGGTGCCGCCGGGAACTTGCCAGCCCTCTTCGGGATGCTCCTTGTTTTCGAACACAAGGAGTTTGCGTTCGGATCCTTCTCCAGATGTAATATAAGCTAAGACTTTTCGTTTCAACTCCATTGTATTCACCTCAGTTGTTCATTTTTTTAGTTAATTTATTGTACGAAAGATTCAAACAATTATCAAGTGGATTGTTTGAAAAAAATCAAGAGAAATGCTCTTTTTCTGTCTTGGAAATCAAAAGTAAGTTGTATTTTATTCACAAAGGCTTCAACAATAATTCACGGATATCTAATAATATAATCGTTAAAGGTTCGTATAGTGGGTATAGAATAGAGTCAGGCTATAGATGAATTACACCTCGGCCTTAACCAAGTTGAAAGGACGTGAACGGTCCTATGTATAAAGAGCATGAACGAAAACTGATGTGGTTGGTATTCATCGTGGCGGCCATCATGTTGGTATCGATCATCGGCAGAGTATTCGCTAACTAAGGAGGAGACCAGGATGGGGAATGAAGAAGCCGTCTTTTTTTCACGGGTTCTGACTGAGTTGACTTTATCTTTTCATATTATTTACGCTACAATCGGAGTCGGGGTCCCACTGATGATCATGATTGCCCAGTGGGTCGGCATTAAGAAGAATGATGAACATTATATTTTGCTGGCAAGACGATGGGCACGCGGATTTGTCATTACCGTGGCGGTCGGAGTCGTCACCGGAACGGCCATCGGACTGCAATTATCTTTATTATGGCCAAACTTCATGGAGTTGGCGGGAAATGTAATCGCGCTGCCGCTCTTCATGGAAACTTTCGCCTTCTTTTTTGAAGCGATCTTCCTTGGAATCTATTTGTACACATGGGATCGTTTTGAGAATCAGAAAAAACATTTGCTGCTACTCATACCGGTTGCTTTAGGTGCTTCGTTCTCGGCAGTTTTCATCACGATTGTCAATGCCTTTATGAACGCACCGCAAGGGTTTGACATCGTCAATGGAGAGCTCGTCAATATTAACCCGATCTTGGCGATGTTCAACCCAGCGATGCCGACAAAGGTGGCGCATGTCGTTGTAACTGCCTATATGACCGCGGCATTCGTGCTCGCTGCCATTGCAGCATTCCGCTTGTTACGGGGTTCCGATCATATATATCATAAAAAAGCTCTGTATTTGACAATGAAATTAGGGTTGGTGTTCTCAATTGCCGCTGCAATCATCGGTGATTTCTCTGGAAAATATTTAGCGGAATACCAGCCGGAGAAATTGGCGGCTGCTGAATGGCATTTTGAAACGGGAGAAAGCGCGCCACTCGTCCTGCTTGGTGTGATGTCGGATGGAGAAGTGAAGTATTCGATTGATATCCCATTTGCCCTGTCCATCCTGGCGCACGGTACACCGAACGCGGAAGTGATCGGGCTGGACCAGTTCGCAGTGGAAGATACACCGCCGCTTTATATCCATTATCTCTTTAATATCATGGTATTTATCGGCATGTGGATGGCCTTGCTGTCCGCCGTCTACTGGATTGGAATGAAGCGAGGCTGGCGCATGGTGTCCTCTAAGTGGTTCCGCTGGCTCATTGTGATGGGCGGCCCGTTGACTATGATTGCAATCGAAACAGGATGGTGGCTGGCGGAAGTCGGAAGACAACCTTGGATTTTACGGAACATTATGCGAGTATCTGAAGCGGCCACCACGAGCGCCCATGTCGATACGATGCTATGGCTATTTGCCTTGTTATACCTAGTCTTGGGTATTGGAAGCGTCGTTGTTCTTGGAAGAATGTTCCGGAAAAATCCGGTGGAGAAAGAAATCGAAGACCGTCATATGGAGAAAGGCGGTGATGTGCTATGACGCTTGAAATCTTAGGGATTTCGGTGTTGTGGACATTTCTGTTCGGGTATATCCTCGTCGGGGCGATCGACTTCGGGGCAGGTTTTTTCAATGCGTATAGTCTGTTGACAGGGAAGCAGCGCATTCTGACCAATGTCATCCAGCGCTATTTATCCCCCGTATGGGAAGTGACAAATGTCTTCCTCGTCTTCTTCTTCGTCGGGATTATCGGCTTCTTTCCGAAAACGGCATTTTATTACGGAACGACGCTTTTGGTCCCCGTCAGCATTGGAATTATCCTGCTGGCGATCCGCGGTTCGTATTATGCTTTTGAGACATACGGAGCTCGCGGGCATAAAGGCTACTCGTTTATGTATGGCCTCGCCGGGCTTCTCATCCCCGCATCTCTTTCCATCGTCTTGACGATTTCGGAAGGCGGATTTGTAGAAATGGTGGATAATCAACCTGTGCTCGACTATTGGGAACTGTTCACCAGCCCCCTCACTTGGTCGATTGTCGTCCTGAGCATTGCAGCGACACTTTATATATCGGCTGTTTTCCTGACGTGGTATGCGAATAAGGCCGGGGATACGGAAGCGACGGAGCTGCTGCGGAAATATGCGTTGATCTGGTCCGCGCCGACAATCATTACGGCGGGCGGCATCATATTCGAATTACGGAAACATAACCCGGAACACTACAGCAACATCCAGACGTTTTGGCCGATGTTCCTCCTGTCCGCCTTGCTGTTTTTGGGAACGGTATGGCTCTTGCTGAAACGAAAGAAATACGGGCTGGCATTCGGTCTGTTGACCGGGCAGTTCATCTTCGCCTTCTTCGGGTACGGAGCATCGCATTACCCCTATTTGCTCTACCCGTACTTGACAATCTATGACAGTTTCACCAACCCTGCCATGGCGATCGCGCTCATTGTTGCGTTCGTCCTAGGACTTAGCTTGCTCATCCCGTCATTGGTGCTGCTCATGCGATTATTCTTGTTCAACAAAAAATACGTACGAGGAAAAGAAGATTTCCATGCGTAAGGAGGGAATGGGATGAACGACTTTTTAATATTTTACGCTCCTTTCGTTGTCCTGCTTGGCTCGCTTGCCGTGGCATTCTATGTAGCGCCCAAGGATCGTGCAGTGAGGAAGGAAGAGGAACGAGAGAAGTGAGGAAATGAACCCTGGAAGTTCGGTAGGTACCGGCTTTCGGGGTTTTTTCATTGGGGAGGATTGCACTGGCTAGGCAGAGAATTCCGCTCAACCGGTGGTGGACTCCGCTTAATCGCATGAGGATTCCGCCCAATGGCTTGAGACCTACGACGAACAGGTGGAGAATCCCGCTCAACCGAGCGAAAACTCCGCTCGCAAGCGATGTGTTATTCACCATTCCCGGAATGGACATGATAAACTAAAGACAATTGAAATTTGGAGGAAAATCAATGTCTTATATAGTAAATAAAAATGACCGCCTTCACGTGTCGGTGGAGGATTTAACACATGACGGAGCGGGTGTCGCGAAGGTGGAAGGGTATCCGCTGTTCATTCCTGGAACGCTACCGGGGGAAGAAGTGGAAGTCCATGTGACGAAAACGTTGAAGAATTATGGATTTGCCAAGCTTCTTGAAATCAAAAAGCCTTCTGCCGATCGGATTATTCCGCCATGTCATGTATTCCCGACGTGTGGCGGTTGCCAGATCCAGCATTTATCCTATGAAGCACAGCTTGAGCAAAAGAGGAAGTCGGTGCGCGATGTCATCGACCGGATCGCCAAACTGCCGCATGTTCCGGTCCACCCGGTTAAAGGGATGGAAGACCCGTGGCGTTACCGTAATAAATCCCAGATCCCGTTCAGCACGCGGGACGGGGAGGTCATTTCAGGTTTCTATCAATCAAAAACCCATAAAATCGTCGATACGGATGTGTGCATTATCCAGACGGAGGAAGCGGACGCTATCATGACCGCAGTGAAACGAGAACTTCATTCTCTCGGCATCGAGACGTATGATGAAAGAACGCATCGCGGCATGTTGCGTCATGTCGTTGTCCGAAAAGCGCGGGCAACGGGCGAAGTGATGGTCGTCCTAGTCACGTTGAAAAAGAAATTTCCCCAGAAAGACGCGGTTGTGGAGTTGATTCGGAGAACGGTTCCGGGCGTAACGTCCATCATGCAAAACATCAACAGCGAAAAAACGAATGTCATTTTCGGAAATGAAACACTAGGTCTGTACGGACAGTCCGTCATCATCGACTCGATCGGGGACATTCAGTTTGAAATTTCAGCACGTTCATTTTACCAAGTCAATCCCGTGCAGACAGAGGTCTTGTACAAACAAGCATTGGACTATGCCCAGTTAACGGGAGAGGAAACAGTCATTGACGCCTATTGTGGAATCGGCACCATCTCATTATTCTTGGCGCAGCAAGCGAAAGAAGTGTATGGCGTCGAAATCGTCCCGCAAGCAATTGAAGACGCCAAACGCAACGCCGAACTGAATGGCATCTCCAACGCCTACTTTGAAGCAGGCGCTGCCGAAGACGTCATCCCGAGATGGTACGCGGAAGGCAAACGGTTCGATGTCCTCGTCGTCGATCCACCACGTAAAGGTTGCGATGAAAAACTGTTGCAGACGATTTTAAGGTACAAGCCGAAACGCGTCGTCTACGTCTCCTGCAACCCCGGCACCCTCGCGAGGGATTTGCGGATTTTGGAAGATGGCGGCTACCGGACGGAGGAAGTGCAACCGGTGGATATGTTTCCGCAGAGTAGTCACGTGGAATCGGTCGCTTGGTTGGAAATAGGTTTGTAGAACCAGAATAATCCATTTTCACTCGTTTAAAACAAGCCACGATGAAGATAGTAAAAATGGGAGAGGGGCAAATAAAGCTCCTTTCCCATTTACATGATTTAGCTTATGGAGTTTTAGTTAAGCTTTATGGCGTACTCTCCGTAAGGATCAGTTTCATTCCCCAGCCTTACGTCTGGAAGGATTTTATCCGGGAGATATAAATCTGGAAGTTTGTTATCCTCTCTGACATCCTCGAGCTGTTTATCGGTTTTGACGTCCGGAAGTTTGTTATCTATTTTGACATCCTCGAGCTGTTTGTCAGTCTTGATGTCGCCAAGATAGATATCGACTTGTTCGCCTATTACAGTTGGGACATCGTTGAAGTTCACTTCGGCCGTCTTAGATACAAGGACATTCGTATACTTGATTTGATCGTTAATATCATCGCCGCTAAGAATCCCTGTGTAATTACCTGGCAGCAATTTAGGGATAACAACCTCGCCTTTATTTTGGATCTTACCTGTGTAAACGGAGTCACCATTTGCGTAAGTAACGACTAGATCGAACTCCACGTTGTAGTCGTCGGTCACAGTTGTATTCTCTATTTCTTTGGTATCGACTAGTTTGTAATCGCTGATCTCAGTCCTGGTCTTTTTGTATTGGCCGTACACTGTTTCATCAATATAGTAGTCGCTAGTTTCGGTCTTTACCTTTTCATATTCCCCAGTGTTAGTTCTAATCAGCGCATATTCTCCAGTTATCGTGTCTTTGTAGCGCCATTCCACAAACTCGTATTCGCCTGTAGTGTACCAGTTGATGCCGTTTTCAAGATGCACATATAGATAAACCTTATCGCCATACCCATTTGGTAGATTGACGGCAAGCGTGCCACCGGTCGCAAGCCCCACGGCCCCTGTGTTGTCATGCTTTGTGGGGGAAGTTTGGTAAACCTTCGCAGTAATTTTTGTATTAATGAACCTGTCATCAAAGGAAACGATGAGCTGCTCCCCTTCAATTTTAACGTCGTAATCATAACCAATATAACTATTTCCTGGATTTGACTGTGCGATGCCAAATGTATAGCCCTCGCTACGTGCCTTCTGGACATCTACTTCTAACCAGACCATGTCGTTATTGAATTTTCCGCCGTTATTACCGCTTAAAAGACTTGTAGTGCCTTTGTTATTATTACTAACCTTTTTCTCGAACACAGGTACATATCTTTTAGAGGTTTCGCGTTCGTAGAAGTCTTGTACGTCGCGACTGTAGAAATCCTGCACATCACGGTTGTAGAAGTCCTGTACGTCTCGCTTGTAAAAGTCTTGCACATCGCGCTCGTAGTAACGCTGCCAAGTGACCTCATCGTGTTGCTTATTGACGTTAGCGGTTACTTTCAGAGCACCGTAAGCCTCCTTGCCAGCTGTGTGGCCTAGGTTGAACTGAGTGCCCTTTTTGCCTGGAGCTTTGTCGGGGTAGTATACCGCGTTAAGAAGCTTCCAGGACTGAGCAGTTACGACTCCGAAGTGTTGGTCATTCTTATAAGATTTAACATTATTGATTGTGACTTCATTTTCATTTGCGTCAAGGAATGTGATATTAGCGTAACCGCCCAGCTTATCGGGATTTACAAAATGCCAGAAGACAGTACCTTCGCTACCTAATTCATAACCGGGGACAAATTTATCCTCACCTTTTTTCACGTTGATGCCGAAGTCCGATCCTTCCAAGTGGTCCTTCCAGTCAAAGGGTCCGGCGCCTTGATGTAGTGGATAGGAATTAGTGGATGTTTCCGAGGCTGCAAGGCCGGGAACAGCGAAAGATAAAAGCAAAACTATGAAAAGAAACAATGAAATAGCTCTCTTCTTCATAACAAGTCATCTCCTAATAAAAACTAGTGGCATTTCTAATTCTGGAGTAATGGTTCTCCATTTTCAGCCTCGTTGATAACGCAAAACGTGGTTAAGCGAAGTTGACGTATTTAAGTCAGCCATTCCCCCCTTTCTGTTGGTGTATTATTGAAACCTTTCTATCACTGAGAGTGAAACAGCAATATTTCACATAAATATATGTATGACACAAGAACTATAATGATACCGGGAAATTGGTCGCAATATTAAAAAACGAGAAGAAGGTGAACCAAACAGGTAGTTTTGATTTTCTCATCTTAAGAATAGCTTAATCTTGCAAGCTAAACAGTATTGAAAATGATTATGATGAAATAAAAAAATGTCCCCAAATCCCCTGTTCAGGGGATTTTTTGTCCTTCAAGACTATATATATGTGCAAGTGGGACTTTTTAAGGGCTGCTAAACAACTAAATAATCTTCGAAGTTTTAAAGGGTTTTACCTCTCTCTTTCCGAATGAAAAAGAAGTATAATGGTAAAATTTAGGATTATTTTACTTAGAGGCATTGCTTTGTACAAACAAAAAGCATATCAGGTGATCCTCCATGAATAATTTTCCCGTTTGGAAGGTGGCTAGACTCTGATATTGTCAGGGCTTGGCCATTATCCAGAAGTGATCCTGGTCGACCAGGTCTTTGTTTTGGAATGTCAGACTAGACTATGTTGTTCAGTAGTCCTTATTTAAAGAAGAAAACAGGGGAATGTTACAGCTTAAAAGGGGTGGTAATATGTCTGCGGTGAATTCAGATAAAAATCGTTCGTCACATTTGCTCGGGCAGCAAACAATTAAGAATATTTCTGACGAGAATGGACTTTTACTAATTTCAGCATCCACTATATTGCGCAGAGAACATTTGACATTGTTGGAATCCCACCATGTCAAGCTTGATGAGCAAGATGTCAGGAGTGTAGTTCCTTATCATGATTCACAATACGGAGAGTGTAGCCAAATAATCGACGAATCGGTAATACAAATTCAAAATTTGTTTGATGAGGTCCGCTATTCGCAAAAAGTGCCCATAATGGAAATACGCGATCAAATTATCCCATCCGTGATCAAAATGACAGAAAGTCCAAATTTATTCGAGCTATTTGCATCGCTACAAGCTAAAGATGATTACCTATATCGCCATAATATCGCAGTAGGCATTATTGCTACACTCATAGGAAAATGGTTGAATCTTGATAGAGCCGAACTGTTGCAATTGACGACTGCTGCTACGCTGCATGATATCGGAAAAATGAGAATTCCAATAGAAATATTGAACAAGCCGGGGAAATTAACGCCGCAAGAATTCGAGGTCATGAAGAAACATACGATTTACGGTTATGAGATGATCAGAAAAACAGTTGGCACGGGTCATAGACAGGCTCTGGTCGCACTGCAACATCATGAACGGTTGGACGGAAGCGGATATCCATTCGGAATTCGCAATGAAAAAATTGATTTATTCGGCCGTATTGTGGCAGTTGCTGATGTATTTCATGCGATGACATCCAAAAGAGTTTACCACGAGCCATCTACGTTTTATGAAACTTTACGCGAAATGAATAGCGATGCCTTTGGTCTACTTGATCCAAAGATAGTGCAAAGGTTTATCGAAAAAATAATGCAGAGACTCATAGGAAATGATGTTATTTTGTCAGATGGAAGAAAAGGGAAAATTGTTATGATCAAACCCCATGATCCGATGTATCCCTTAGTAAAAGTGGAGGAGAACTTCTTAGATCTTAGTGAAAAATTGTCTGTAAATATCCAGCAAGTTATATCTTGATTTCGATTGGAGCCAAAGTGTATGAGGAATAAAGAAAAAGTAGACCTTTGGATTAATCAATTGCTGATGATTGAATACGAAAATGGTTACATTTATTATTCAAACATTATTGGCGTAGAAGACGAAGTTGTATATATCCAGTTGCCGCAAGATAAAAACTATATATCGGTACATCGGATAAACGGTCAAGTAAACGTTTATATTTATAATGAAAAGAAAGAGATGCTCGGCTTTACATCATCTATTTAAACGGTTGATGGTAAAATCAAGCTAGTAAAACCGGATACGGATTCGGTGTGGAAAGTGCACCGCAGAAACTATTTCCGGGTACCTATTTCGTTAACAATCACGATTGAGGTTTCTCCAGGGGAGACACAAAAGTTTGTTACTGACGATATTAGCGGGGGTGGTCTAGCATTTTTTAACAATCTGAGCGATCAATTTAAAATTGGAGACGAGTTGACGGGCAATGTTTCCCTTTACTATGGTTCGTCCTCAGAAGCAGTTCCTTTCAAAGGGCGTGTCGTCGGAATTAGGCTGATATCAAAAAATAAATTTCGAGTTGCAGTGGAATTCATCGAAATGAAAGAGCCGGTCAGAACTGAAATTATTCGTTATTGTTATAAAAGACAGTTCGAGATCCGCGAAAAAATAGGTAAATTTTATTAATTGTAGAAAAACATTGAGAGATCGAAGTCAAAAAAAGTGCTAGTGATTCGGCAACTGCCATGGCATTGAACATGTACAAGAGGACTTTGGGAAATATATTCAATATTTTATATGGAAAAACGCAGCCAGAAGAAAATGGCCTAAGCCAACCCTCTTTCTAATTTGACTACGGATTTTTTGTAGGTTAACACATAATTATGTAATATAGGGATTGACTACTCACTATAAAACAAGGGGAGAACTAGCATGAGCAATAAGGAATTGCCAATCGAACAACGGGAAGAATTACTTGAAGTATTGAAAGACCGTTTTGAGAAAAACATGAACCGCCATGAAGGTCTGGAATGGGAAAAAGTTCAAATGAAGTTGGAAGCGAATACTGGTAAACTGTGGTCGCTAAACGAAATGGAAGTGACCGGTGGTGAGCCGGATGTTGTGGATTATGATAACGAAACGGACGAATATATTTTTTACGACTGTGCAGCAGAAAGTCCGAAAGGTCGCAGGAGTGTATGTTACGATCGCGAAGCGCTGGAGTCCAGAAAAAAACATAAACCGGAAAATAGCGTTATGGATATGGCGTCTGCCATGGGGATTGAACTATTAACGGAAGAACAATACCGGGAGCTGCAGAAACTGGGAGAATTCGATAGGAAAACGTCGAGCTGGATACAAACTCCAACTGATATCAGAACACTCGGTGGCGCTCTTTTTTGCGATCGTCGTTATGGACACGTCTTCGTATACCATAATGGAGCGGATTCCTACTATGCTGCCAGGGGGTTCCGGGGCTCTCTGAGAGTTTAAAATATACGCGAGTGTCTGGATGGAATTTGGAGCTACCATGCAGGTAGGCTAAGAAAATCCTTATAAATTTTTTCTTCTTTTCGTCAAGATTTTCAGCTTTCCATCATCTACTAGAGAGAAAGAGAAATCTTCACTGTAGAGGTGAATAGCGATGGCGAAACGAAATCGAGGGAAAATTTTAAATAAGCTACCATTTAATGCTCGGGGAGACTGTCCGTTATGTCAACGAAAAAGAATAAAGTTATTGTATCCTCTAAAAATTGAACCAACTCAAACAGTGAAAGTTTGCAAAAACTGTCGAAATAAATAACACCCCTACTCCAAGCTTCCTAACATCGCTTTTTCCAAGCGGTGTTTTTTTGCGTCCAGCGTAGGCGTAGCCATACAGTGCAAGTCCCGGGCTGTGAATGGTAAAGATGCTTGGCACATTTACAACCATCTTTACAATTAATCAAATAAGATCAAACAAAAAACTTGAAAGTCAAAAAAGGTCAGTGTATAATTTAGTCATAAGTCAAAGATAGTCAAGGTCAGTCAGAGAGAATCAAATAAAAATATCAAGGAGGAAACCGTTATGAAATGTCAACATTGTCAACAAAGCGCAGCCACGATGAGTTTGAGACTTCAAGTGAATCAGCAACGGATGCAGATCAGTTTGTGTCACTCTTGTTTTCAAACGATGCAAGGTCAACTAACTGCCGGCAAGATGCCATCATTCGGCAACGATGCAAACCAGTTTTTCCAAGCGAACGGCAGCGGGCAAGCGCGTACACAAACGAGACAAGCCGATGAACATCTAGGCAACGGTTTGCTCGATCAGTTGGGTAAAAACATTTCATACGACGCAAGCCAAGGGTTGATTGACCCAGTGATCGGCCGCGATCAAGAAGTGAAGCGTGTCATTGAAACATTAAATAGAAGAAATAAAAACAATCCGGTCTTAATTGGGGAACCGGGTGTCGGGAAAACAGCGATTGCGGAAGGACTTGCGGTGAAAATTCACGAAGGTGATGTACCGGCGAAACTGTTGAACAAAAAAGTGTATTTGTTGGACGTTGCTTCACTCGTTACGAATACAGGGATTCGCGGGCAGTTTGAAGAGCGCATGAAGCAGTTAATCGACGAGTTGCAAAATCGAAAAGATGTCATTTTATTCATCGATGAAATTCATTTGCTCGTCGGGGCAGGAACGGCAGAAGGTTCGCAAATGGATGCGGGCAATATTTTGAAGCCGGCTTTGGCTCGTGGAGGCTTGCAACTGATCGGGGCAACGACATTGAAAGAATACCGTCAAATTGAAAAAGATGCCGCACTGGAGCGTCGTTTCCAACCAATTATTGTGAAAGAACCATCTGCAGAAGACGCGATTAAAATTTTGCATGGCATTAAAGATCGTTACGAAGACTTCCATGAAGTCCATTATTCCGATGAAGCGATACAAGCATTCGTCACGCTTTCTCAACGTTATATTCAAGACAGGTTTTTACCAGACAAAGCAATTGATTTAATGGATGAAGTCGGAGCACGTTTAAATCTACAGCAGACGTCAGGTGATTCCCACGCAATTCAAGACCGTTTGGATGAAATTGTTGTACAAAAAGAACAAGCCGCAGAAGTGGAAGACTATGAAAAAGCGGCCCATTTACGCCATGAGGAAATCCAATTGCGTAAACAGTTAGAGAAAGCGAAAGAAAATGGAGAAGTGAAAAACAAAGAAGTTACGGTTGCGGATATTGAGTTAATCGTAGAAGAAAAAACAGGTATCCCCGTCACGAAACTGCAAGCGGCCGATCAAGCGAAAATGAAAGGACTTGCAGACAATCTCCGCAAAAAAGTCATCGGTCAAGAGGAGGCGGTCGACAAAATTGCGAAAGCTGTCCGACGCAGCCGTGCAGGCCTTAAATCCAAAACACGTCCGATTGGCTCGTTTTTATTCGTAGGTCCAACCGGGGTCGGGAAAACGGAAATTACGAAAGTGTTGGCTGAAGAATTATTCGGTTCACGAGACTCGTTAATCCGTCTCGACATGAGTGAGTATATGGAGAAACATTCGGTATCCAAAATCATCGGTTCCCCTCCAGGATATGTCGGACACGAAGAAGCGGGTCAATTAACTGAGCAAGTTCGACGCAACCCGTATTCAATTATATTGCTGGACGAAATCGAAAAAGCGCATCCAGATGTGCAAAATATGTTCCTGCAAATAATGGAAGATGGCCGTCTGACCGATTCACATGGTCGAACAGTCAGCTTCAAAGATACGGTCATCATTATGACAAGTAATGCGGGAACAGGGGACAGAAGAGTAAGTGTCGGATTTAATCAGACAGCTCATGAATCCGTCACAAAGCTGGACACATTAAGTGATTACTTCAAACCTGAATTCCTCAACCGTTTTGATGCGATTGTCTCGTTCAATGAATTGACAGAAGAAAACTTGCTGGAAATTGTAGACTTGATGCTAGAGGATTTGGAAGAAGCGATTGAAGAAAATGATATCGCGATTACCATTTCCCCGGAAGCCAAACGTGCGTTAGTGAAACTTGGTTACGACAAACGTTTCGGGGCTCGACCACTTCGCCGCATGATCCAAGACAAAATTGAAGATCCGTTAACAGATTTAATCTTAGAAGAAGACCATATTGAAAAAGTATATGTCGATGTAGTGGAAGAAGAGATTATTGTGAAAAAAGTTTAAAAATGCACCCCACTGAATTCATTTCAGTGGTTTTTTTTCTCTGCCATTGCGTGGGGGAGGTTATTTTCAATAAACCGGTGCTCATATGATAAGATATTCTTAATTAGTATATTTATGGAAGGAGGGAAGGTAATCATGAGAAAGGGTTTTAAAAAAATTATATTCCAATCTATTGGTTTGGCAATGGGAATTGCTACACTTGTCCTAACCGTATTGGAGGAACTAGAAAGTAAGAGTGCAATAATTTTTTTATCTATTGGCTTAATCTGTTTAGCAATTAGTAAACTTGAAAATCAGAAGGTGAATTAGTTCAGAGCCTTCTTATAACTAAACTGGCATGTTGTTGGAAAGGTCCCTCAAACCACTTTATTTAATTTGGGTACCTATGCCAAGAAATTAAGAATTTAAATACGATCTGATAATTGAAGCCACGATTATCATGCTGAATACAAGGAAAAAGGGAGGTGTGTTTGTGGAGATTTTACTTCGAAAAAGTGCTGTTTATAGCTTTTTTATGGGAATAGGAATTGCAATTTTATTAGTAAACTATAAAGAAGTTGAGAATTTAGGCGATGGGGTTCGTTCAATATCCTATAAACCGATTGCTGAATATATAATAAGTGTGCTCAGATTTGGTGTTATAGCATCTTTTCTTGGTTTATTATGTGGGTTATACATAGTAAGAAAGAATAGATGAGCCAAGAAGGGAATTTTTTTTATTTTTTTAGGTATAGAAAAAGCACCGCCTAGACCGGTGCTGTATAACAATTTATTGATTATTATTTTGTTGTTGTTGTTCTGACGGTTCTTCCGTTGGATCGGGTTCATCTTCATCAACGCCGTTACAGCCGAACAGAAAACCTGCTGACAAAATAACCGACATAAATGGAAGAAAATATTTTTTATGCTTCATTCTATTCCCTCCAATCTAATTAAGGTCCTGTTATTTTGTCCGATCACCGTTTTTATTATTCAAGGAATATTTATACAATCCCAGGGGAGAAACGATGAATAAGTGATAGCACAAACCAAAAAAATATACAGAGTGAATGTCAATGCGTATTTAATTGACGATTAAATGGTATAATTAGGTTCTCAATTATTATAATGTTCAAAATTAAAGAATAGGAAAAGGAGGAAATCATGGGTAGATTAATTCATTTCGAAATTCACGTGGATGACATGGAACGGGCGAAGAAGTTTTATGGAGAGGTATTCGGATGGTCATTTCAAGATTGGAGTGATTTTGCGGGAATGCCTTACTATGGAGCGGTGACTGGCGATGATAGTGAACCTGGGATCAATGGTGCTTTGATGCAGCGGCAGAGTGCTCCGCCGGAAGCAGGCCAAGCTTTAAATGGATTTGCTTGTACAATGGGTGTGGAAAATTACGAAGAAACGGAAGCTAAGATATTGGAGTATGGCGGCAAGGTCGCCATGCCGAAGTATGCTTTGCCTGGCATGGCGTGGCAAGGTTACTATATGGATACCGAAGGCAATATTTTCGGGATTCATCAACCGGATGAAAATGCAAAATAGAATGTGACTAGGATTCTACGACCGAATACATGACGGGACTGTCTTGGATAAGGCAGTCCTTTTCGCATGGGGCCGCTGAGTTCATAACTGTTGAAGAGCGCTCATAAAACAGGATTGGCGCTTATATTTTCAGAGAGCCGCTCATAAGTCCAGGTTGGCGTTCATATTTTCCCACAAGCGCTTATAACGGCGGGGAATCGCTCATATTCCAAATCAACCGCTCATAACCGAACCGCACACCATCCGCCCTCATACAAAAATAGGGGCTATCCAGCTAATTGGACAGCCCCTTCTAGCTGCTTGAGTTCAATGAGCACCTTTACTTTGTTCAAGAATGTCGAGTATGCTATCTATAACGATTTTAGGCTGGTCATGATGAATATAGTGGCCCGCATCTTCCACAATGATTCTCTTACTATTGGGTGAAAGCTGAAGTAAAGCATCTTGTTCGGTCTGCCAGTCCTTATGTTCCTTTTCCTCCGCTCGGGAAGAAAGAATGATCATGGGTAGTTTTCCGAGTCCTTCCTTTTGGACTGTCTTGAGATGTTGTTCATCAACGGTCGCCATGAATTTCAGTTCACTTTGTTGGTCTTTGTTGTAAAATCTTCGATATAAAAACTCCTTGGATCTTCCATCCAACAGAACCGACTCAGGAACCGGTAACATGCCGAGTTCGCCTAGCAATCGCATCGCACCCAATTTTCGTAACGCCACTTGAATCAATAAAGTTGAATCAGATACTTCTGGACATTTATCGACAAGGGAGGAGTCTACCAATACGATTCCAGCCACTTCATCTGAGAACCGATGAGCAAATAACTGCGTGTTGAACCCACCAAACGAATGGCCTACTAGAATAAAGGGCCCCTTTTCACCTGAAACTTCTAACATCTTATGAAGATCTTTTACAATTTGCTCGCTCGTTCAATCATTGTATGCAGTGTCACTCCAACCGTAGCCAGCCCGATCATAGGAAATGACTCTTGTCATTTTTGCGAGTTCCGGCTGGATATATCGCCAATCCGAAACAGAAGAAGGGGTGCCTGATCCTGATTCTAAAATGACGGTAGGAATATCGTTTTTTTCTCCGATTGCATACATATGCAGTTGATAGTCTCCCAGGTCCACCATTTCTCCAACAGGTGGATAGACAGAATAACTCAAGTTGGATTTACTCGTGTGATAACTGAAAAGGATGACAAACACGGCAAACAAAAAGCTGGAAAACAGGAGATAGATTCTCTTTCTTTTTCTGTGTATTGGACGGATCTCCATCTCGAAGCACTCTCATTTCCGATTTAATGTGTGAATTTTATGCTATAATCGTTGTTTATATTACTAGCCTACTTCCCGGTAATGGGAATGTTCATTTCATGCAGTGCTTTTTGCGGCGGGATGCATTCTTTGAGAATTGAAAATCTGGATAAATTGTAATAAGGAAAGATCAAAATACAGACTGTGGAGGGATTGCCATGCATCGAATGATGCACATGGAAACGACAGGGCTTTGGCCAAGCTTGCTTTCCGTCATCATGTTTGGATTATGCATTTATTTTACATTGAGTTTCTTTCAGCATTTGAAATCAGGGGATGATAGGCTCATTAACCAGTCTAAATTGGCTGCTGTCATTTTCCTGGTCTTAGCTCTATTGATTCCTGCCCTTTTCGGGGTGTCATTTTATAATCCGATGATGAGATGGTAAGTTGTAACTCTGATTCTCCGACGCTTCTTATCAACTATACGACTAATCCTCTTAATCGTCTCCCTACCAATCAGCATTTAGAAAGCACCTATGGAAGTATTTGGTCATCCTGCCTCATCGCCCATAAGATGTTACACTAATAGAGTCTCAAATCTTTAAAAGGAAGTGTTAGTTGTGGTAGGACGTAATGATCCGTGTCCTTGTGGCAGTGGAAAGAAATATAAGAAATGTTGTGTATCGAAGCAGGCGGTGTCCATTGAGACGGTCCAATCGGAAGAGTTAGAACGAGTATTGCAGGCATTCTATGAAGAATATCCGGAACGAAAAGACATCCCCGAATATTTGGGTTTGGCGAATAGATGGAAGCAGCTGCTAGGAACATATTTGCAGGAGGAGATGATCGAGGCGATTGTCTTGGATGAGTTCTTTTTCCATCATCGCCTAGATATTTGGCAAGGCTATTTGGCAAAACAACAGAAAAAGCTGGTGCGTCCATCCGTTTTACGCGTACTCGATGAATGGCAACAGCCTCGCGTGTTTATCGGTGAAGTGATAGAAGTGGATGATGCTTATCTCACTGTACATATGATTGTGAAGGATGAGACCATTCGGTTGCGGCGGGAAAGCGAGAAACCTGTTCCGGTCGGTGTCCATCTCTATTGTTTCATTTTACCAGAGGGAACCTCGGAACAGGAGAATCATTATTTGGCCGTCTCAAGCTTGATCTTCTTCCCGACGGACCACACCGAAGCCATCCGGGAATTTGCAAAACGGTTTGTAGCTCAAAACGAGCTGACGGCTTCAGAGTTCTTGAAGGAACAGGCTATTGAATTTTGGAAGTTGCTGGGGGAAGATGGCTATGAAGGTGGGGAGTTTACCAATTTCGAAGCGGGTGTCCTTTTACATGTCATGGAGTTTCTAGAAGAACACAATCGGGAATCCGAGCAGCTACTGGAAATTGTAGAAGACTTCCTAGTGGAACAGCAACCGAATGCCCGAAAAGACGTCGCGATTGCTGCCGGTGCCATTCGATTCGGCCATGAACAGGCGCTTTTCGAGCCACTGACGATGACATTAAAAGACATGGCCGAATGGTTCGGCGTTTCCCCTTCATCGATGAATAGGTATCATAAAGAATTGGTAGAGTATCACAACTCGAAATACCTTCCAGTATAGGGGTAAGGAAAGGGAGTGGGGCGAGATGACTTCTATTATAAAGAGTCGGGGGGCCACTAGTTATCTGATCAGCGTTCCGGCTAGCAATCAGTTACGCTCATTTAATTTCTTCTTAATTAATGACGGGAAGTCCTTGACACTGATAGATGCCGGAATTTCATCGGAACATAGCTGGGGACAGTTGACGGGGACATTGGAAGCACATGGATGGGGAATATCGGATATCGACCGTATTTTGCTGACTCATCATCACGGCGATCATGTCGGTTTGGTTTCACGTATCTTGGAAATGCGTCAGATTCCTGTCTATGCCCATCCGACGGCCATTCCACGGCTGAAGATGGATACGGATTTCTTACAGATGCGCTACCGTTTCTTCCAACAGCTGTACAAGAAAATGGGATGTGGAACTGCTGGCGATGCACGGCTAGCAAAATTTCAAGAGACAATCCAAAAAGCGAATGAGCTCGCATTAAAAACGGATATCCTTCCTATCGTGGAAGGAGACATCGTTGCCGGGCTGCATGTGCTAGAAACACCGGGTCATTCACCTGACTCCATCAGTTTTCTGGATCCCGATCGGCAATGGCTGTTCGTGGGAGATGTGCTCATCGAACATTCGTCAACGAATGCCATTATCGATCCGGATATGGCAGGAAATCGTTTGCCTTCTGTCCGTCAGCATCGCGATTCTTTGCTGAAACTTCTCGAGGTTGATGCAAACACAGTATTTCCGGGGCATGGCAATCTGATTGAAGGTCATACAGATTTGATTCGATCCAAGCTATTGAAGATGGATCATAAGGCAGAGAGAATCATCAAATTGATCGAGTCAGGGATTTCCACCGCCCATGATCTAGCTGAAGCCTATTACGGTGACATATACCGGAAGCAATTCTCCCTTGTCATTTCGGAAATCATCGGCCATCTGGATCATCTGGAGGAAGCCGGTCAAGTCCGGAAAGCGATGACACAAGGTGTTTGGCATTATGAAATATAAAATATGAAAAAATCGGGTACCTATTCTTGGTATCCGATTTTTTTTGTTCTTGCAAAAATAGTTGAAATCTTGTAACCTAAATGAAAATGATTCTCATTATCATGGTTGGAGGGAAAGTAAATGGATTCAGCAGATCTCTTTGACGTCACCATCATTGGTGGAGGGCCGGCGGGGATGTTTTCAGCTTTTTATGCAGGGTTGCGGGAGATGAAAACGAAAATCATTGAAGCGCAGCCTCAATTGGGTGGGAAAGTGACGGTGTATCCTGAAAAGATCATTTGGGACGTGGGGGGATTGACCCCGATTCGTGGAGCGCAATTAATCGAGCAATTGACCGAACAAGCTTTGACTTTCGAACCGACACTTGCGCTTGGGGAGAAGGTGACATCGATTGCTCGGAGCGGAGATGGAACGTTTATCATACATACTTCGAGCGGAGAGAAGCATTTTACGAAAACGATCATCTTGGCAATCGGTGGAGGTATTTTGAAGCCGATTAAATTGGAAATCGAAGGGGCTGAACGTTATGAAGTGACGAATCTTCATTACACGGTTCAATCACTTGAACGGTTCAGGGACAAAACCGTCTTACTATCCGGCGGGGGCAATGCGGCAGTCGATTGGGCGAATGAGCTGGAGCCGATTGCCAAGAAAGTCTATTTGACGTACCGGAATGATACGTTCAAAGCTCATGAGGCAGAAGTGTCCAAGCTAGTAGCCAGTTCTGTTGAATGTTTGTACAATACGACGATTGAAAAATTGATAGCGTCGCCCGACCACGAACGAATAGAAACGGTCATCTTACAAGGGGTGGAGGGACAAGAAAGTGCAGTGGCCGTTGACGAGGTTGTAGTCAACCATGGATTTGAGCGGGAGAGGGAACTCCTTGAGAATAGTGAAGTGAAGGTCGAAATCGAAAGTGAGATTTATGTTGCGGGGAACCCAGTTGGGGAGACTTCCGTTCCCGGCGTTTTTGCGGCAGGAGATGTCTTACACCACGAAGGGAAATTGAAATTGATCGCAGGTGCATTTCATGACGCAGGGAATGCGGTAAATCGCGCGAAACACTTTATTTCCCCGGAAGCGGGGGATCGGGCTGTTGTCTCTACGCATAATGAACGTTTTAAAGAGCGGAATCGCGTCTTGGCAAACAACTTTTAAAATTGATATAAAACAGTATAGACACGATTATCCGTGCTATGCTATCATTCATAATTGAAAATGATTCTCATTATCAAAGGGCGATTAAGTTGTCCGGAAAACGTATCGCCGCGATCTATTACTATGGAACTGAGAGGAAGAAAATGATGTCAGTTAACGGAATTTTATTTGGAAAGAAAAATCATCTATTTATTCTAGGACTTCTATTTGCACTGCTAGTCCTTGCAACTGGATGCGGAAAGTCCTCGACGGATGAAGAGGCAAACTCAAGCGATGAACCGGCAAACGTCACAGAAACAGGCGACGACAGTGAACGCGAGATTACCCATGCGATGGGAACGACAAAAATTAAAGGGACGCCTGAACGGATTGTGACATTATACCAAGGCGCAAACGATGCGGCGGTCGAATTCGGAATAAAACCAGTCGGAATCGTGGAATCTTGGCTTCAGCAACCGGTCTATGACTATTTGAAAGAGGATTTGGCGGATGTCCAAATTGTTGGGCAAGAAACACAGCCAAACTTAGAAGAGATTGCAAAATTAAAGCCGGATTTGATCATCGCGTCAAAATTGCGCCACGAAGAAGTGTATGAACAATTATCCGCAATTGCACCGACCGTTGCACATGAGACAGTGTTCGACTTCAAGGGGACAGTGGAGCTAATGGGGCAAGCGATGAACCAAGAAGAGAAAGCAAATGAGCTAATAGCCAACTGGGATGACCGGGTGGCCGATTTCAAAATGAAAATCGAGGAGAAAATGGGTGACCAATGGCCACAACATGCTGCGGTCCTTAACTTCCGGGCCGACCACGCACGGATCTATGTCACCGGATTTGCGGGTTCCATTTTGAGCGAACTTGGCTTCGCAGGACCGAAAAATTTGAAAGACAGCAATCAAGATGTTTTGAAATTAACAGACAAAGAAAGCATTACAGAGATGAATGCCGATGTTTTTTACTTATTCATGGAAAATGATGAAGCGGTGAAGAAAACATATGAAGAATGGACATCACATCCACTTTGGAAAAACCTGGACGCCGTGAAATCCGATCAAGTATATCGAGTCGACGAAATCATTTGGAATATGGGTGGAGGCATTAAAGCGGCGAACCTTATGTTGGATGATATTTACGAACGGTACGAATTGGAAAAATAAAAGCAGAGGGGCTCCTCCCCCTGTTACGAAAGAAGGGGTTAAGTGAGAATTCTACTCCCTCATCCGCCTCTTAAATGGGTTGGTTTACTTGTGGTGTTCACTATTTTCATCGGCTCTTTTAGCCTAAGCATCGCGCTTGGCCAAAACTCGATCCCGTTGCGAACTACATGGGAAGCCTTTATTCACTATGATGCTACAGTGACGGAGCATGTCATCGTGACGACTTCGAGGCTGACTCGGGCTGTTATCGCAACTATTATAGGCGCCAATATGGCTATTGCAGGAGCGTTGATGCAAGCGTTGACCCGTAATCCCTTAGCGGCGCCCGATATTTTGGGAATTAATGCAGGCGCATTATTTTTTATCGTGTTCTCCATGACGTTCTTTTCAGTTGATTCGCTACGGAGTTATATGTGGATTGCCTTTTTGGGTGCTGCGGTGGCGGCGGTGCTTGTCTATTTCTTGGGCTCGCTCGGGAAAGATGGGCTTTCCCCCATTAAAATCGTCTTGGCGGGAGCAGCGATGTCCGCTTTGTTCATTTCATTCACACAAGGGTTGCTCGTCATTGACGAACAGAAGATCCAAAGTATTTTATTCTGGCTGGCGGGCTCGGTTGCGGGGCGCAGCATGGATATGATCATTCCTGTGCTCCCTTATATGTTTGGTGCAAGCTTACTTGCTTTGTTGCTAGGCCGTCATATTAACATTTTACTGATAGGTGAAGAGGTGGCAAAAAGTCTAGGGCAGCAGATTGTCTTTATTAAAGTGATGATGGGACTTGTCATCGTTATCTTGGCGGGAGGATCTGTAGCTGTGGCCGGTTCGGTCGGTTTTATTGGATTGATTGTTCCGCATATGGCGAGAGGGCTGGTTGGACCGGATTATCGGTGGGTCATTCCGTATAGCGCGTTGCTTGGAGCCAGTCTTTTGTTGTTGGCGGACGTTGCGGCACGGTTTGTCATCATGCCCCAAGAGATGCCGATTAGTGTCATGACCGCATTTTTGGGCGCCCCGTTTTTCATTTATATCGCGCGCAGGGGGCTGGCGAAGCATGGCTAAATTTCAATCGAGAAAAAAAGTTGTTTTTGCCTTGATCTTCCTTTTCGCTTTAGTTGCTTTTATTTTAGCGCTCTCTGCAGGGAGTACTTTCATCAATCCTTTAAATGTAGTGAAGCACTTGATCGGTGTAGGGGATGGGGAACATGATTTCATCCTCAACACTTTGCGACTCCCTCGTGTATTGCTTGCCTTCATGGTGGGGGCGGCGCTTGGTGTCTCTGGTTCGATCTTGCAGGCGATTATTCGAAATCCTCTCGCGTCGCCGGATATTATTGGAGTGACGGCGGGTGCATCGGTCGGAGCCATCCTCTTTCTAGTATTTGCAATGGGGACAATCAGCATTACCTTTCTCCCGTTTGTCGCAATTTCAGGCGCAGCGATCGTCGCGCTTCTTATTTATCTGCTCGCTTGGAATCAAGGCGTGACACCGATTCGACTTGTACTGATCGGCATCGGAGTGGCTGCCGCGATGAAAGCGGTTGTTATGATGTTGCTCGTTCTAAGCGATACGGCTGTCACAACAAAAGCGTATTTATGGTTGACCGGAAGCTTATACGGCTCCAATATGAACGAGGTGTTGGCCATGTTGCCATGGGTCATCGTGTTTATTCCAATAACGCTTCTGTTTGCGCGAACAGTCAATGTAATGGAATTGGGAGATGACGTATCCTACGGTCTCGGGGTGCAAGTGCAAAGAAGCCGTTTCTTCCTTTTGTTGATAAGTGTCGCATTGGCCGGTTCTTCAGTCGCTTTTGCCGGGGGAATTGAATTCGTTGGATTGATCGCACCTCATCTTTCCAGAATGCTGATCGGCCGCTCTTTTGCAAATATGGTCGTAGCCTCCGCACTAGTTGGAGGGATCCTTGTAACAGTTGCTGATATCGTAGCAAGGACAGCTTTCTTGCCATTGGATATTCCGGCAGGCGTTTTCACCGCCGGAATCGGAGCACCGTTCTTCATTTATTTGCTTTACCGGAATCGGAATATATAGAATTTATAATAGGTGAAAACATCTTATTTCCTAGAGAATGTCTAGCTAAATATTTCACTGCTGAACTACTCAAACGGCAGATTTATATGCACCAACTTTCAAAACAAATTTTACTTGTTTTGAAAGTTGGTGTCTTTTTTTGTTTACGAATGTTTGTATTTCGAAGTTTTATGGCAATACTTGGTTCAATGAATTATAGAAAGGGGGAAGAAAACCAGTCCAGACAAGGCTGGGATACGAAAAACTCCCAGACCGATGGGGAAGCCATGAGAAATTCCAATAGAACAAAATGATCTTTTGGACAAGCTGCATTTATCCATAACTAAGGAGGAGTATTCATTTGAAGATCAAGATTTTATTAGTTTTGGCCGTATTATTTACCAGTATCACTATCCCATTGGCACAAGCATCCGAATTAGTAGGCGGAGAATATACGTTTAAAGAGTATGTCGATAACTGGGCAGAATGGAAGCCAATAAGTGAAGCAAACGAAGAACCTGAAACTTATACAGTCATGCAAGGAGATAATTTATACCGGATCGCTCTCAACCATTCCGTTCCCTTATTTTCTTTGATGGAGTGGAATGAATTGACGGAAGACCTGATTCATCCTGGTGATGAATTGATTATCAGCGGAAAAGAACCGGAGAGTGCTAGTTCTCAGATACCAACTACACCAGTTGCCATAGTTCCGGAGGCCGAACAACCTGCTCCAGTACCAAAAGCAACAACACCTGCGGCTTCTTCCCCTGCCTCAACCGGCGGAAAAGAAATGACGGTGACGGCCACGGCCTATACGGCATATTGTAAAGGATGTTCTGGAACGACGGCGTATGGCATCGACCTTC
Organism: Sporosarcina sp. 179-K 3D1 HS; assembly: GCF_047228905.1. NCBI lineage: Bacteria > Bacillati > Bacillota > Bacilli > Caryophanales > Caryophanaceae > Sporosarcina > Sporosarcina sp. 179-K 3D1 HS. The sequence goes on from NZ_JBFEGI010000013.1 coordinate 35,485, forward strand.
GGGCCAATCCCAACCAAAAAGTGATCGCGGTCGATCCCCGTATTATTCCGTTGGGGACAAAGGTTTGGGTGGAAGGCTACGGAGAAGCGGTCGCGGGTGATACTGGCGGCGCAATTAAAGGAAATAAAATCGATGTATTCATCCCTTCTCATTCCAGCGCTATGGAGTGGGGCGTCAAGAAAGTGAAACTTCGGGTGCTGAATTAAAAAAAGCGGCCACTGCCACGGACTGTGAATCCGTCGCAGTGGCCGCTTTTCAGCTGACTGCCGTAATCTTGGTGTTCCGCTTTAACCAGAGTAATACGACAACTAAAGCGACAAGATTCACCGCCAAGCCGAGCCAGACAAAAGAGGTGAGGCCGAACACGATATAGCCTGCAAATGAAGTGAAGGCCACCGTCAGAGCATAGGGTAGCTGGGTCGATACATGATCCATCAAGTCACAATCGGCTCCGATTGCGGAAAGGATTGTCGAGTCGGAAATTGGGGAACAGTGGTCTCCGAACACCGCTCCCGCCATGACTGCGCCGATTGCAGGCAACACCCATTCAGGATTCGTTGAGCCGACAATGGTCGCCCCAATCGGAATCATGATGGCGAATGTGCCCCAAGAAGTTCCCGTGGCAAAAGACATGACACAGCCAAGGGCAAAAAGGATGGCTGGGATGATCCACATCGGGACATTGCTTTCTACCATAGAGGCGAGGAACTGACCTGTTTCCAAGCGGCCGACAATATCGCCGATCGACCAAGCGAGCACGAGGATCATGGCTCCGCCTAACATGCTTTCCATTCCTTTGGTGAAAGTCGACAGGAATTCTTTTGCTTTCATCTTTTTCCTTGGAATATAGAGGAGAGCCGCCACGACTACCGAGAGAACAACACCGTATACGAGAGCCAATGTAATATTCCCTTCCCCGGAAGCTTCCATCAAACCTACCCCGCCACTGAAAAAGCCACCTGAGTTGAGGAAAAAAAGGATAGTCCCGATAATCATCGTCAGAATGGGAATCAGTAAGTCGAATGCTTGTGAAAAAGGAACTTTTTTCGGCACGGCCCTTAATTCACCAAGTCGGGGCAGTGAAGCCTTTTTCTCATAGGCCTGTTGGTCATGTTTTCGCATCAATGGAAAATCCATTCGCCACCAGATGACAAGGAATACCATAACTAACGAGCCGATTGCATAATAATTGGCCGGTAAGACATGGAAGAATGCAGAAACCGGGCTATGTCCAAGCCCATAGGTCTTGATTGGATCAGCTAATAAAGAAAAGATATAGGCTCCCCAACTGGACAGGGGGATGAGAACGCAGATGGGGGCCCCGGTCGAGTCGATTAAATAAGCCAGTTTTGATCGGGACACGCCATGGCTGTCGGTAATCGGCCGAGCAATTTGTCCAACCGCCAAACAATTGAAATAATCGTCGATAAAAATAGCATAACCTGTGAACATTGTAACGAGCTGGGCTCCGACACGGGATTTCACTTTGGACATCGCCCATACGCCAAACCGCTCAGTAGCACCCGACTTTGTCAATAGAGCTGTCACCCCACCTAACATGAGAGCGAATATTAAAATGGGTGTTGTCCACTCTGGATCTGCCACTTGGGCGAAAACTGTTTGGAATGAATCGCTTAGCCCTCCGGTAATGGAGAAATTGGCTAATAGTAACGCACCGCTTACGACGCCTAGGAGCAACGATAAGACCACTTCCCGCGTAATGATGGCACAACCGATCGCGAGAAGTGGAGGCAGTATCGACCACCAAGTCGCTTCCATTACAAATCTCCCTTCAATTTGTATTTACAATTGTTTGTTTTTCCTGAATCCACACTCCACGTTTCTTCATTTCTTCGACGAATAGGGCTCCCGGTACAATTTGCTCTGGCGCAAATACCCCTTTCTCTTGGATGTCTCCCTTGGCAATCATCTGGGCTACAACCGATATGCTGTAGGCAGTTGAGCGCGCCATGGCCGTGACGTTGTTTTCCCGGTCAAAGTCCGTCTGTAGTTCGAACTCGTAGCGCATACGGTTATTACCTTTCCGGCCTTCCAATAAGACGCGTACCAGCACGACATCCTCTTTATCTCCCAGAGCGATAATTGGTTGAAGGACTTTCGCAAACACATCACGAGGTCGCACGTCTTGTCCATTGATCTCGATGAAATAATCCTCCTTCATTAAATTTAACTCTGAAAGGAGTTTCATCTTTTGAGCGTGCCCGGGGTAACGAATCGTTTTATAATCCAAGTGACAGACATCAGCGAAAGTATCCGGTAAGGTGGAAGTGCCACCGGCTGTATGGAAAGCTTCCAAAGTGCCGAATCCATCAAAATAAATATCCTCTACTTCAGTAAGAGCGGGGACTGATAGTTTCAAGCCATTCCGTATGATCGTCGACTCGCCTTCATATTGATAGAGGATCCCTTCTATTGAATAGACTTGGTTATATTCGAGGGGTGGTTCGGGCACTTTTGGCAGGCCGCCCACACGCAATTGGATCGTCTCCACTTCATCGAATTTGGATACGCCATAGCCGACTAAGATGTTCGTCAATCCCGGAGCGACGCCCAATTCGGTAATATACGTAACTCCCTCCCTTTTTGCTACCTCATTCAAAGCCAAGATATTACGTGAAATTTCATTCACATTTCCACCTAGATCCACGGCATGGACACCTGCATCGATTGCCAACCTGGCAACTGCTTCATTGAGCGTATAGACAGTGGCGTTTATCAACACATCGCTATTTGAAATGGCTTGGATAAACCCTTTCTCATTTGAAGTGTCCGTTTGCATGGCCTGTAATCGTGAATCGTTGAATTGTCCACAAACCCGTAAGGCCTGGGATTCAACCAAATCACCGACAATCACTTCTTCGACTGCTGGATTTGCCAATAAATCGCGAACCGCCTCTTTTCCCATCAACCCTGCCCCTAACACAAAAAAACGCATACGCTTCTCATTCCTCTCCGTTTCGATTGCAAGTCCAAAGAAAAGCCTTTACTCACCATATGTTGTCAGATGAATTATTATTTCAGGGACAATTCGCTATTCCGTTGCAATCTGGGAAACTATCCAGTATAATACCTAGTAAACATGTAAGATTAATTACCATTAAATTTTATGTACTTGTATGGAAAGGAAGGATCGCATGAGTCAACCGTTTACTGTTCTCGCTTCAACCGATACGTATTTGTCAGGAGCTCTTCATCTCCCGGAGAGAAGACAGCTAAGTGCAACACCGCTTATCGTCTTGCTACATGGTTTTGTCGGAAGCAAAGTGGGGGAACACCGTTTGTTTGTCAAGGCAGCACGCCATTTTACAAATGCAGGGTATGCAGTCGCACGTTTTGACTTTAGCGGTTGCGGGGAAAGTGACGGTGACTATGCAGAGGTAACGCTAACGAAGCAGTTGCAAGAGGTCCAAGCTGTCCTGAATCACCTTTCTTCCATTAAAGAAATCGACACGAGAAATATTATTTTAATTGGACATAGTCTGGGAGGGGCGGTTGCTGCAGTGACGGCGGCGCAAGATCGCCGGATTAAAAAGCTGGTCTTATGGTCCCCGGTCGGCAAACCGCATGAAGATATTTCTGGCATATTAGGAGAAGATGCGCTCGAAGAATCGAAAGCGAAAGGGAGAGTCGATTTTCAAGGTTTCTATGTAAGCCATTCATTTTTGGAAGACCTGAAAAATTATGAACCAATCGACGCGGTCCGGTTATATAACGGTCCGGCTCTGATAATTCATGCAGAGGCAGACGAAGATATCCCGAAAGAGCATGCCGCTCGTTATCTTGCGGCCTTGCACGGTAGACCCCTTAGTCAATTTGCAGAAACGCATTATATTGAAAATGCGGACCACACATTTTCCAGCTACTCATTTGAAAAAGAACTGTTTAGGACAACGACGAATTGGCTGGAAAATATAGAGTTTCTAGGCAGGGTTGCCTTGTGAGAAGGAGGCTATTTCTCGGCAACAGTGAAAATAGAATAGAAGAATGAAGTTTGATACGCAAAGCGACAGGGGGACTGTTGCTTTGCGTTTTTTGTTGGTTAATTCCTATAAAAAATCAAAAAATGTCGAATTGTGTTCAAAAAGTAAGGGTTTTCCCTAATACATTTATCCTGGTCCTCCTCTTTATAATATGGTCGATAGTGACTAGAAAGGAAGGATGTTTATGATCGAGCTGATTGCAACAGCTGAATCGGTGGAGCAAGGGAAGACCTTGCTGGACGCAGGAATCGATACCTTATACGTAGGGGAGGACGAGTTTGGATTGCGTCTGCCGGCATCTTTGTCTTTGGATGAAATACACACATTGACGGATTATGCGCATGAAAACGGCAAGCAAATATACGTGGCGGTCAATGCGCTTATGCATAATGACCGGATTGAAAAAGTAATGCCTTATTTACAGAGCCTCCAATCGATTGGTGTCGATGCGATGACCGTGGGCGATCCGGGTGTCATTCATTTAATGAAAAAGAATAATATCGTGCTCCCTTATATATACGACGCCCAGGTGATGGTGACGAGCGCCAACCAGGTGAATTTTTGGGCAAAACGCGGTGCTGTCGGCGCAGTGCTCGCCCGTGAGCTGACCTATGAAGAATTGAAAATGATACAGCAGCAAACGACTGTGCCAGTGGAAGTGTTGGTTTATGGGGCGACTTGCATCCATCAGTCCAAACGGCCACTCGTCCATAATTATTTTGGATACATCCAGGAAAAGGCACCTTCGATGGAAGAGCGTCAATTGTTTTTGGTAGAACCGAAAAAAGAGGAAACGCATTATTCCATTTATGAAGATATCAATGGAACTCATATATTTGCGACAGACGATGTGAACCTGATGCCGCAGCTAGGGAATTTAGCCGATGCAGGTTTGACGCAATGGAAACTGGACGGCATTTTTACGAGAGGGGAGCGGTTTATCGAGATTGCCCGCCTCTTTGTCGAAGCAAAACAGGCGTTTGAAGCGGAAAGCTGGTCGGAAGAATTGGCTATCCGTTTGAATGACCGATTACAATCCCTTCATCCGCAAGAACGAGCGTTGAGTGAAGGATTTTTCTTAAAAGACCCAACAGAGATCCAATAAGATAGGAGCTATCCAGAATGGTAAAAACGGCGAAACGAGTCATTACAAAAAAACCGGAAGTCTTGGCACCGGCGGGAACATTAGAAAAGCTGAAAATGGCGATCCGATACGGAGCAGATGCAGTATTCATCGGAGGAAACGCATATGGCCTCCGTAGTCGGGCAGGAAATTTCACCTACGAGGAAATGCGTGAGGGGGTTGAATTTGCGCAAGGCTACGATGCGAAAGTCTATGTCGCGGCGAATATGGTTGCCCACGAAGGGGATGTCGAAGGGGCGGGGGAGTTTTTCCGCACTTTGCGTGACATCGGTATCCATGCAGTGATTGTATCAGATCCTGCTCTCATTGAAATTTGTGCAACCGAAGCACCCGGATTGCCTATTCATTTATCGACACAGGCCTCAGCGACCAATTACGAAACCTTGAACTTTTGGAAAGAGGAAGGGTTGGAACGTGTCGTGTTGGCCAGAGAAGTCGGTATGGATGAGATTAAAGAAATCCGGCAAAAAACGGAAGTGGAAATCGAAGCCTTCATCCATGGAGCGATGTGCATCTCCTATTCTGGACGCTGCGTCCTGTCCAATCATATGGCGGACCGGGACGCAAACCGCGGAGGGTGCACCCAATCGTGCCGCTGGAAATATGAATTGTATGAAGTGCCGGAAGACGGAGAGCGGGAATCGTTGCTTGGCGGAGAGGCACTAGAAGCCTTTTCGATGAGTTCCGTCGATATGGCGATGATAAGGCATATCCCGGACTTGGTGGAGAATGGTGTAGACAGTTTGAAAATCGAAGGACGGATGAAGTCGATTCACTATGTATCCACAGTGGCCAATGTCTATCGCCAGGCAGTCGATGCCTATTGCAGTGATCCAGATAACTATGAGTTTAAGCAGGAATGGGAAGACGAGCTATGGAAAGTGGCGCAACGAGAGCTTGCTAGCGGATTTTATTATGGCGTGCCAACGGAGAACGAACAATTATTCGGGAAGCCACGGAAAATCCCGGCCTATAGTTTTATCGGTCAAGTTCTTGAGTATGATGAAGAGACGCAAATTGCGACGATTCAACAGCGCAATCTATTTGGCATCGGTGATGAAGTCGAGTTTTATGGTCCAGGATTTACCCATTTCGACCAGACGATTAATGAGCTTTGGGATGAACAGGATGAGCCGATCGATCGCGCACCGAATCCAATGATGATTGTGAAGATGAAAGTGGTAGTACCTGTAAAGCCGTTCGATATGATCCGAAAAAGGAAGTAAGCGAGAGAGCGGCCTGAAATTGTAATAATATCTTCATGAATAAGCCTGTTCAAGAACCCTCCAATTTTATATAATAGATATATCTTTTATGAAGGAGTTGGGGTGCTTGAAGCCCATTTCAAAGTTTGCAACAAAGATTGTCGTCCTGGCCCTCTTAGTCATTGGAACTGTAACAACTGCCAGCTGGTATCTCTTTGATGCGACCGAAGGGACTTCGATTTCATTTTCCCAAATGGAGCAAACGATTGCGGTTCAGCATGGACAACCAATGTCCCTGAAGGAAAAAGCGGACGGGACACTGTACTTAAAAACACAAGACGCATTGTACGTCACACAAGTCCGACCGCAAAGTGAATTAGTCGAACAATTGGTACAAAAATATAATGTTTCATATAAATATAGTGGCCAGAGTCAAACTGGCGGATTGATCCTTGGTGGATTAATCATAGTGTCACTTCTCACCTTGTTCATTCTTCATAAAAAAGGGAAGTTGGGAGTCGGCGCTTCATCGATGAAAAACAGCACGGCGAAAGCGACGCCACTTCCGGATATTACGCTGAATGACATTGGCGGAATCCCGACTGAGATGAAAGAGGAGATTTTACAAACGTTGGAGATTGTAAAAGACCCGAAACGCTCTGAAAAAGTCGGTATTACACCCCCGAAAGGGATTCTTCTATATGGACCTCCGGGAACTGGAAAAACTTTATTGGCACAAGCCATTGCCAATGAAATTGGTGCTACATTCTACTCAGCGAGCGGGGCGGCCTTTACAGAACTTTTCGTAGGGGTCGGAGCCTCCCGTGTCCGAACACTCTTCCAAAATGCTAGAAAGCAGCAGCCGGCTGTCATCTTTATCGATGAGGTGGACGCATTGGCTGGTAGACGGAAACAGCATGGCGGAGAGGAAACGGAAAAAACATTGACGGAATTGCTTGTCCAATTGGACGGCGGAAGCGACAATGACGGGATTTTATTCATCGCAGCGACCAACCGGAAAGATATGTTGGATGAAGCTTTCCTACGCCCGGGTAGAATCGATTTCTCCTTCCAGGTCCCACTGCCTGATACGATGGGCAGAAGGGAAATTATTGATATTCATACGCGCGGCAAACGATTGGCCGCGGATGTATTTGCATCGTTGGATACATTGGCGGAAAGCACTTCCGGATTTTCCGGTGCTGAACTAAGCTCTTTATTTGAAATGGCAAGCCGAAGAGCCGTCCGGGATGGTCGGGATGAGATAGATCGGCATGATTTGGATTTTGCAATTGACCGGACCATTTTGGGGAGTACATCACGGTCACTGAATGATCCGGATACAAAGCGTCGTGTCGCCATCCATGAATCGGGACATGCGCTTGTTGCGGCACTGACGAAGCCGAATTCGGTTCGGAAAGCGACCATTATTCCGCGTGGACAAGCACTTGGCTATGTGGCACCGATCCAGAAAGAGCTTCACTTGCAAACCGCAAGCGAATTGATGGATCAAGTGAGCATGATCTTGGCTGGCGGAGTTGCAGAACGGCTATACCTAGGCGAGCACAGCATCGGGGTGAGCGGAGATGTTCAGCAAGCGAAGGATATTCTGGAAAGAATGGTCGATACCGGTTTATTTCAAGACAGCTTCACACTGACGTTCAGCAAAGCTGAAAAAGAAGTGAAAATGCAGTCCTTGTTCGATGAAGCCCTATGTAAAACGGAAAATCTAATTCAAGAAAATGCAATAGCCTTCGAGGCCCTCGTGGAGGAGCTATACCATAAAGAAACCTTGGACGGTTCGGAAGTCCAGGAAATTGTCAACGGAAATACCATGGAATTAGTCGTTTCATAAGGACAGGAGGATTATTCTCCTGTCTTTTTTTTATGGAAATTAAGTTATAATAGGTATAAAATAACAGGGTAGACATTTGTCTGCTGGAAAATTAAACCGATTTCAGGAAGGAAGTAGGTTGTTTTTTGTCGGATGCTGTAATGGGATTAACTAAACGACAATAAAAATGATACTGTTCTCTTATTATGTATATCATTTAAGTACTATGTCATGTGCTAAAGTGATTACTAACTAATTTGAAAACAATACCTTTATACCTGTAAAGGTATGTTATAATGTATATTAAAAGATTAATTTATTGTTGGCAATCATAAATGAAGTATTTGTATAAGTCTCTCATAGGCATGTTATTCAGCGCAATGATGCGAAAAAGCAAGTCTATTGAATGTATCGGCTCATTTCAATAGATGGAAGGTGGAAAGCGAATTGAGTGGAATTGATGAGCAGCTTCATGATTATCTGATCGAGCATCTGGAAGAGATCACTAACGAGTGGTTGACTTTCCGGGAGGAGAGAGAGGGTTCAATTTATTCAATTGATGCCGACCAGTCAACAGAAAAGCAACTACGGGAACAAAATCGCTTAACCAATATTACGATTGCTAGCAGTCTGTTGCAAGATCAGGACGAGTTTGAAAACAACAAAAAAAATTGGGCGATAATCGTGGCGGAGAGCCGGGTGAACAGCAACACACCCATACATGAAGTGTTGGAAGCACTAAGTCATGTAAGGTATACTTTCTGGGTATTTGTGCAACGGTTTGCTACTATACAAGGAACTGATGTGACCCAGGAAGACATAATTCGGTGGGGGAATGTCATCCACATTGCTTTTGATGAACTGAACGTGCAATTTGCTGAAATGTATCATGCCATCATCAATAATAGATTCATGGCCCAGCAAAATTTGATTGAAGAGTTGGGAACCCCTGTTATCAAGATCGATTCTTCAGTTGGAATCGTTCCATTAATCGGTGACATTGACACAAGACGGGCCCAAGGTTTTCTGGATTACCTACCCAATAAGTGTGTAATGGCAGGTGTTCGCCATTTATTTATAGACCTATCCGGAGTTTCGATCATTGATACGATGGTTGCCCATCAAATCTATCAGATCACCCAGATTTTAAAACTATTGGGTATCCGATCGACTATTACCGGCATTCGTCCGGAAATTGCCCAAACTGCCATCCAGTTGGGGCTAGATTTTTCACAAGTGGACACTTTCAGTTCCTTGCAGCTAGCATTGTCAAAAAGATATTTGGTTGCGACAGAATGAATTGTACTTTGTGTAATTTATAAAATCTATGCCTATTAAATAGGAAGTGATTTAAATTAAGAGTCTTCATTTTAAGCCGAATTTTATAGATATTGTCGAATAAAAACCATTAGGGATGAAAATCGTCCCTAATGGTTTTTATTGTGTACTAAACAAAATGTAAAATAAAAACTGTTATAGTATAAAAATTTCGGAATTTGAAAATACAGCCTACATTTTTAGAATGGCAAAAAGTTAATAATCCATATTATGTTAGCCCTTTCAAAAAACGATAGCAGAGCCATTATTGACGAACCTAAAAAATACCGAGAAGTAAAATAATTGAAATTATTTACTTAAAACGACATTTATTAGTATAGGAGTATAATTAAAGTTAAATAATTCAGATACTTATACTTTACAAATTTCGTAAAATTACAAAAAGTACATTGACAAACTAGCTAGTTCTCTGTAGAATCATGACAACGCTTACATTAAGTTGCAGACGGTATGAAGGGGGGATTCAATATGGGACCTATACTAGAAATAGAGAATGTGTCTTTGCAATTTGGGGGGGTAAAGGCACTGGATAGCGTTACATATCATATTGAAGAAGGGGAGATCTTTTCACTGATCGGTCCGAATGGTGCCGGGAAGACAAGTATGTTGAACTGCATCAGTGGGCTTTATCAGCCGACAAACGGATCCATTCGATTCAAAGGTCAGGAAATCATAAATATGAAACCGTTCATGCGGACAACATTGGGTATCGCCCGTGCTTTTCAAAATATCGCACTGTTTGCCCACATGTCCGTACTCGATAACTTGAAACTGGGCCGACACACACTGATGAACTCAGGACCACTTACCGGGGGGTTCTTCATCGGGAAAGCTTCCAATGAGGAGATCGCCCATCGAAGAAAAGTGGAGGAAGTGATCGAGTTTCTGGAACTTCAAGATATTCGACATACTCCTGTCGGTACATTGCCATATGGGCTCCAAAAGCGGGTTGAGGTGGGGAGGGCTCTTGCACTAGGTCCGGAACTAATCCTTTTGGATGAGCCTATGGCAGGTATGAATAATGCAGAGAAGGACCTGATGGCACGTTTCATTTTGGATATGCACGAGGTCATGAATACAACGGTAGTTTTAATCGAGCATGATTTGGGGATTGTTATGAGCTTATCCGACCATATAGCCGTTTTGGATTTTGGGAAGAGAATAGGCTTCGGTACACCTGAGGAGATCCAGAAAAATCCGGACGTCATCAAAGCATATATCGGGGAAGAAAACGTTATTTAAAGGGGTGGACTATGCGATGGGATTAGAAAGAACATTGCCTGTACTTTTGACCGAACGGGCGTCCAAAGAGAAAAACGAAGTCGCGCTCAGGCAGAAGTACCTCGGTATTTGGAATGAAATAACCTGGGGGGACTATTACGAAAAAGTCGAGCAACTTGCACTCGCCTTATCGGATAAATTCCATTTTAAAAAAGGCGAGATACTTGCCATCATCGGGGAGAACAAGCCTCAATGGCTCTATTCGCAAATGGCTACTCAAGTATTGGAAGGCATTTCAGTCGGGATCTACCAAGAGTCATTGCCTGAACAAATTGTCTATTATTTGAATGATAGTAAAGCGCGAATTGTCATCGCCGAAGACCAGGAACAGGTGGACAAACTGCTTGAAATCGAAGAGCAAATTCCATTAGTTGAGCACATCATCTATTATAATCCACAAGGAATGCGTTACTATAACCACCCGAAATTGGTTGACTTTGACGAGTTGCTGACTCTGGGCAGTTCTTTAGCAAGAGAAAAGCCGGGATTTTTTCGGACTCAAACTGAACGGTCGCTCGGAAAAAATGTGGCTGTCATCGCTTATAGTGCAGCGACAACAGGAAATCCCAAAGGGGTCATGTTGACTCATGATAACTTAATAGCGGCAGCAGAAAGTTTAATAGCAATTGATCAAATGACGAAAAAAGATGACTATTTTTCATTCTTGCCTCTATCGTGGATCCATGAAAAAGTACTGAGTACCGTAATCCCGCTAATTACAGGGACGGTTGTCAATTTTCCGGAAAAGCCGCATACGGTTATCGGAGACCTTCGTGAAATCGGTCCACAGACGTTGATGGCTCCTCCGCGGGTTTATCAAACGTTAATGTCTAACTTTACAATCCGTATGGAAGGGTCGACCTGGTTCAAAAAGAAGGTCTTCAATCTATTTAAGAAGTACGGAGATCGAGTTGCAGAAGCAAAGCTGAATAATAGAAAGCCTTCCGGTGGGGACCAATTCATGTTCAAGCTCGGCGATTTCCTTGTTTTCAGCGCCATTCGCGACCACTTGGGCCTCTCCAGAACGAAACGTGCATATGTGGCAGGGGCTGCATTGCAACCTGAGGCATTTCATTTTTACCATAGTATCGGCTTGAATCTAAAACAGACCTATGGGGGAACCGAGTTTGCCGGAATTGCTTTTGTCCATCATGACGGTGATATCCGAGCGGGAAGCACAGGTATCCCTCTCCCGAATACCGAGGTGCGGGTCGAGGAGAATGGAGATATCTATGTGAAAAATCCTGCCATCTTCTCCGAATATTTAAATGAAGAAGATCGGAAAATGGTGGTGGACGGCTGGATTTCTATCGGTGACTGCGGACGGATGGACGACGATGGTCATCTGTATATCCTTGATCGACAAGAAGACATTATTACGGCGCTCAATGGGAAGACGGTTTATCCGAGAATTATTGAAAACACATTAAAATCAAGCCCTTATATCCAAGAGGCGGTTTGTTACGGAAAAGACAGACCGTATATGACGGCTATCTTGAATGTCGACTTGAACAGCGTTGGCCGGTGGGCGGATAAGAACCGTATTATTTATACTGAATATTCTGATTTATCAAGGCATCCTCAGGTCGTTGAATTCATTGAACGGGAAGTCACCAAGTTAATGAGCAATGTTCCACCTGAAGCCAGGGTTAGGAAATTCGCCATACTTCATAAGCAATTTAATGCAAATGACGGGGAACTCACCCGTACGTTGAAGGTAAGAAGGAAGTTTATTGAAGACAAGTACAAATCGCTGTTGGATGGAATGTATACAGACAGCCTTGAGGTGATGATGACCGAATCTGACCGGGAAGCTGTTGAGGAAATCAGTCTTCAAGTCATCCAGTTGAAACTTGATCAGGAGGTGGCATAACGTATGACATTTTTTATTCAAATGCTTGTCACCGGAATAGTTGTAGGTAGTATCTATGGACTGGTCGCATTGGGATTCGTCCTCATTTACCGGGCGAGTGATGCGTTAAACTTGGCGAACGGGGAATTTGTCATCATCGGATCTTACATTTGCTTGATCCTTATGACTGCTTATAAAGTGCCCTTCATTTTTGCAGTACTTCTTACGTTGGTCTTTAGTGCAACACTCGGTTTAGTTGTAGAACGGTTAGTAGTCCGGCCGTTGATGAATGCGCCGGTCATATCCGTCATCATGGCAACCATCGGATTATCCAGCTTATTAGGGGGCGCAGTGCACATGATTTGGGGGCATCAGACAAGAACATTCCCTCAAGTGTTCCCGCCAACTCCGTTGAAATTCGGCGGCGTCATAATTACACCTGTTTATCTATGGTCGTTTGTAGTTGTCATTGTCCTACTTACCATATTTTCGTTGTTCTTCAAATTCTCCAAAATGGGAATCGCAATGCGTGCAGTGGCTGACGATCAGCAAGCGGCACAGTCGATGGGGATTAGCGTCAAGTATGTCTATGCTACAACTTGGGCGATTGCTGCAGTCGTTGCTGCGGTTGGAGGAATCTTATTAGGTAACATTAACGGTCTAAGCCCTACGATGGCCGCAATCGGCCTAACCGTATTGCCAGTTGTGATCCTGGGGGGGCTCGACAGTGTGCTGGGGGCCATTGTCGGCGGTTTCATCATTGGTGTCCTTCAAAGTATGGCGGGAGGCTATTTGGATCCGCTCATTGGTGGAGGACTCAAAGAGGTTGTGCCATTCATCATCGTACTCCTCATTTTGATGGTCAAACCATATGGGTTGTTCGGCAGACGGGGAATAGAAAGGGTGTGAGCTCGTGCGTAATCCATTTGCAATGAATAGCGGGAAATACAAAACTACTTATAAAGAAGATATGAAAATGTTTGGGACCACATCGATCAAGATCAAGTGGGCGGTCATCGTTATGCTCGTCTTAGCCGTACCTACTTTTACGTCCAGTTATTGGGTCGGATTGTTGACATTATGTGCGATCGCTTCGGTCGGGGCAATCGGTCTTAATCTTCTGACCGGATTTACTGGCCAGATTTCCATCGGGGTTGGTGCTTTCCTCGGGGTGGGTGGCTATACTTCGGCAATCTTGACTTCTACACTGGGGCTTAGTTTCTGGATTGCTTTGCCGTTGGCGGGTGTAGTCACAGCTGTAGTCGGTGGGTTGTTCGGAATTCCGTCACTCCGTCTGAAAGGGCTGTATTTGGCCATCGCAACATTGGCGGCACAAGTTATTATCCTTTTTGTCATAAGCCGATGGGATAGTCTCACAGGAGGAACGGCAGGCTTGGTTCTTAACCGTCCGTCTATAGGCGAGTTTTCACTTTCCAGCAATACTGCCTATTATTACTTATGTGTCATTATCTTATTGTTGACTGTTCTATATGCGGCCAACTTGTTCCGTTCCCGTACTGGTCGCGCATTCTTGGCGGTCCGTGACCGGGATATCGCAGCACAAATAATGGGTATTAACTTATTTAAATACAAAGTAATGGCATTTGCTATCAGCTCCTTCTTCGTTGGCATCGCCGGAGCCTTATTGGCACATTACACGATGATCGTGAGCCCGGAATTGTACAGCTTTCACGTTTCCATCGAATATTTAGCCATGATTCTGATTGGTGGGCTTGGCAGTATTCTAGGTTCCATCTTCGGAGCTGTCTTTATTACGCTTTTACCCGTATTATTGAGTTTTCTTGTGGATGTCATGGCGGGAATTATGCCGGATCTCTACCAATTGTTTTCTGCACTGAAAGAATTCGCGTTCGGGCTCGTAATTATCTTATTCCTGATTTTTGAACCGGGCGGATTAGCTCATATTTGGTTAAACATTAAGAAATATTTCAGATTGTGGCCGTTTTCGTATTAGGGGCGGGAATTCGAAACCCAACATGGACAAGTTCCTAGGTTTCTTTCCATACAAAAAAAGGGGGAATTGTGTATGAAGAGCAAGAATAAATTTTTAGCTTTATTGGTTGGTTTAATGATGCTCTTGATCCTTGCAGCTTGTGGCGGCGGGAACGATGCGGGAGAAAAAACGACAACTGACGGACCAGCCGAAAGTAAGTCTACTGGTGGCGATGACGGTAAATCAGAAAGCACAGGCGAGAAACGTAAAGTTGTCGTTGGTGGATTGTTCGACCTTACAGGGGGGACAGGCGACGTCGGAACACCATTTGCTGAAGGGGAGCAGGCATTCTTCAAGCATTTGGAAAAAACTGGAGGAATTGAAGGCGTAACCGTGGAATTGAGCGGAAAAGACTATGCTTATGCAATTCCGGAAGCGCAAAAGATCTATCAGCAATTCCGTGACAAAGATAAGGTTTCTGCAGTTCTTGGGTGGGGAACAGGTGACACGGAAGCATTGCGTCAACAAGTTGCCAACGATAAACTTCCTTACTTCTCGGCATCTTATTCTGAAAACTTGAAAAACTTGGATGAAAGTCCATATAACTTCTTGACTGCGGCATCTTATTCCGATCAAGGCCGTACGATTGTAAAATATATCAAAGATAACCATGAAGGGGATAACCCGACTATAGCGTTACTATACAATGACACTGCATTTGGACGTTCTCCAATTGAAGATATTAAAGCGTATGCGGCTGAAATTGGTGTAGAAGTAGTTGACGAGCAAGTAATTGACGTTCAAGCAACTGAAGCACAGTCCCAATTGTTGAACATGGAGAAGAAAAATCCTGACTATGCGATTATCCAACAAACTTGGGCTGCTACTTCCACAATCCTTCGGGACGCTAAAACACTTGGCATTGACACTCAATTTTTCGGTTTGAATTGGGCCTCCGGTGAAGGGGTAATTGATATTGTTGGCGCAGATATTGCAGAAGGTTACATCGGTATCCTCTCTCACGCAATGCCATATGAAGATTTCCCTGGAATTGCTGAAATCGAAGAATACCTCAAAGGGGAAGGTAAAACTTTGGAGGATATTGATCAGAAGTTCGTCCAAGGTTGGACTACTGCGAAAATCATGGCTGCTGGAATTGAAGCGGCTGCCAAGCAGACCGATGGAGAGCTTAACGGTGAAGCAATCCGTGCCGGTTTGGAATCTTTGACGAACCTTGACTTGGGTGGACTTGGTGCACCGGTTACATTTAGCGCTGACAATCACGCAGGAACAGAACAGACTCGCCTAGGTATCGTTAAAAACGGTAAATGGGAACAGCTGACTGATTACATGAGTTACAAAGACTAATTGGAAATTTGCGCGGGCTGCCCGCGCATAAAGGGACTCAGACGGGAGAAGCAGCGGATTGTTCCATACGCTTCCCCGTTTGTCCTTTTTCAAACTGGTGTCAATTGCAAATACCAAAGTTGTATTTGATTGGGGAGGAGACGTTCTATGCTCCATGTAAATAATATAGAAGTCGTTTATTCGAGAATCATCTTGGCGCTGAAAGGGATGTCGCTTCATGTCCCGGAAGGACAAATCATTGCGTTGCTCGGCAGCAATGGTGCCGGAAAATCGACAACGTTGAAAGCCATTTCCGGCCTTCTCGCTGGGGAAGGTGGACAGGTTACCGATGGTTCAATTGAATTTCTAGGCAAGAACATTGGAAATACTGCGCCTGATGGCATTGTAAGAAGCGGCATCTTTCTCAGTATGGAAGGAAGGCGTATCTTCAAAGACTTGACTGTCGAAGAAAACTTGATCGCCGGTGCTTATACGCGGAAGGACCGTTCCAACATCAAAGGCGATATCAACCGGATCTATGAGTATTTTCCAAAGTTGAAAATGCTGCAAGGCCGGAAAGCCGGTTTCTTGTCAGGTGGGGAACAGCAGATGTTGGCAATCGGGCGTGGCTTGATGGCAAAGCCGAAACTACTTTTGTTGGATGAACCTTCATTAGGGATTGCACCATTGCTTGTACAAGAGATCTTCCAAAATATTAAACAAATTAATAAAGAAGAAGGCATGTCCATTTTGGTTGTGGAGCAAAATGCCAATGTGGCTCTTGGAATTGCCGACTATGGCTACATAATGGAAGGCGGCCGTGTCGTCATGCAGGGTAAAGCCGAAGATCTGCTATCTAATGAAGAAGTTCGAGAACATTACTTGGGGATAGGCAAAGAAGGCGAAAAAGATTATCGCAATAGTAAAGTATATAAACGTCGCCAACGGGTTGTCTGGTAATCGGGCCGATCCGCGGGTGCTAAGTACTGAAACAGTCGGAACTTTGTTTCTTTACTTGGCACCTTTTTTTGTTGCTAATTCGGGGTTTTATTTTCATACTATCCATGTTATCCTTATAGAGTGTTAACGTACTAAAGTATTTATATTTAAAAGCAGTATACATAGATGGAAGGGGAAATTACAATGAAGCGATTTACACTCGGCCTATTGATGATGCTATCGATTTTTGCGTTGGTCGTAGGTTGTTCAAACTCTAAGTCTGAAGAAGGAAATTCCGGAACAGCATCGGGTGGGACTGAAACGGATGATAAAGAAACGCTCATAATCGGAATTGATGATAAGTTTGCACCAATGGGTTTCCGCGATGAGAAAAATGAGATTGTCGGCTTTGACATTGACTATGCACGTGCTGCTGCGGAGCATATGGGGATGGAAGCGAAATTTCAGCCAATCGATTGGAAAACGAAAGAAACAGAATTGGCGAGTGGACGCATTGACTTGATTTGGAACGGTTATACGATTACAGACGACCGAAAAGAGAAAGTCCTATTTACGAAACCGTACCTTCGCAATGCACAAGTCGTTGCTACCCTGGCGGACAATGAAGAAATCACGAAGTTGGCGGACTTGGACGGGAAAATCGTCGGTCTTCAAGCGCTATCTTCCGCATTGGATGCACTAAACGCAGACCCAGTTCATGAAAACGTGAAAAACGTTACGGAATTTGCCGATAACGTCTTGGCATTAACCGATTTGAAAACAGGCCGTGTCGATGCGGTCGTCATCGATGAAGTCGTCATCGACTATTACATGTCCAAGGAAGAAGGGACATTTAAGGTTCTGGAAGAATCCCTTGCTCCTGAAGAATATGGAGTCGGTGTGAAAAAAGAAAATGAAGCGCTGCTGGAAAAACTTCAAGCTGCTCTTGATGAAATGAATGAAGATGGTACGGCCGAAGAAATTTCGAATAAATGGTTTGGCGAAAATAAAGTATTGAAATAAAAACTACTACAAATAGTGGACAAACAGGATTTCCTAGCGAAACCCTGTTTTGTTTTTGGAGGAAACCTTCATGTCGTTCGAGTATTTAAACAACATATTGAAACCGATGCTAGAAGGGGCGCAAGTGACTGTACTATTGTTCATTGTCGCTATCGTCCTTTCCATACCGTTGGGATTCCTCCTGACCTTAGCTGTACGGAGCAGTTTTAAGCCGCTATCTTGGTTGGCTAGCACGTATATTTACTTGCTGCGAGGAACGCCGCTTTTGTTACAACTGTTATTTATCGTATTCGGTTTGCCGTTGCTGCCCGTAGTGGGAGAGTATTTGGTGCTGGATCGGTTTGTCGCAGCCTGCCTAGGATTCATCTTGAACTATGCGGCGTATTTCGCAGAAATTTTTCGGGGAGGACTTCTGGCCATCGACAAGGGGCAATATGAAGCTGCCCAAGTTCTCGGGCTCAATAAATGGCAGACAACAACCCGGATCGTCCTTCCGCAAATGTTCCGCATCGCCTTGCCGGCAGTGGCGAATGAATCGGTCACTCTCGTGAAAGATACGGCTCTGCTTTATGCGGTAGCGGTTCCCGAGTTGCTGCATTTTGCGCAGACCGCGGTCAACCGGGACTTTACCATCGTACCGTTCTTTATAGCCGGTATTATCTATCTGATCATTACATTGACCTTGACGACATTCTTTAAATGGCTGGAAAAGCGGTTTAAATTTGACTAAAAGGAGTAGGAACCCATGGCAATCATTGAAATACACAATCTGAAAAAGTCATTTGGACCGCTGGAAGTGCTAAAGAATATCACATTTAATGTGAATAAAAATGATGTCGTCGCTGTGATCGGACCATCTGGATCTGGGAAAAGCACGATGCTCAGGAGTCTTGTGCATCTGGAAGAGGTCAACGGAGGCACTATCTGTGTAGCAGGCGATTATTTAGTGAAGGATGGGGTTTATTCCAAACCGCAGGAGATCAAGAAAGTCAATTCCAAGATGGGAATGGTGTTCCAGCATTTTGATCTCTTCCCGCATCTGACAGTCAAGGAGAACTTGGAATTGGCACCAAGACTGACGAAGCGGGAATCTGTGACAGCCATTCAACAGCGGAGCGCTGAATTGCTTGCGAAAATCGGGCTTTCCGATAAGGCGACGGTCTATCCATCGAAATTATCGGGCGGACAGAAGCAGCGGGTCGCCATTGCGCGCGCCTTGATGATGAATCCCGAAATCCTGCTATTCGATGAGCCGACATCCGCACTCGATCCCGAGTTGACGGGGGAAGTGTTGGAAGTGATGAAGGATCTCGCGAAGGAACACATGACAATGATCGTCGTCACGCATGAAATGGGCTTCGCGCAAGAAGTGGCCAATCAGGCTGTATTCATGGATGGCGGCGAAATCGTGGAGGCCGGCCATCCTTCGGAGTTGTTCACGAACCCGAAGCACGACCGGACACGTGCTTTCTTGAATCGTACTTTGAAATAAAGGATGATGCCACTCTCGAGGGACGAGGGTGGCTTTTTCATCGTTTGGCCCGCGCTTTTTCACGAAATTGTGAACAACAGCCATCGATTTTATGAAAAAGGAAAATGGATGGGTTAAATTTGTCTTGCAGAAATGGTATATTATTGAGTAGGAGTAAGTATTAATGCTTTTTTCAAGCTAGGCTAAGGAGAGGTTATAGATGAATAAAGATGGAGTGCTCTCCGTTGGCGAAGAGCAAAATACGTCCACATTCATAGCCGATATGAGGTTGCTTTTCAAAGCGCCCGTTTTAATAGCTAATGTACTACCGGTATTTACCGGTTTTTGGTTGGCACTTCATTTTACGGAATCCACATTCATGTCCCAAATGGATTTATTTTTATTGACCATTATCGGCAGCACTCTACTGATGGGCGGGGCACTCGTCCTTAACAACTGGTATGATGCCGATATCGACAAGGTGATGGCCCGGACGCAGAAAAGACCGACTGTAACAGGAAATGTTTCCCTTCAGAGTGTCTTGGTTCTTGGAATCGCTTTATCGGCCATCGGGATGATTCTATTATTTTTTACGACATTTGAGGCCGCCTTTTATGGGTTTGTCGGCTGGTTTACGTATGTCGTGCTCTATACGATGTGGTCGAAACGGAAATATACCTTAAACACTGCGATCGGTAGCTTGTCCGGAGCCGTGACGCCGTTGATCGGCTGGGCAGCGGTCACGTCGGCCTATCATATCGTACCAATTATTTTGTTCATCATATTGTTCATCTGGCAAATGCCACACACATTTGCCATCGCAATGAAAAAATATGAGGAATACCGTGCAGCCCAGGTGGCTATGCTTCCGGTTGTCCGTGGATTTGATATGACGAAACGTCAGATGTTTGTCTATGTGGCCTGTCTGTTGCCATTGCCTTTTTATCTCGTGTCACTTGGCATGACGTTCATTATCGTCGCTACGGTATTGAATATTGGCTATCTGATCATCAGCGTCATGGGCTTTTTCACAAAGGATAATATGAAATGGGCCCATTTGAACTTCCTTTACTCGGTCAATTATATAGCGATCCTATTCTTGGCAATGGTGATTGTAACTATTCTTTAGGATTCCACCATTCCTATAATTAGAAACAAGGGAGCCCCCGCCATAAGTATTCAACTATTGTTGAATGACTATGA
Organism: Sporosarcina sp. 179-K 3D1 HS; assembly: GCF_047228905.1. Lineage (NCBI taxonomy): Bacteria > Bacillati > Bacillota > Bacilli > Caryophanales > Caryophanaceae > Sporosarcina > Sporosarcina sp. 179-K 3D1 HS. Next base: position 56,077 of record NZ_JBFEGI010000013.1, read on the forward strand.
CAGGGGCTCCCTTTCAATTCACAAACCTAGCAAGTGTATAAATGTTCTTGCGTCTGCGGTCTTACTCAACCTTAAACTTTTGAATAGCCACTCGCAATTCATCGACCATTTCGGACAGTTGATGTGTGAAGGAGTTCATTTCTTCGACGGTGTGCAATTGATTGTCTGTCGAAGCGGTGACTTCTTCCACATACTCCGAGGCGGTCTTCGCAGTGATAGCCACTTCATCGATGGAAGCTGCGACTTCTTCGGAGCTGGCCGCCATTTCTTCGGATACTGCAGACATTTCTTCGATTTCGTTGCTGATTTGGTGGATGGCCTGAACGATATCCTCAAACTGTTTCCCTAATTGCTCAATGACTTCTGTCCCTTTTAATACATTTTCTTCTCCGTGTGCTGCCGCCGCCACCGCTTCCCGGGTGTGGCGTTGGACTACGTCGATGAGATGATTGATTTTTGCAGCGGACTCGGCAGTTTGCTCTGAAAGCACTCGTACTTCGCTTGCGACGACGGCGAACCCTTTGCCTGCTTCGCCTGCACGGGCTGCTTCAATGGAAGCATTCAACGCAAGTAAATTGGTCTGCTCCGAAATATCGGTGATCATCTTGGAAATTTGTCCGATTTCCTCTGATTCTTTGGATAGCTGCTTGATGATTCCGGTCGCTTTGTTCGTCCCTTCCTGAATATGTTCCATCTGTTGGATCGTTTGTCGGACAGCGGTATGGCCGTCGTTCACTTTCTCGGAAATAAATTCAGTGTTTTTTGCTACAGATGACGAAAGTTCCGCAATGCCGTGGATACCGGCAGACATTTCTTCCACCGCCGCCGCACTCTCTTCCGACATGGCCACTTGTGCTTCCGATCCGCGGCCGATTTGCTGGATGGCTGATGCGATAGTGTGAGACATGCTATTAACATTGTCGGTCTCCCGATTTAATTCAATGGACGCCGCATTCACACTTTCTGCACTGCGGTTAACTTGGATGATCATCTGTTTCATATTTTCGGTCAAGCGGACAAATGTGCTTGCCAACGTCCCGATTTCGTCCTTCCGTTTCACATATCGGTCCGGAATTGCTTGCGTGAAATCACCATTTCCTAATTGTTCCGCCATGCGGACAATCGCTTTGATCGGACGGCTGACCGAAAGGGATGTCGTAATCGCCAACCCAATTCCCAGAATCATGATGATCAGAGCGACGATGAAAAAATCGACTTTCAATTTATCCAAACCTGCAAGCATTTCATCCTCGTAAGCGATTACTCCGATTTTCCAGCCGTTGTCCAGTTCATGAAAGCCAAGGAGCTGCGTCCCATTTTCCGATTCATAATGTACAACCCCTTCATCTTGTGCCAGCATTGCTCCAATGACACGCGACTCTTCGGTTTCCACGCCATCGGTTTTTGCCATTTCTACATAATTGACTTGTTCTTTCACACGTTCACGGAACTTATGGCCGAGATAGGTCCCGCTGGCATTTATGATGAAAGCGTGGCCGTTTTGTCCCATCTTGATATCCTCGATAATTTCGCTTAAATAGTAACCATCAATCCGAGCTAATAAAAGCGCGTCTTCCCCAGTCGCTGTGTCGATCGGGGTGGCCAGCATCATGACCGGTTCATTCGTCACGCGGCTAATGATGATTTCAGACATCGTCGTCTCCCCGTTGAAGGCATTGATAACATAATCCCGATCTGATAAATCCGCTGTCGTGCCGTCCAGATAATGTGAAATTCCGTCCGAGGTGATGATGGCAAAGGTTAGATAATCATCAGTCACCTTTAATTTCTTCTGCAAAAAAGCTTGTTGTATCGTTAAATCCATACTCTCCACTGCTGCATTCGTGGCCAACGCTTCCAATTCAACGAAACTGCGGTTGAACCGTTCTTCGATATAGTGCGCTGTGTCTTTCGCTTTTTCATTTAGCGTCACTTCCACTTGATCGATGATGGCCTGTGAACTGTTCAAGTATGTGAAAAAACCTAATGCTACTGATGCGGTCAGTAAGAGGAGAATGATAGACGCTGTTAGTTTAGAGCCTATACTCCTTATGTTTCTTTTAATTTCTTTCATTTTTAACTTTCTCCCCCCTAGTGCAAAAAACCTAAAAAATACCCTTTTAATATAACTAATGGACTAATTTAATTATCTCTTATGCTAGTAAAATATGTCAACCTAAAACTAGGAAGAAAACGTAAAATTTTATGACAATTTGGATGGGAATAAAAAAAGACCCGCATGTGTATGCGAGTCATCCAATAGTTTGTGGATGTTTCAATTGAAAGTATGAGTCAATGATCATTTCGAGGTTGGAAAGCGGCATATGGAGGTGATGTGTGGAAGTGCCCGCAATTAAGCGTTGGGTGTTCTCGTCTTCGAAATGGAAGGAACGTGATAGATATGCATTGAAAACTGCGACCAGGCTGTTTAATTTTATCTCATCTTCCGTCAATGTGTTGATATCGGCGTCTTCGATAATTTCCAACTGTTCAAAACCGATAGCTTTTTTGATAAGGTTTAATATCAAATGATTCGATGGGGGAGCCGGGTTGGTAATGTTGTAAATTTTACCGTTTTGTGCTTTTTCTGCTGCAATGGCCAATATATCTGCAACATAATTTACAGGTACCAGATTGGAAGTGGCCTCCTTGCTTCCTATTAATCGGTATGATTCTTTTAGGGAAATGGATTTGCCGCGTCTCCTCTTAAAGACATCTAGAGCCCTCATAAATCCGTACAATGTGAACTCCGAATCCGCCTCGCCAGTTTCGGAATCACCAACGATGATGGAAGGGCGGAATATGGATACTTCCATTGGACCCGAATGAGAAAAAACAAGATGCTCCGCTTTTACTTTGCTTTCTTCATATGGATTATGAACATTGGAATCGACCGGATATAACTGTTCGATCCCTCTTGTCCTCTTTCCAATCGTATAAGCGGTACTGATATAATGGAATCGCTTTACGCCAAGCTGTTTGGCAAGGTCGACTGCATGGCGGGTGCCATCGTAATTAATCCGGAACAAGTCATCCCGCAATTCTTCGTCAAACTTCACAAGAGCTGCGATATGATAAAAGAGATCCACAGTTCCTTGAAGTTCATTCACGATGGATGAATCCATGCCGCACAAGGGATCTGTAATATCGCCCCTCACCAATGTCACTCTTTGTTCGGCGCCAACTGGCAGTGTATCAAGCAGACGCTCCGCTTTCTCCATATCTCTCACGAGGATAACGAGCGGATGGTCGGTCGTTTCAATCAATCTTTCCAGTAATTTACCCCCTAGGAACCCCGTGGAACCGGTCAAGAAAATAGTCAATTCGAATCCCTCCAAAAAAAATAGGAGGGCACGAACTCCCCTCCGATAGATATTACGATTATCGCATACTCAGCCGATTTCCGCCATGGAATGAAAATGCAAAAAAGAAGCGCCGCTAGAGCGCTTCTTGTCCTGCTGTCCGTTTAGGTGAATCGCTCCACCAGCTCATGCATACGTTCTGCTTCAGTCTGTAATTCCAGAGAAGAGTGCATAATCGACGTAATTGCTGTTTTCTGTTCATCGATGGATGCGTTCACTTCCTCCGTAGCGGCTGCTGATTCCGTCGCGACGCTGGCAATTTGATTGATGGCGCCGACCACGACGAGACGATTTGCATCCATCTCCTGCATGTCGCTGTCAAGGGATTGCAGATGGCCCGTGATGCCTTGGATGGAATCCGATAAATGATCGAACGCCTGCTTCGCTTCGTTGATCGCTTCCACTTGAACTTGCGATAATTTCAGCGTATGTGTCATTTGGTTTTCCGAAGAGGCGGTATCCCCCTCAATCCGGACAAGAAGATCACGGACCCGGTTTGTCGCTTCGTTCGTATCCTCGGATAGCTTGCGCACTTCATCGGCGACAACGGCGAATCCTTTTCCATGTTCCCCAGCCCTTGCCGCTTCAATGCTGGCATTCAGTGCCAATAGGTTGGTCTGTTCGGAAATCGACGTAATGGTTTGGACGATCGCTTGGATTTCTCCCATGCCGTCCGTCAATTGAGAGAAGTTTTTCCGTAATTCATGGATCACTTCCGTGAATTCCTCAGAATTGCGTTCCAGCTCACCTACTTTTTCGCTTCCCGCTATTTGTAAATTCGTCATCGTCGTCATGCCGCCGACAATTTCTTCATATTTCTCAGTCGTATTGGAAATCAATTCAGATAGGTTGTCCACTTTTCCAATAGCCGTTTCCGCCTCTTCCGCTTGGACGACAGCCCCATTTGAAATTTCAGCAATGGCATGATGTACCTCATCTGCCGATGCTGTCGTTTCCTCGGTGATGGCGCTCAACATTTCGGATGAATTGCGCATGCGGTTGGATGATTCCCGTGTATGGCCGACCATCTCGTTCAGACTGGATTTCATTTCATTTACATTCGTTGCGAGGATTCCAAGCTCATCTCTGGATAAAATGGGAATGTCCTCACCCGTCAGTCTTCCTTTTGCAATATCTGATGTCATGGCCATAATCCGCTTGATATAAGAAGTCATTCGTCCAGAGAAAATCCAGAACAGGCCAACGCCAATCAGCGTGGCAATGAGCATCATAATGGCGGAGTTTTTCAGAACGTTGACAGCTCCCGCATTGAAATCCATTTCGTATGTTCCTGCTGCAATGATCCATCCCCAATGCGGATCTTGCAAGCTGTATGTAATCTTTGGCGCTTTTACATCAGGATTGGTCGGAGTTGGCCAATCGTAACGGACAAATCCGCCATTCGGCTTTTTTGCCTCTGTAATGGACTCCTGAATGAAATAGCGTCCATCATCCGTTTGAAAATCAATGACATTCACCCCATCCAAACTCGGGTGCGCTTCGATGATCCCCTCTTCCGTCACCGCAAAGAAATAAAAATTCTCCCCATACTTTGCCCGATTGGTGATCGCGCGTTTTCCTTCTTCGCCTTTCGGACCTACAATACGAATCCGTGCTTTTTCCTGTGCTTCTTCCAACGTCAGACTACCGCTTTTCACTTCGGTATCCAATTCTTCGATCAAGTCCAGAACGGCATAGGTGCCATTTTGTAGACCGATGCGTCCGACTTGATCCAATTCTTTTTTGGCGACAAAGTAATTCATCAAGCCGACAAATAAAATCGGAAACAGGATGACAATCACAGACAAACTCACCAATTTGTTGCGAACAGACATTTTCATTACAATCCCCCCAGAAATATGCAAAAAATAAGGCGATTTGCACTATACGTTTATTATAGTAGAAAAGACGTAAAAAGGAAATGTAAGTTTTGTGAATTAGTTACAAATGATTTAATGAAAAAGCGGAAAACACATAGTAACGTGTTTTCCGGAACTTGATCTTACGTAAAGCGCTCTACCAATTCGTGCATCCGCTCGGCTTCGGTATGCAGTTCCAACGAAGAGTTCATGATCGAATTGATAGCTGTTTTCTGTTCATCGATCGAAGCATTCACTTCTTCCGTTGCGGCGGCCGATTCCGTTGCGACGCTGGCAATTTGGTTAATGGCACCGACCACGACAAGCCGATTGGCATCCATCTCTTTCATGTCATTATCCAGCGATTGAAGATGGGAGGTGATGCCTTCGATGGAATCGCTCAGATCATCGAATGCCTTCTTCGTTTCATGGATCGCCCCGACTTGGACTTTTGACAGCTTCAGTGTATGTGTCATTTGTTTGTCGGAGTTGGCAGTATCCCCTTCGATTCGTACCAAAAGATCCCGTACCTTATTCGTCGCTTCGTTAGTCCCCTCCGAAAGTTTACGTACTTCTTCTGCCACTACTGCAAATCCTTTTCCATGTTCACCGGCACGGGCCGCTTCAATGCTTGCATTTAATGCCAGCAAGTTGGTCTGTTCGGAAATGGAAGTAATCGTTTGGACAATCGTTTGGATTTCTCCCATGCCCTCTGTTAACTGAGAGAAGTTGTTCCGGAGGTCTTGTATAACTTCTGTAAACTCGACGGAATTCCGGTCCAACTCGTCGACCTTTTCGCTACCCGTTTTCTGCAAGGTCATCATGGTAGATACGCCACCGACAATCTCTTCGTATTTCTCGGTCGTATTGGAAATGAGCGTGGATAGATTATCCACTTTTCCGATTGCTGTCTCCGCTTCTTCCGCTTGAACGACTGCACCGTTCGAAATCTCGGAAATGGCATGGTGGACTTCATCCGCCGAGGCCGTCGTTTCTTCCGTGATCGCGCTCAGCATTTCAGATGAATTGCGCATCCGATTGGAAGAATCCCTTGTATGGCCGACCATTTCATTCAAGCTGGATTTCATTTCGTTGACATTTGTCGCGAGAATGCCAAGCTCGTCCCTCGACAAAATGGGGATATCTTCGCCCGTCAGTTTACCTTTTGCGATATCGGAAGTTATCGACATTATTCTTCTAACGTAAGAAGTCATCCTACCGGAGAAGATCCAGAAAAGACCGACGCCAATACCGGTGGCAAGCAACATCATCAAGATTGTATATTTCATGATCTGTTTGGCCCCAGCATTAAAATCCATCTCATAAGTTCCTGCTGCTACGATCCATCCCCAATCAGGATAGGGAAGACTATAGGTGATTTTGGAAGCAAGGACATCAGGGTTTGTCGGCAACGGCCATTCATATTGGACATATCCGCCGCCATTTTTTGCAACCTCAATCACTTCGCGTATAAAATAGCGACCGTCTGCTGTTTGGGAGTCATATAAACTTTCCCCTTCCTTATTTAAATGTGCTTCCAATACGCCTTCCTCATTGACAACGTAGAAGTAGAAATTCTCCCCGTACTTGGCCGGATTGTCAATCGGTCTTGTCCCGTCCGCTTGTTTTAGCCCAAGGATTTTCGTTTTGGCCCTCTCTTGTGCTTCGTCCAATGTCAGATGTCCATCTTTCACTTGGCGGTCCAGCTCTTCAATAAGATCTAAAACGGCATATGTCCCATTTTGCAGTCCCATTTTGCCGACTTCATCCAATTCGTTTTTTGCTACGAAATAATTCACGAAGCCTACAATTAATATAGGAAATAAAATAACGATCAATGCCAAACTAACGAGTTTAGTACGTACCGATACTTTCAATATAATACCCCCATTTTTTTACTAGTCCACCAAAATATTAAAATGTTCTAACGTCATTATAAACGGAAGGAGAGACAAAAGACATAGTTGTTTTTCATTATTTCAGCATTAAAAAAACAAAAGTCCTAACTACTGTACTCTTGCGGTTTCTTGACTTGGAAACACGTGTACGATACACTTGGGGGTGTTATCTGAATTACATCAAAGTCAATTGTGCTGTAAGCGGAACGGTTGGCATAGAGGACTCATACTTCTATAAGTGTTAGGCTAAATTCAGATAATGCCTCCACGTACAGGACGGACTAGTGCCGACGTTGCCACAGGACTTGGTGCTTGTAGTTGGCCGGCGGATGTCGCGGATTTTGAAAGGGACATCCCATTGAGGGTGCCTTAATTTCTGCAAAGAACATAGAAATACGGCAAATCGAACACTTCGCTGTTCGGGTCAGGTGCCTTAATTTCTGCAAAAACACGCAGAAATACGGCAAAATGAACCCTACGCTGTTCGGGTCAGGTGCCTTAATTTCTGCAAAGAACACAGAAATACGGCAAATCGAACCCTACGCTGTTCGATTCGCTTGAGAACTTGTTGATAAGGGGTTTTATTCATGCCAAAAGCGGATTTTCTCCCCGTCATCCTCGGGTCGGATGACAATGCTTACGGAATGGCGAGAGCGTTCCACGAGCAATATGGCATCATCAGCATTATTGCAACGAAAGGCCATCTCCTTTCGACGATGCATAGTAAAATTGTAGAAAAACGAATTTTCGATAATTTCGATGATCCAAATACGTTTATTAAAAGCCTGTTGGAATTAAAGGACGAGCTGCAAGAGCGTGCAGACAATCTACTCTTAATTGCCAGCAATGAAAATTATGTCGAGCTTGCCGTCAGAAGTAGCAAGTATTTAGAGCCGCATTATATTCTTCCGTTTGTCGATGAAGAGATGATGGATGATATCATATTCAAAGAGAACTTCTATGAAATGTGTGAAAAATACGGTTTGGATTACCCGGACACGGTCATGTTCGTTAAAGGGATGGATCCGCATATGGAATTACCGTTCGGTTTTCCGGTGGTCGTCAAGCCTTCAGATAGCATGCGTTATTTTAATGCCCAATTCGAAGGAAAGAAAAAAGCGTACGTTTTACATACAAAGGAACAATTTGTCGATGCGATCAATACCATCTATTCTTCTTCCTATGACGGAAAACTCATCATTCAGGACTATATCCCGGGCGATGACACCGTCATGCGCGTGTTGAATGCCTATTGCGATCGCAACGGGAAAGTGAGGATGATGTGTCTTGGACGGGTTGTTTTGGAAGACTATACGCCGGTCCTGATCGGGAATTATGTCGGCATCGTCGGGGAATACAACCAGGAGATTTACGATCAATACCAGAAGTTCCTCGAGGCGATCGGATTTACGGGCTATGCGAACATCGACTTGAAATATGATCGCAGAGACGGGAAATATAAAATCTTCGAATTGAACATCCGTCAAGGACGCAGTAGTTACTTTGTCACTGCGAATGGATATAACATGGCCAAATACCTTGTGGAAGATCGTGTCTATCATCGTGATAATCCGATCGAGTATGGCCGAAACGAAGTGCTCTGGCATACGGTGCCTTTGAAATTGCTCGTCAAATATACGATGGATTATGAATTGAAACAGCAGGTCAAACGGCTTATCCAGGAGAAAAAGACCGCTTCGACCCTTTATTATGCTAAAGATCGGAATCCCATCCGTTCGTTGAAGTTGTACAATTATTATCGAGATTACTACAAGCGATTTGAGAAGTATTTCAAACGGAAAGAGTGACTCTGTCTATAGGCAGAGTTTTGTGCACGGGTATAAGGAGTGATCCCAGAGTGCCAGTATTGGACAAAAACAATGAGAGAGATGTGAAACGGTATGAGGAGTTTATCCGAAACTCCCCGTATCGGGCTCTCACGCAAGACCCCAATTGGGCGGATGTCAAAGATGATTGGGGAAATGAACAGGTATATGTGGAACGGGATGGAGAAATCGTAGCCGCTATGTCACTTCTCATTCGGAAAGTGCCGGGCGGATTTTCATTGCTCTACGCGCCGCGTGGTCCTGTTTGTGATTTTCATGATGAACAGCTTGTTTCTGAATTGTTGAAGGAAGCGGAGATTGTTGCGAAAAAGCACAAAGCCTTCGCTTTGAAAATGGATCCCGAAATCCTTTATTCCGAGGAGCTAGACACGAAATATAAGAATGCCGGTTACGTAGTCCGGAATGTCTCGGCCGATAAGGACGAACTGATCCAACCACGTTTGAACATGATCGTTAAACTGGAAGGCGAAGACGAAGAATCGATCATGATGAGATATAAGAAGAAGACGCGGAATATCATTCGAGGTGCCATCAAAAAGGGAGTGGAAGTTTCGTATTCCCGTAGTGATGAGTACTTGAAGATCTTCTATGATATTTATAAAACAATGGCGGAACGCAATCAAATCACAGTCCGTTCGTATGACTACTTTGTCAAAATGCGCGAGGCCTATGACGGTCTTCGGATTTATTTGGTCAAACACGAAGAAGACTATTTGGCAGGTGCCGTTACGATAAACTATCACGGAAAGTTGTATTATTTATATGCAGGTAGTACGAATGAAAAGCGCAATCTCAATCCAAACCACCTTATGAATTATGAAATGATGAAGTGGGGGATCGAGGAAGGGGCCGAGCAGTATGATCTCGGGGGCGTCTTCATTTTAGACAGCCAAAAGGACGGGCTATATGCCTTCAAAAGCAGCTTTTGCCAAGAGGATGGCGTGACGGAGTATATCGGAGAAGTCGACAAAGTGTATAAACCGTTCCTTTATAATCTGTTCGTAAAAGTAGTTCCGAAAGTCCAGCAATTGAAGAAGAAATTGAAAAAATGAGGAAAGCAGCCACGGAATTATCCGTGGCTTTTCTTCATTTTAACCAAAAGGGAACCGTCCCGTTTAGCTCTACGTCATAATGGAATAGGTGCAATGGATGACCGCACATTCCATGCTGTATGCTATAATTTTGATGGAATGGCGGTTGTCAAAAAACTATTATAGAAAGTTTGTTGGATAACATGAAAAAGAAAACATTGGGCATCATCGGCGGCGTTGGACCTTTGGCTACGATGTACATAGGTGAAATGATCGTCAGGCGGACAGCCGCGGAGAAAGACCAAGACCACGTCAATATGATCATAACTAATAATCCGAATATTCCAGATCGGACAGCCTTCATTCTTGGAGAAAGTGAGGAGGATCCCGTTCCCGTTATCGTTGCTGATAGCAAGCGCCTGGAAGCGGTGGGAGCGGAAGTGTTGGCTATTCCTTGCAACACGGCGCATTCCTTTTTCTCGCATATTCAGGAAGGGACGGATCTTCCGATCATCAATATGGTGTCAGAAACGGCGCAACTCGCGAGAGAAATGGGCGCGACTCGAGTCGGGATTTTGGCAACGACAGGGACCATCCATACGGAAGTGTACCAGTCCGCTTGTAAACAGCATGGCTTGACGCCCATTATTGCCGATCCGGAAACCCAAGAGGTACTCATGTCGGTCATTTACGATGAAATCAAAGCCGGTAAACCGGCAAGCCGGGAGAAGTGGGATTTCATCGAGAAGACCATGAAAGAGGCAGGATGTGACAAAGTGATCCTCGGCTGCACCGAGCTATCCATTGTCAGACAAGAATTGGACCTCGGGGAAGACTATATCGATTCGCTCCTCGTCTTGGCCGAAACGGCAATCGAGAGATGTGGATATGAAGTGAAACGATGAACATTCGTGTAAAAACGGAAGCTAGGATATACTGGATGGAGTAGAATGAAAGTGGGGATCAGAATGTCCTTTTTGGAACGCTTGGACGAGAAGATTAGAGTGAAATGGAAATTTGAAACCGAAATGCCGATCCAGACCAAAATGATACCGGAAATGTTGGATGGCAAAGATATCGTAGCGGAGTCACCGACAGGGTCGGGAAAAACGCTAGCGTATGTTCTTCCGATTTTGCAAATGGTCGATGGCGATAAAAAGCAGACGCAGGCTTTGATCGTGACACCGTCCCAGGAATTGTCGATGCAGATTGTCAATATCATCCGGGAATGGGTGGAAGGAACAAGTATTACGGTCACTCAATTGATTGGCGGAGCGAATATGCAGCGCCAAATCGATCGGTTAAAAAAGAAACCGACCATTGTCGTTGGGACTCCCGGACGGTTGGCCGAACTGGTGAGGTCCAACCGATTGAAAATGTACGACATCCGGCAAATTATCCTAGATGAGGCGGATCAGCTTTTATCCCGCGATCATCGCGTGATAGTGAAAGGGTTGATTGAAGCTGCCCATCCAGAAAGACAGGTAATCGCTGTTTCAGCGACAATCACGGATGAGATTGAGCTCGTCGCGAAGCGGTTGATGAAAGAACCGATCCGGCTTCAAGTGACTGCAGCCGAAATGCCGAAGCAAGGGAAAGTGGTCCATTCCTATGTGAAGACTGATGTACGGGAAAAAACAGATCTGTTGCGCGGCCTGTCGCATTTGCAAGGCATTCGGGCCCTGGCCTTCATGAATAATGTGGATCAACTCCATATGAAGGAGATGAAGTTGCGGTACAACGAGGCGCCGATCGGGGTCCTGTATTCGGACATGAAGAAAATGGATCGTCAGAAGACGTTAGAGAGTTTTCGAAAAGGTGACTTCCGCGTCTTGATTGCGACAGACCTTGGAGCTCGTGGTCTGGACATCGAGGGTCTGACACATGTCATCCATGTCGATGTTCCGCATACAATCGAGCAATATTTGCATCGTTCGGGCAGGACGGGGCGTGCAGGAAGTGACGGGGAAGTGCTGACCCTCCTGTCCTATGCGGAAGAACGGGATTACCGAAAATTGACGAAAGGCATGAAACCTGTCCAGAAAACTTGGTACAAAGGCCAGTTAGTGGAAGGGAACTCGAAAACGGTTCAGAAGAAAAAGTGAAGTTAAGGGGCTGTCCGCTTAGTTGGATAGCCCCGTTTTTAGAGTGGATACAGATGGGTGACCTTCGGATATGAGCGTTTGTTTTGGGATATGAGCGATTCTCTGCCGTTATAAGCGCTTGTGGAGAAATATAAGCGACAACCTGGACTTATAAGCGGTTCTCCGGAAATATAAGCGCCAATCCAGTTTTATGAGCGCTCGTGGAAAGTTATGAGCTCAGCGGCCCCATGCGAAAAGGACTGCCTATTCAAGGCAGCCCTTTTCATTAATCCTCTTCCAAGGAAGTCAAGATAATCGGTTCATCTTTCGTGACAATAATCGTGTGTTCAATCTGGGCGACGAGAGAACCGTCCGGCGTCACAAATGTCCAGCCGTCTCCCAACTCGATGATATGCTCGGCTTTTTCGGATATAAATGGCTCGACAGCTAAGACCATTCCTTCTGTCATTAAGGTTTCATCCCACGCATCGTAATAATTCAAAATATGTTGGGGTTCCTCGTGCAGGGAAGTGCCAATACCGTGACCTGTCAGGTTCTTGATGACAAAAAGCCCATTGTCCTTGGCTACCCGCTCCACCGCCTTGCCAATCTGGTTCAAGCGGGAACCAGCTTTCACTTTGGTCATCGCGCGATTAAATGCACTTTTTGCGACATCGCAGAGCTTCTGTTTCTTTTCATCAGGAGTTCCGACGACGAACGAAATTCCAGTATCGGCGAAGTACCCACCATAGGAGCCGGACACATCGATATTGACCAAGTCACCGTCCTGGATCACCCGGGACCCTGGAATGCCGTGTGCGACTTCATTGTTGACACTGATGCACGTATAGCCCGGGAAATCATATTGGTCAATCGGCGCGGAAATGGCTCCTTTCTCTTGAAAGAGGCGGCCGCCCAACTCATCAATTTCTTTTGTTGTGATGCCCGGAACAGTTGCTTTCTTCATTTCTTCCCGAATTTCCGCAACAATTCTCCCTATCTTTTTCAATGCTTCGATTTCTTGTTCGTTTTTTACGATCATCCTGTACAAATCCTTTCTACCGTTCAGTCGTTACCATACCATACTATAACATATTCCAGAATTCCAAAAGCCCGCAAACTTTTGCTAGTAGAACAAGAAAAAAACGCAAGGCCACTTTTTGTGGACTCGCGTTTTCATTATCTTCGAGGGATGGAAGAACCGTATTTGCTTCTTTTGGATAGAAATTTGCGGACGATCGGGTAAAGGACAGGCGCCCATTTTATCGCAGTTTTAATTAATCTTTTCATTCTTCATCGCCTTCTTCCTACAACATCTTTATATATATATTTCCCACTGGCTTCCTAATGTAAACTTCATTTAAGTACTTTGACGCCTTGGATTATATTCCAGATAACGATGACGAGGAAGAGCAGGCCATAAATCGCAACAAAAAGGAATGGTGTAATTTGCCAAAACCCAAAATGGTTCATGCTTCCGTCCATTGGTCCATAGAATGAGAACATGGAGAAGGAAAAAAGAATGAAGCTGGCTATCAGTAAAACGGTAGGAACGAGATGGGAAACGAGTGAGCGTTTTGCATGTTGCTTCACCTCCCAATCTTCGGAAATGAAATAGACAATCAATGGAAAGAGCAAGGGTGAAAAAAATATACTAAAATAACACAATGCGGATAATAATTTTTGATTAGCCATAGTCGTCCCTCCATCTTGCTTCTATTGTACAAGAAATTTCCAGTGCTTGAAATCATCTTGCTTAATTTCTATGAATGCTATACACTTGAGTGGACAATTGCATGAAAAACCACAAGGGGTGCCGCTTGGCTGAGATTGGACATATACTTGTCCTGACCCTTTGAACCTGTAAGATCATTCTTGCGTAGGGATGTGGATGGAAACTGGCATAATAGATGTCCCGGTTCTATCCGGGATGTCTTTTTTCATTAGCTAGGAATAATTATTTTTCATTCTCACATCCTCCTACCATTTTTTCAAGGAAGGAGGAATTCATTTGGATAAAAAACGTCTTCAATTTTTATTGGAAGTATCCATATTAGGCTCCATCTCTTTTGTGCTGGATCAAGTAGGCTTTTCATTGCCGCAAGGGGGATCGATAACGCTGTCTATGCTACCAATTGTTGTGATGGCTTTTCGATGGGGCATTGCGGGTGGCATGTTGACTGGATTTTTAAGTGGACTTATTCAGTTGGTAACGACCCCTAAAATTTATCACCCGGTGCAAGCTGCGCTTGATTATCTCTTTGCATATTCCTTGGTGGGCCTTGCGGCTGTGACGCTTGTTTGGGTGCTGCGTGGTCAAGCGAGTGGAAAGAAGGGGACGATGATCGCAGCAATTGTTGTGGGCACTGTGATCGGGGGGCTTCTTCGTTATCTAATTCACTTCATCGGCGGTATGGTGTTTTTCGCGCAATATGCTGGTGATCAGCCGGTATGGCTTTATTCACTTGTATATAACGGGACTTATATGATCCCCTCTATCATTTTATCTGCAATTGTCGCATCACTCTTATTTACCTCCGCACCTCGCCTATTACAAAGAAATTAATCAATTACGAATCGAACAGCGAAGGGTTCGATTTGCCGTATTTCTGCGTGTTTTTTGCAGAAATTAAGGCACTTTCGTGAAGGGTCACCTTAGCCTGCGTTCTTATTCAGCGGTTGTTTGGACCACCGCTGTAAGGAAAATAAACAACATCCATCACGAAATCTATTGAGATGGAGTTTTCAGCTGAATAAAGATAAAAATCGCCGTATTCTTCTTCAGTTGAAGGAGGGACGGCGATTTTTTATTCTGCTATGCTCTCGGTTCCTTGGCTTACTATTTCTTGTCCATGTTTACTCTTCCGTGTCATCAAAATTCCGACTATCAAGGCTGCTGTCAGGAATAGGGCAGCTGCCGAAACGAATAATTCATCAATACCATTTTTAACAATGATCCCAATAAACGCCCAGACGATCACTATATTTAACCCGATATCTTTATGATGGTAGAGGAAGTGAAAAGCAAACGCTGTGGCAATCGTTAAATAGATGACGGTCCATAACGGATCGCTCAGTCCCCAGCCCGACCACTCCCGATAAGTGAGAACATAATTGAAATTCATAATCGTGGAGATGAAGATCCAACCAACATAAACGGATATCGGTACCCTTTCCCAAATGGAATTTTCTTTTGGGGGGTAAGTGAAATAGAGGGCAAGCAGCAGCCCAAGGAGTATCACTTTGACGCAAAGCATTGGAGTGTAATAGCTGTAATGCCATAATATAACCCAAGCGACATTAAACAAACAGCTGAAAATAAAAAGAACTGCGCGAAGTCGGGTCCTAGAGGCGGTAGAGCGTGTTCTAACATTAAAGCCGTATATCCAAAAGCCCAATAAGATATAAATACCAATCCAAATAGAAAAAACGTATCCGGCAGGTGTAAAAAGCACAGGTAACCTATCTGCAATTTCCCAAGTCGTCCGATCGTTCAATGGCAACAGGTTGGCAATCGAGTAGACGGCCATTGTCACGACGAAGGAAAAGGTCATTATCATCTTTAGCATTGTCTAATCCTCCTACAGTAAGTATACATTCCAAACAGGATTGCGTGGCACCTAAAGTGTGAAGTTTCCGTCACAAATGCAATATTTCGTATATGGAAAATTCATGTTATAATGAAATGCAGCTCGTGTTACAAAGGTTTGCCGGAGAACAGGGGGTTTGAAAGCGATTTCTACCGTCCAGTTTAGTCTAGGCACCAACAGATAAATTTGATACAAAGGTAAAAAATGTGGCAGACAACGATATACTAAGATTGAACAGGCCAGATTCCGGAAGTATCTTCGTAAAAGGGTGAATGTCATTGATATTGCTTGAAGGGCGATCTTGTTATTTACGAATATTGACTGAGGAAGATGCTTCCATTTTCACAGCTCTTCTCAGTGCCAACCGGGAGTATTGGTCTGTGTTTGAGCCGCGGCATGAGGATAGTTATTTTACCGTAGCGGTCCAGCGGGAAAAAATTAGAGAGTCGCTTTATCAAATGAGGAATCGAAGGGAATACAATTTTGGTATCTTCGATTCTGAAACGAGTAGACTGATTGGACATATTTCTTTGTATAGTATCAAACGACTTCCATTTTCTAGTGGTTTTGTAGGGTATTCAATTGATGAGGGGGAAACCGGTCGCGGTCTGGGGTCTGAAGCGGTTGGTCTTGTGACAAAGTTCGCAATCGAGAAGTTGGCACTGCATCGCATTGAAGCTTTTGTCTCGCCCCGGAATTTGGGTTCTATTAAGGTGCTGGAAAATTCGGGGTACACGCAAGAGGGGTTACTGCGCAAACTGCTCTATATCAATGGAGTATGGGAAGATCATTATATGTATGCGATCGTAGAAGACGATTATTGAAAGGGCAAGGCCCCATTTCGAAGATGGGTGACCAAAATAAGAAGCCACTTCCTGTGAATAGAGGAAGTGGCTTTTGTTTATTTCCCGGGAAATTTGTCGGGGGTCAAATTATTTTCCTACAATAGATTGATAGCCATCGACAATTACGTCAAGCTGTCCTGTATCCGGATGCACAACCAAGCCGTGTATAGGCACTTTTGAATCCATTAAGGGGTGATTCCGTACCACTTCTACACTCATTTTGACGCTTTCTGTCACATCGCTGAATCCATGCAACCAATTCTTCATATCTATTCCCGAATACTTTAGTGTTTGAAATATGTTGGAATCAATTCCGCGATCGGTCATTTTTTTAGTTATACGATCCGTGTCGATGGAGCTCATTCCACAATCGTAATGACCAATGATGTACACTTCGTCGACTTGAAGCTCATAAATGGAGACAAGGAGGCTCCGCATGATCCCGCCGAACGGATGGTTGACGATTGCGCCCGCACTTTTAATGATTTTCGCATCGCCGTTTTTCAAGTTCATTGCTTTAGGCAATAGTTCGGTAAGACGTGTATCCATGCAGGTTAATATAACGATCCGCTTGTCTGGAAACTTGGTTGTTGCATACTCTTCATATCTCTTGTCACTAACGAAAGTTTCATTGAATTCCAAAATTTCATTTAAAAGTGCCATTGACTACACCTACCCCTTTTGGATTTGCTGTTCCTTTTCCCCATATGGTTTTAAAAGAAACAGTGTGCCCGTTAGAAGGACATGTTCAACATCATAATTAATTACATATCGGCCTAATTGAGCCGAGTTTTTGAATCGAGCTTCAGGCTGACAAGACAAGAATGCTTCGTCAGCTCCACATCGCTCAAGGAAAAATGTTCTCTTGTCCGAGTAAGTCGGTTATGTAACCGTTACCAATCTAACAGTGCAAGGTTCGATTTTCTGTATTTCCGCAATGGACGTAGAAATACGGAAAATCGAACCCTACGCTATTCGATCGGCAATAACGATCCTAGTATGTCCTGTACTTCGAAGGCTTTATCTGCACTCAGATAAAACAAAAGAGCTGCTAGAAGGCAACTCTTTTATAGTTTAGTATCCGGTTTTGGATCGATTCTTTCCGCATCGGAAGCATTAAGAGCCTTGGAAAGATAATGCATTGTGAACAATGAAGCAAATAGAAGCACGACCATATAGCCGATAACTGTTGTAAACATGAGACCCATGTGAAAGACTCCTCTCTACAAATATAATTCGCCACTGCTATCATTATACAGTAAAGTTCCAATCTTTTTAAGGTCTTTTTAAAATGTTTTTATCAATTGTGACGTATTTTAGAAAGCCCAGTTACCGTCCCGGAATACGGGCTCTGCCGTTCCATCATGGCGGATGCCGTCAATATCCATCCGATCCGAGCCGATCATGAAATCTACATGGGTGATACTTTGGTTCAGCCCTCTTTCTTCCAACTGTTCCCTGGACATTGTTTTTCCGCCTTCCAGACAGAATGCATAGGCGCTTCCAATGGCCAAATGGTTGGAGGCGTTTTCGTCGAATAGCGTGTTATAGAAGAGCAGACCGGATTCGGAAATCGGTGAGTGATGAGGGACCAATGCAACTTCGCCCAGATACTTAGCTCCGTCATCCGTTTCCACAAGGCGTTTAAGCACTTCTTCTCCTTTCTCTGCCGCTACCTCTGTGATTCGGCCATCTTGAAATGTAATTTTAAAGTTGTCGATGATATTGCCGCCATAACTTAAAGGTTTCGTACTGGAGACGAACCCATTGACCCCGGTTTTTAACGGAACAGTAAAAACCTCTTCTGTCGGCATATTTGCCATGAAAGCTTGCTGTTGCTCGTTGATGCTGCCGGCCCCGCACCATAAGTGGCCTTCCGGAAGCTCAATGGTCAGGTCGGTGCCCGGTGCCCGATAGTGAAGCTTCTGATACCGCTTTTCATTTAAATAGTCCACTTTGGCATGTAATGTTTGGTCATGATCGATCCAGGCTTGCACAGGATCGTCTTGGTCTGCCCGTACCGATTTCAGAATCGCTTCCCACAGGGCAGGAACTCGGTCGTCTTCCGGAAGGTCTGGAAACACTTTATCCGCCCAATCTTTGGACGGTGCGGCGATGACAGTCCAGCTGAATTTGTCGGCCTGCATCTTTTGTCTGAACCGATCAAGCGCTTGGCCAGCCGCTTTTTGCGAATCGGCAATGCGTGAAGGGTCAATCCCTTTTAATAGATCGGGACTTTGGGAAGTGATGCTCATGAAGGCAGCCCCTTTTTCCGCAAGTTGCTCTCGTTCCTGTACTTTCCAATCCGGGAACTCCGAAAAGGACTCGGCGGGAGCTTTTTCAAATCTAATACGGGAGACGGCATCATCAACCCAATCGACAAACACTTGCCGTGCACCCGCATCATAAGCTTTCTCTACGACGAGCCGGACAAATGCAGCCGTCTCTATAGAAGCATTAATGAGCAAGTACTGATTTGGCTGGATGTTGACACCCACTTTAACTGCTAACTCCGCATAGCGTTCCAACCGGTTTTCGAATGTTGTCATGGACAAACTGCTCCTTTCTAAACACATGAATTGGCACTTACTTACTAAGAAAGTCTGTCACAAGAATATTAAGAACTTGTGACAGATGTTAAATTTATTATACAACTCTTATAGAAGCATATCTAAAGAAAGGGTTGAAAATGTCGATGTAATAAGAAGAATGGATTACTTGGAGGGGCTAACATGGATTTATCAACAATTATCGGGCTTGTTCTAGGGTTTGTCGCCCTCTTCGTCGGAATGGCAATGAAAGGCGTCACGCCGGACAACCTATGGAATTTAGCGGCCATACTGATTATCATCTTTGGGACGATAGCATCCGTGGTCATTGCATTTCCAATGAGTGAATTGAAAAATGTACCGAAGCTTTTCGGGAAAATTTTTAAAGAACAGAAGCTTACTTCTGATGCAGATATCATCCGGATGTTTTCAGGATGGGCGGATATAGCACGTCGTGAAGGGTTACTGGCACTTGAGGCGAAAACGGATGAAATCGACGATCCGTTTTTGAAAAATGGACTGGGTCTTGCAATTGATGGACAAAACGCGGATTATATCCGGGATGTCTTGTCGGAGGAAGTCGACGCCATGGAAGAGCGCCATGCAGCGGGTGCACTTATCTTTTCCCAAGCGGGAACGTATGCGCCGACACTAGGGGTACTTGGGGCAGTTGTCGGTTTAATTGCAGCACTGAAGAACTTGGATGATATCGCGGCTCTTGGTTTGGCCATTTCTGCCGCTTTTATCGCGACATTGCTAGGAATCTTCACTGGTTACGTGCTATGGCATCCGTTTGCCAATAAACTGAAGCGGAAATCGAAGGAAGAGGTAAGGCAGCGGCATATGATGATCGAAGGAATCCTTTCCGTGCTGGAAGGGGAAGCTCCACGAGTCATTGAGCAAAAACTTGCTTCTTACCTATCTGTCCAAGAACGCAAAAAACTGGCAAATGCAAATTCCAGCGAGAAAGGGGCTGGCCAGTTTGTCGAAGAAACGTAAGAAGAAAAAACAGGAAGAGCATGCTGTAGATGAATCCTGGCTGTTACCATATGCAGACCTTCTGACACTTTTGCTCGCATTGTTTATCGTGTTATTCGCCTCCAGTTCTATCGACGAGGCGAAATTCACGCAAATGACTACCGTATTCAATGAGATTTTTGACGGGGGAAAGGGCGTGATGGAGCAGTCTGCGCCGACGACAGTTCCCATCCCGAAAGATTCCATCGAAGTGCATGATGAGAACAGTTCATATTTGGAAGATCAGCGTTCGCTGGGGGAGATCCAGGACCGGCTGGACAATTATATCGCGGTACATGAATTGGAAAACCAGTTTGAAACCAAACTGACGGACGAAGGTTTGCTTGTCACGATCCGTGATAGTATACTTTTCAGTCCGGGGAAGGCTGAAATCAAGCCGGAATATAGGGGCTTGGCCGATGATATTGCGGAATTGCTCATATTCGACAAGCCGCGCCAGATCGTCATAACAGGACATACGGACAATATGCCAATGAACAACGCAGAATTCTCGTCGAACTGGGAATTGAGCGTCATGCGAGCGGTCAATTTCCTGAAAATCCTGATGCAATCTGATAAGGTGGATCCTCTGTTGTTCAGCGCGAAAGGATATGGGGAGTATCATCCGATCGCTTCCAATGACAGCGCGGAAGGCCGGAGTAAAAATCGGCGTGTCGAAGTGCTGATCGAGCCCCTTGTTTTAGAAGACGGAACGGTTGCCAACTGAAAATGGAAAAGAGTGCAGGACCGAAATGGGCCATGCACTCTTTTTCATTTTTCATTTCCGCAGTGAACCAAGTTCAGCAGCGATTGCCTGCATTTCATTGGGCGTGATATTGGTCCGTTTCATCACCATTTGGTACATATCGTGCAGGTCCTCATATTGAGACGTACTAAAATTCTCCGCTTTCATAGCATCGACATTCACCATGCGCAGCTTCTCTTTGATTTGTTCAATCATGAAGCTAACATTTTCTGGTGAAGGGTTTGATAGATCCATACTAGTAGCCGCCTTTCCATTGCTTCTACCCAAGTATTCCATTATTCTCCCAAAGTGTCAAATTGATAAGTCATCCATCAATTTGACGATTCTTTCTCTTCTTTGATCTTCGCTTGGAAACGCTTCGTCTCCAACACGATTACACCTGATAGTCCGAGTAGGCCGATCAAGTTCGGGATAGCCATAAGACCATTCAGAACGTCCGCCAAAGTCCATACGATATCCAAAGTTGCTGTTGCGCCCACGAAGATGAAGAGGACGAAGATGAGACGATACGCGAAGACAGCTGTTGGATTCGGGAAGAGATACTGGAAGCACTTTTCTCCGTAATAACTCCAACCTAAAATGGTGGAAGTTGCGAAGAAAATCAACCCGATAGCTACAACAATCGGACCGGCACTTCCGAGGAAAGTTCCGAATGCTTCCGCTGTCAAGGCACCTTTGTCAATTCCTTCATTCCATTTGCCTGACATGACAATCGTAACACCTGTGATGGAACAAATGATCAGCGTATCAAACAAGACTTGCGTCATGGAGATGAGCGCTTGGCGTCCAGGCATATCCGTACGGGCTGCCGCAGCTGCGATCGGAGCCGAACCTAAACCGGCTTCGTTCGAGAACAATCCGCGCGCCACTCCGAATCGGATGACTGTCCCAATTGCTCCACCTGCAAGCGCTTGCCCGGTGAAGGCATCATTGAAGATTAAGGCGAAAGCAGCAGGTACGAGGTTGAAATTTGTCACAACGATAATTAATCCTGCAATAAAATAGAAGAGTGCCATAATTGGTACAAAAAATGCGGTCACCCGTCCAATTGATTTGATTCCACCTAGAATAACTAAAGCGCCGAAGATGACTAGCCCGATTCCAGTTGCCCAATGAGGTACATTGAATGTGCTACTCATCGCGTCAGCAACAGCTTTAGATTGGGTCCCGTTTCCGATTCCGAATGCCGCAAACGCTCCAAAAATGGCAAATAGCACACCTAGCCATTTTTGTTTTAATCCGTGTTCCAAATAATACATCGGCCCTCCGGCCATTTGCCCCTTTGCATCTTTCACGCGGTACTTGACGGCTAGAATTGCCTCACCGTATTTGGTCGCCATGCCGAAAAATCCAGCCAACCACATCCAGAAAATCGCTCCGGGTCCGCCGGTCGCCACTGCTCCGGCGACACCGACAATATTCCCGACCCCTACTGTAGCGGCCATGGCTGTCATCAATGCCTGGAACTGGGAAATATCGCCGTCTGCCTTTTTGTCATGCTTTCTTGAAAAAACTTGTTTTAAGGAATAGGGCAGTAAACGCACTTGAATGAAGGTCAATCTTGCTGTAAGGAATATACCTGTCCCGACTAATAAAATCAGCAGCGGCGGTCCCCAAACCAGGTCTCCCGCTTTGTTTAAAAACTCTTGCAATCCATCCATATCATATCCCCCTCAATGTAATCATGCTGTGTATTCTCCGTTCCTAACAATATTTTATTATTATCATATCCTCTCCACTTTTTTTACTACTTTTCTAGCGTTAATGATAATATTCCGAAAATAGAGTGGGTTCGTCAAGACTTTTTTTAGAAATCCGTTATATTGTTTGTTTTTGTAGGGCGTCGGGTATAATGGAATATGCGTAAGATTTGGGAATTGGAGGGTTTTCAATGGGTAAAGGAAAATTTGGTACATTTGTAATTTTGGGAGCTCTAGCAGGTGCAGCTATCAGTTTATTTGACCGGAGCACCCGTGAGCAAGTAACGAAAAAATCAAAAAACATAATTTCGGAAATCAGTTATTATAGGAACAATCCGGATGACCTGAAACAGATGGTGATGGAGAAAAAAGATAAGGTTCAAATGGTTTATAATCAGCTATCAGGTGATGCCAATTATCTGAAAACACAAGTTGAAGAATTAAAGACGCTCACACCGCAAGTAAAGGAACTGGTCGTGGATACGAAAGAAGCGTTCGTCGAATCGAAAGATGAATACAAATCAATTGTGAAAGATGAAGGCGAAACAACAACAAAACCATCTGTAAAAAAGTAAGTAGTAAGGAAAGGGGTGACGGAAATGTGATGGGAGGTCAACGTACCCTTGAACGCAATATGAAAAAAGAAAAGAAAGATCGGCATACAAAAAAGTCAGGCATCATGCGGTTCATGGCAGATATAAAAGAAGGTGACTTGGAAAAATTTGATGTGACGACGACACAAGGCTTTCTGAAAGAGTTGCTCGTGCGGATCAAGAAAGTAGATGTGACGGGGCTTGGATCCCAGCTCGCTTTCTTTTTCCTATTGTCCCTTTTTCCTCTATTAATCTTTCTCATAACCCTATTACCGTACTTAAATTTAAATCACGGTGAAATTTTCCTGTTTATAAGGGATTATGCACCGGGAAGCGTCTCTCAACTTATTGAAACAACAATCGCAGAAGTATTGAAAAATCGGAATGGCGGGTTATTATCCATCGGTGCCCTCGCAACAATTTGGTCGGCATCCAAGGGGATGAATGCCTTGACTAAAGCGTTAAATCGATCGTATTTCGCAGAAGAGACCCGCTCTTTTTTCGTTGCGCGTGGTATGTCTGTCGTATTTACGATTGCTCTGATAGCTGTTTTGGTCGTTGCTCTTGTCCTGCCGGTTTTTGGCCAGCAGATTGGAACCCTGGCATTCTCTTATTTTGGGTTGGAAGAAGGATTTTTAAAGTTATGGGATAGTCTAAGATGGTTTGTTCCCCCAATTCTTATTTTCCTTGTGTTCTCCGCAATTTACTGGGTCGTGCCAAATTTGAAAATCCATTTAAAAAGTGTCATTCCAGGCGCAATATTTTCGACTGTAGGATGGATTGTAACATCACTCGCTTTTTCATTCTATGTAGGTAATTACGGGAATTATTCGAATACTTACGGAAGTATTGGAGCCATTATCGTGCTCATGATGTGGATGTACTTCTCTGCCATCATCCTCATGCTGGGCGGACAACTGAACGCAGTCATGACGGAGCGGAAACAGGCTCAGGTTGCCAAACAAAAAAGCAATGCCATCGTTTGACGGGCATTGCTTTTTTGTATGACTCCAATCACGAGAGTAGGGAAGAGTCCCTCTTCCCGTCATTTTCCCAGTCAATCCACTTGATTCAGCATCCGCAACCCATTTAAAATGACGAGGATGGTGCTCCCTTCGTGTCCAATGACACCCAGAGGCAAATCGACGACCTGCATGAAGTTGGAGATGATTAATACGATAATTACTGCAATCGAGAAGAAGATATTCTGCTTGACGATTCGCTGCATTTTCCGTGATAACTTGGTAGCGTAAGCGATGCGGGTCAAATCATTCTGCATCAAGACGACATCGGCTGTTTCCAAAGCGACATCGGTCCCTTCCCCCATAGCGATGCCAGATGTGGCGGTTGCCAAGGCGGGAGCGTCGTTTATACCATCTCCAACCATTCCGACGTACTTATATTCTGCCAACAGCTCTTTCAATTTTTCAACCTTCATCTCAGGTAGGCATTCAGCGACAAATGATTCAATGCCAGACTCTTTTGCGATTGCGGCGGCTGTCTTCTCGTTGTCCCCTGTTAGCATGATGGTATGGATTCCCGCATCTTTCAAATGTTTAATCGCTTCCACTGCCTCTTTGCGCAATGTATCTTTGAAAGCTGCAGCTGCCATGATTCCTTGTTCATCTCTTAGAAATATAACTGTTTTTCCTTCATTCAATAAATCGATAGCCGCTCCTTGCTGGAAAGCGTCCGCCAAGTTTTGGCCAATGAATCTCGGATTTCCGACCCGCAGCTCACGGTCTTCCATGTATGCTTTAATACCATGGCCAGGCACATCTTCCATCTGGATGTGTCGTTCATAATTGACTCCTTTTTCATTGGCGTATTTTGTAATTGCCAAAGCGAGCGGGTGATTCGATTGGGATTCGATACTTGCAAAGATGGACAATGCTTCGTTTACTTCCACTCCGTCACGAACCAAGAAATCCGTTACGACAGGTGTTCCGTTGGTCAACGTTCCCGTTTTGTCGAAGGCGATTGTTGTAAGGGAGCCCAAATGTTCCAAGTGGATTCCCCCCTTGAAGAGGACTCCGCGTTTCGCTCCATTCGATACGGCAGCCAATGTTGCGGGCATGATGGAAGCAACCAAGGCACAAGGAGAGGCAACGACAAGCAGGACGATGGCGCGATAAATTGTTGTCGTCCAATCCCACCCGAAGATGAAATGGGGCAGGAACATCATGACGAAAACGGTGATCAGCACGACTTTTACATACGTGCCTTCAAAACGTTCAATAAATTGCTGGGATGGTGATTTTTCACTTTGGGCGCTCTGGACCATCGTAATGATTTTTTGGAATAGTGTTTCCGAGCTCGGTTTTGTCATTTCCATCCGGATCGCGCCGCTTAAGTTGACAGTGCCCGCAAACAGTTCATCCCCGCTTTCCTTCGTTACAGGAATGGATTCTCCATTAATGGCAGACATGTCGATTGCCGTTGCCCCGCTAATTATGTTACCATCCACCGGAATTCGTTCCCCTGGTCTAACGGCTAAGACAGAGCCCACTACCAAGGAAGAAGTCGGCACTTTCATTTCGGAACCGTCATCCTGGACAAGCCATGCTTCTTCAGGTTGAAGTTCCATTAGCGCAGAAATCTCTTTATGGCTTTTATTTAACGTATAAGTCTCCAGTGCTCCGCTCAATGCGAAAATGAAGATCAGAATGGCACCCTCAGCCCAATAGCCGATCATGGCAGAACCGATAGCCGCAAAAACCATAAGCATTTCAACATTCAATTCTTTGTTTTTAACCGTTTCTTCGATGCCTTCTTTGGCTTTGGCAAATCCACCGATTAAAAATGCAATGATATACAGGGTAACGGAAGCCGTCTCCACTCCGTTTTTTCCAATCAGCCAGGCTAGCACAATTAGTATCCCGGATACAATTGCGGCAATTAACTCGATATGGGAACCCCAGTTGATAGGTTCCTTCTCCTGACGTTCAGCATAGTTTATCATTTGATCCCTCCTAATTGAGAATGAGATTCACTTTCAAATGTCTGAATAAAGTTCTATAGTCGATTCCAGTAAGGTGGAATCGACTATAAGACACAAGAATATAACCTCTTTAAAATTAGAATAATTATTAACTGGATTATAGCATGCTCTGAAAGGAATGAGTACTAATATGCTTCCCTCTGAACTACATAATTATTCCATCGATTTGGGAGATTGCTAGGAGGGGGTGGAGCATAGCAGTCTCGGCAGGATGTCTAGGCTTTCCAGGAGGATGTGGAAGTTTGTCTCAAGGTATTTTAGTACGGCATGAGGGTATGCCCGGTTGCACTCATTCTATGAGATATAAAAAACCCTATAACGGAAAGCTCCGTTATAGGGACAGGATTAGCTAAATACTTTCTCTTTATGTTGTGAGAGTTTTTCAAGAGATGTTTTATCCACATCGGCATGCAGGCTGTTGCCATGGGAGTCCATGGTGACGACCGCAGTGAAGTCTTCCACGCGCAGATGCCACATCGCTTCTGGAATACCAAATTGAAGAAGATCAACGCCTTCCACTTCTTTGATGCAGTCCGCGTAATATTGTGCGGCCCCGCCGATTGCGTTCAGGTAGACGCCGCCGTGCTCTTCAAGTGCTGCTAAAGTTTTCGGTCCCATGCCGCCTTTTCCGATGACAGCGCGGACGCCGAATTTCTTCATAATGTCGCCTTGGTAAGGTTCTTCACGGGCGGAAGTCGTCGGTCCCGCTGCTTTGATTTCATAGCTACCATCTTCGTTTTTCAAGACAACCGGACCGCAGTGATAAATGATTTGACCGTCCAGATCCACAGGTGAATCGTTTTCTGAAAGGTGTTTGTGGATAGCATCCCGGCCAGTGTAGATGCGGCCACTAATTTTAACAACGTCTCCCACTTTCAATTCACGGATTTGCGCTTCCGAAATCGGCGCGGTCAATTCAACTGTACGGGAAGATTGGCTTGTTGTGACAGGAGCCGCTTCTTGATCAAAGGCAATTTTTTCTCCGTCATTGTAATGCCATCCCGTAATTCCTCCCGTATTGGCATCAATATCGACAGCCATTCGGCGGTAGGCCCAGCAGTTATACGCGACTGATACGTAGAAGCTTGCAGGGATCCGGTGCATGACGCCAATTTTACAGCCGAGGAGGGTCGCTTCTCCTCCGAATCCCATTGTGCCGATGCCGAGCGTATTCGCTGTTTCCATTATATACTGTTCCAATTCCGCCAATTGCTCGTTCGGATTGACATCATCCACTTCACGGAATAGTTGTTCTTTTGCAAGGTCGTAACCGGAAGACCGGTCTCCACCAATTCCTACGCCAATGAAACCCGCAGAGCAGCCTTGCCCTTGTGCTTGGTAAACGGAGTGGAGGATGCATTTGCGGATTCCGTCCAAATCGCGTCCGGCACGGCCCAGGCCTTCCAGTTCTGTCGGCAAGCTATACTGGATGTTTTTATTCTCACAGCCGCCGCCCTTTAGGATGAGTTTCACTTCGATATGATCTTCTTCCCACTGTTCAAATTTAATGACGGGCAATCCGATGCCGAGGTTGTCCCCGCTATTATCCCCGGTCAAGGAATCGACGGAGTTCGGGCGAAGTTTACCATCCTTTGTCGCTTGGACGATTGCGCGTTTGATGGCCGCTTTGATTTCAAGTTGATTGACGCCGATCGGTGTTTTGATTTTGAAAGTTGGCAAACCGGTATCTTGGCAGATTGGAGAGAGTTTTTCATCCGCCATATTGATATTTTTTGCAATTGTATCCAAGCTCATTGCCGCCCGTGTACCCGCGTCTTCCTGCTCTTTAGCAGCACGGATCTTCTGTCTGACGTCTTTTGGTAGGTTCGTGGACGTTTCGCAAATGAGGTCATACATGCTTTTTTCGATTGCTTCTATGTACATCTCTAATTTCCCCCTAGTGAAATTCACTTATCTGTTTTAATTTTTTCCATCTGTTCTTCGAGATCATCAATCATTCCGATCAATCGGTCGATCTCTTGGAGGTCGGTCGTTTCCGGCTCGATTTGATCTAGCGTTATGAGGAAATGTTGAAGCCTATTTTTCACTTCCTCGATTTGATTATTCGTTGGTAGGTTCGGCATCCTAACACCTCTTTTCATCGTCTCAATCGTATACGAAATACGTTGTTTTTTCAATGCAGTCTAGCAGGACTTTCGAATTAATTAATAATTTAACTTAACAGAATGTTTACAAAATAAAAATAGTATGTTAGGATACAGGTAATCCAATTAGAAAAGGAGGGCAAGAGTAGGGACGAATCGAATCCTGATGAAAAAGGAGGGGATCCGTAAACGTCTGAGGTAGCAATACTTCAAGACAACTACGAACAATGCCAATGAAATTGAATAATGAAGGTAATGTGAATACATGAAGACCCGGCCATTCTAAGACGGATATGGACCGGGTCTTTTTTGTCATTTTTTTAATTCAAATGTTTCGACAACTTCAATGGAATCGATAACGGATTGGACCATCGAACAGTTTTTCTTTGTCAATTCCATCGCTCTCGCCATTTTGGCCTCGACGATTTCCGCTCCGCTGATGATGAAGTGGATATGGACTTTCTCCAGTCTGTCTGCCATGTCTTTATTGCGGACGACATCTTTCACTTCAATTGTAATATGGTCAGGAGCCATCCTCATTTTTTCCAACACTTTCCGCAGAACGCCTCCACTGCAGACAGCCAGTGAGGAAACCAATAGTTGATAAGGTCTGAACCCGTATTCTTCATTGCCCGATATCGTCAGTTTTCCAAATGATGTCGATGTTTCGAACGCATTTTCAGTCATTTCGAATTTCATCTTGCACCACCTCCTCTGTTCAAATTATACCTTAATCAGGAGGGAGAGTGGAACCGATGGAATCGGGCTCACCAAAAACGGGTATTCACATTTTCATATTCCAACACGAGATCATCCAATGAACGGAACGTATAGCCCGCTTTTTTCGCATCCTGTATAAAGGAAGGCAAAGCTTCCGCATTATCAGGGGACACAGTGTGCATTAAAATGACAGCGCCTGGATGGAGCTGGGTCATTAATTCGTTGTAAGCATAGTCGCGACCACGAGGTTTGTTGGCATGCCAGTCAATAAAAGCGATAGACCAGAAGATATGACGATATCCAAGTTCATTTCCTTTAGCCAATAGTTTCTCATTGAAAACCCCTTCGGGCGGCCGTGCATAGACCGTCCGTTTCAAACCGGTCAACTCGCGAAGCAAGTCGTCAAACTTCGTCCATTCTTCTTCCATCCGCATTTCTGATAAATTCGCCATGTTCGGGTGATCATACGAATGATTACCAATTCCATGTCCTTCGGCGATCATCCTTTTTACAAGCGGTGTGGCGCTTTTTAGATAATGCCCCGTTAAGAAGAATGTCGCAGGGACGTCCTCTCTTTTCAACGTATCTAAAATGCTTTCCGTATAGCCGTTTTCGTATCCGTTATCAAACGTTAAATATGCGATTTTCTCTTCGGATTTCCCTTTATAAATGGCTCCGTGCTTATCCAGAAGCGCATCCAACGTGGCGCCTGCATTCGGCGGAATGCCGTTTGTAGCTTTTTTGAATCCCCAATGAAATTCCTCCGCTTTAGCAGAGAATGGATTCAGGATAAGACCAGTTATGGCGATAGTAACGGCCAACAGTATGCCTGTCCCATGGCTTTTCATCATGAAAAAACGCACCTTCCTTTTTTCGGTAGGATGCGCAATAAAGTCTCATTTATACATCACTCATGTAAGAGATTTTGGAGGGCGTCTTTTAGTAATGGAAATTTGAATGTAAACCCATTTTGCTGGAGAACTTCCGGGAGGACATGCTGCCCTTCCAGAACGAGTGCACTTTTCTTTCCTAATGCCATTTTCATTGCAAATGAAGGGACGGGCAGCCAATGGGGCCGTGTTAACGTCTCGCCTATGGTCTTGCCGAAGTCGTCCATCCGTTTCGGGAAAGGGGAGGTGACATTGACCGGACCCTGAATCCCTTCCTGGGCAATTGCAAAGGCCATCGCCCTGGCCACGTCCGTGACGTGAACCCAAGACAACCATTGTCTACCGGAACCGACTTTTCCGCCTGCGAACAACCGGTACGGCAAGACCATGAGAGGCAGTGCGCCTTCATCCTTCCCTAAGACGACTCCAAACCTTGTAAATACGGTACGTACGCCAATCTCTTTTACGCTTGATGCTTTGTTCTCCCAGTCCCTAACAGTCTGCCCAAGGAAATCAGGTGCCACTTCATCAGATGTTTCCGTATAGAAGACTGTTTCTGATGCAGGATAAATGCCGATGGCGCTCGCATTGACCAAGACGGAAGGTTTTTGCGGTAGTTCGTGGATGATCCGTAATAGCTCATCCGTTGCGGTCATCCTGCTTTCATAGATCTGTTGTTGATGTTCTTCCGTCCAGCGCCCGTTGTTGATGGAAACGCCGGCAAGATTGACGAAGGCATCGGCAGTCCCGATCTCCTTTTCCGGTGTAGCTTCGCTATGTAGCCACTCTACATACGAAAGCCGACCATCTGATTCTTTTGCTCGCCTCGTTAAGATGATGACTTCATGACCTTCTTGCAGCAAAAGATTTGTTAATTCCGTTCCAATGAAACCGGAACCTCCTGCAATGACGATTTTCATCCTATCGCCCTCCATTTCCTTCTCCGAACGAGTTAACTGAATGATATTGATAGAACATGTATACTGATAGAAAGTGGGGAGGTCTTGATTCATGTCTGTTATTACGAAAATAACACAACAGAAGAAAGATGGCGAGAGATACAATATTTTCCTCGACGAGAAATATGCTTTCAGTGTCCATGAGTCCGTTTTAGTGAAGTTCGGCTTAACGAAAGGCATGTCCCTGGAGGAATGGTCCATTGATGAAATGGTGTACGAAGACGAGATCCAAAAGGCTTTCAACCGTGCTTTGCATTATCTCGGTTTTCGTATGCGCAGTGAGTTTGAAGTGAAAAAGAAGTTACTGGACTCCGGTTATGGGGAGGCGGTCGTCCTAGAAGCCATTGTAAAATTGAAGCGTCTCGGATTTCTCGATGACGAGTCCTTTTCGGAAGCATTATTGCAAACGCAAATTAAAACTTCCAGTAAGGGTCCTCGGGCCATCCAGCAGGAATTTAGGAAGAAGGGAATTGGAAAAGAGTTGCAGGAAAAGGTGCTCGAAGGCTATTCGGAGGAAGAACAGGTTCGGATTGCGACGAAGCTGGCGACAAAGGCAGCAGAGGCGAACCGTTCCGTCACTCCGGTCCAATTAAAACAAAAAATCCAAAACGCTTTACTCCGCAAAGGGTATTCATTTGATATTATTAAGCAAGCACTAGCCTCCGTTAATTTTGAACGGGAAGAGGATGAATGGGATTCTATCCTCGAGTCGGTCGGCGAGAAGGCATGGCGGAGGCAGAGTTCGAAATACAGCGGTAGGCAACGGAGAAACCGAGTGAAGCAAACGATGTATCAAAAAGGAATTCCACTCGACTTGATTGACCGATTCATTGATAAGAAGGAGCTTGAAGAAGATGGAGAACAATAAAAATTATAGTGAAATGACCGAACATGAATTGCGCACGGAAATTGCCAATTTGCGGGAGAAAGCGAGAAAAGCGGAGCAGCTCGGGATGATTAATGAATTTGCCGTCCATCAAAGGAAAGTGGTGATGGCGCAATCTTATTTAGTCGATCTCAAAACGATCGAACCGGGAGAGCTTTACCGGATAGAAGGTGATGAAGGGGTTTATTTCCACGTAGATTATTTAAAAGGGCGTTTCGCTTGGGGCTACCGCCTGGGCGGCGAGCAAGCGGTGGAAGCTTTGCCGGTTGCGATGTTGAAGCCGGTGAAAGAGGGGAAATGATAGGCGGATAGTTGTGCGAACTTGCCTAATGGGCGCATGTTATGAAATATGAGCGGTTTTCTGCCGATATAAGCGCCTGTGACGAAATATGGACGCACGCCGGATTTTATAAGTGGTTCTTTAAAAATATGAGCCTGAATCGATTTTTATGAGTGCTTGAAGAAAGTTATGAGCGTCTCCTCCTTCACGAAAAGGACTGCCCATCCAGGACAGTCCTTTTAACGTCTAGGCGCCCTGCGCTTTTGATTAAGAGTTAGGGACAAATTTCAATTTCTTCATCAGCTTATCCTCGGAGAATATCCAACCTGTGTAGGAATTTACGATATTCATTTCTTCATCCACATGCGCCACGGCTACAAATGGATAATAGCCTTTGCTCCGGTAGCGCAAATCAATGAGGCGCACTTCGCATAAGTCCCCGATATTGGCGACGGACCATCGATAAATGGATGAGAAGGAGACGAAAGCCTTGATGTTCTCATCTTTCATCGCCGCTTTAATTTGCGGGGAGTCCGGCATCGGGACCCTTTCAAAACGGTCATAAATGGTGATGGATCTTCCGTAGGCGCGTCCCACATAATGATGGGTTTCTGAAGAGGCAGCGACTCTCCACTGGAA
The DNA here is from genome assembly GCF_047228905.1 of Sporosarcina sp. 179-K 3D1 HS. Taxonomy (NCBI): domain Bacteria; kingdom Bacillati; phylum Bacillota; class Bacilli; order Caryophanales; family Caryophanaceae; genus Sporosarcina; species Sporosarcina sp. 179-K 3D1 HS. The sequence goes on from NZ_JBFEGI010000013.1 coordinate 88,698, forward strand.
AAACCGGATGGTCGGTGCGATAATAACTTCGGTCGCGTTCGGGACTGTATGCAGGACCGCTTGTTTCACGGCTGATTTCGTAGCAAACCGCAGCAGGTAATAAAAGAAGATGACAACATATAATATTAATACCGTTACGACCGGATCGGCCCCAAGCCACCATGTCAACAGGGCTACAACATGCAGTCCGAAAATGATGGGATCAAAGGTGTTGATCACCCCGATGGCAACCCACATTTGAGAAAACGGACGCAAGGCTTGTGTTCCATAGGCGTTGAAGATGTCAACGAAGACATGCAGAAAGACGGCAAGGAAAGTCCATGCCCATAGGTGGATGAAAGCCGCCTCCGGAATAAGAAACGATAATACAATGGAAATGACAAGCGGCCATAACAGCACGGCCGGTATGGAATGGGTGATACCTCGGTGATGGCGTATATAAACTGCGTTGTTTCTCAGTTTCAATACCGTGTCAATATCTGGTATTAATGAGCCGATCAGGACACCTGCTGCAACGGCGCTCCATGTTGATGTATCACCCGCCACGACCGGATCAGCAAGGGCAAGTCCGCCTAGAGCCATTCCCATGACGACATGTGTTCCTGTGTCCAAAACAATCACTCCTTTCGCTTGTAAGCATACAAGCGTGGGATGAATATTCTAAGTGTGTCACTTATTTTGATTATATACTTAATTACCCGCTTACGGTCAACGTTAAGCATAGTTGGCAAGGAGGAAAACATGCACTTCATTGAACAAAAAGACATATTTCGCAAATCCCTATTGACATGGTATCACGAGGAAAAAAGGGAAATGCCATGGAGGAAGACGAGAGATCCCTACTACATATGGGTTTCGGAAGTGATGTTGCAACAAACTAGAGTGGAAACGGTCATTCCTTATTATGAACGGTTCATTAAAACATATCCTACCATGGAAGCGCTAGCGGATGCAGAGGAAGAGGAACTGCTGAAAATGTGGGAAGGACTCGGCTATTACTCGCGCGCTCGAAATTTACAAACGGGTGTCCGAGAGGTTTTGGAGAAATACGGAGGAGAAGTGCCAGCAACCCGCAAAGAGATTTCTACATTAAAAGGAGTCGGTCCCTACACAGCAGGCGCCGTGCTCAGTATCGCTTACGGAGTTCCCGAGCATGCAGTCGACGGCAATGTGATGCGTGTTTTGTCCCGGATTTGCTTAATTGAAGAAGATATTGCCTTACCTAAAACACGGAAAATATTTGAAGAAGTTGTCATGGACTTAATCGACCAAGAAGATCCATCCTCTTTCAATCAAGCGCTCATGGAGTTAGGGGCAACTATTTGCATACCGAGACCGAGGTGTCTTCTTTGCCCGGTACGTGAGTTTTGCGCTGGGTTCCAGGAAGGGCGACAAGAAGAGCTGCCGATCAAAACGAAAAAAACCAAAATGCAAGTCATTCCTTTGACCGCATTTGCTTTGCAAAATGAGGAGGGGAAATGGCTGCTTAGGAAGCGTCCGGATAAAGGATTGCTCGCAAGTATGTGGGAATTTCCTTTAATTGAAAATAAGGAAGGCCTTAAGCCGGCTAAATTATTAAACGAATCAATGGATCTTCAAGTGGAGGATTTACAGGAATTGTTGTCATTCAAGCATGTCTTTTCCCACATTACGTGGGAAATGGATAGTTACTATGCAAGGATTCGGAAGATGGACTCACCTCCGGAAGGCTTTCAATTTTTTTCCGACGATGAGGTTATGCAGCTGCCCAAATCAAAGCCAATCAATATGATTTGGGATGCAACGCAGGACGTCATGCGATAAAAATGGTTAAATTTTACTGAATAAAAAAAACCTCTGTGCACATTCTATTGACCACGGAGGTGAAAATCCATGACAAAAAAACCGAACCAAACAAATGCGCAGCAAGTACGTAAACAAAACCAGCTTTCCGCGCAGCCGAATGCAATGACTGAGGAATTTGCTTCTGAAACTGATGTAAATCAGGTCAGACAGCAAAACCAACAGTCGGAAGCGAAGAAGCAACAAAATTCTGGCAATGCAGGGCGATTCGGAACAAAATAAGTGGATGAACATCACCGGCCGGCAGGAGCATAACGCTTCTGCCGGTTTCTATTTGGGGATTTTTACGAAGGCAGGGCCGAATAATTTTAAATTTGCACGTTCTGCTGATATAATGAATGGATAAAATAGTCCAAAACTTTCCGGTAATAACAAAAGCGCAGGGCGCCTGCAGTAGAGGTTTGCAGTCTCAGTGCGCGACATCGTGTCGCGACGACTGCATGACCCACATCCTGTGGGCCTCAGGCATAAGGCGAAGATGCAGCGTGGCGCTTTTTGCCACAGAGCAGCTTTGACTTATGACCCCGGAGGTGCCTTAATTTCTGCAAAGGACGCAGAAATACGGCAAATCGAACCCTTCGCTGTTCAATTCTCTGGCGCCCGAAGCCTAGACGGCACAAAAGCGTAGGGCGCCTGCAGTAGAGGTTCGCAGTCTAAGTGCGCGATATCGTGTCGCGACGACTGCATGACCCACATCCTGTGGGCGACAGGCATAAGGCGAAGATACGGCGTGGCGCGCTTTTAGAAAGCAGTGCCTTAATTTCTGCAAAGAGCGCAGAAATTAAGGCAAATCGAACACTAAAAGTTGTGCCTTAATTTCCGCAAAAAGCGCGGAAATACGGCAAATCGGACCCTGCGCAGTCCGATTCGCTGTTCGATTGGTTAGCAGAGGTGGAGGCTAGACGGAAAAAGGTGGGTAATAGGCATGGCGATTGCACCGGTAGGGGAAACAATACAAGTACATAGCTACAAGCATAACGGCAGCATCCATCGGGTCTGGCAAGAGACATTAGTCTTGAAAGGCACCCGGAATATTGTCATCGGGGGGAACGAGCGTACATTGGTGACAGAAGCGGATGGCCGGACGTGGTTGACCCGGGAACCTTCTATCTGCTATTTCCACGCGGAACATTGGTTCAATATTATTTGTATGTTGAGAGAAGACGGCGTGTATTATTATGTTAATATGAGTTCGCCATTCGTCTATGATAACTTATCACTTAAATACATTGATTACGATCTGGATGTGAAAGTGTTTCCGGACATGACTTATATTATCTTGGATGAAGACGAATATGCGGATCATAAAAAAGAGATGGGATACCCTGATGTAATCGATCAGATTTTGCAAAGGAATCTTGATACGCTCATTCGGTGGATCGAACAGCGCAGGGGACCGTTTGCTCCTGATTTTATCAACGTCTGGACTTCGCGCTACCATTTTTATAAACAGGTTCATAACAATAAGTGAAAAGCCTGACTGCGAATAGACGCGGTGGGCTTTTTTCGATAGGAGGCCTTCCATGGGAGACAGTGTGAGGAGATATCTGAAATTTGTAAAGCCATATAATTGGCAAATCATATTGACAATCATCATCGGTATCGTAAAATTCGCTATCCCTTTATTCATACCTTTGCTGATGAAGATTGTCATTGATGATATTATCGGCTCAGATACATTGACGAAGGAACAGATGACCCGGCAGTTATTTTACTGGCTTGGTGGGACGATGTTGGTATTTTTCATCCTTCGCCCGCCTGTCGAATATTATCGGCAATATTATGCACAGTATGTGAGCAATAAAATTTTATATGATATCCGCCAAGAGCTTTATAGCCATCTGCAGAAATTGAGTTTGCGTTATTATTCCAACACGCGGGCGGGTGAAGTGATTTCCCGGGTCATCAATGATGTGGAGCAGACAAAGAATTTTGTCATGATCGGTCTCATGAATGTTTGGTTGGACTTGGCCACTATTATTATCGCGATTATCATCATGTTGACGTTGGATGTGCCGCTAACGCTCGTGACTTTGCTTGCTTTCCCTTTCTATGCATTCAGCGTGAAGCATTTTTTCGGGAAATTGCGGGAGCTGACACGCAAGCGATCCCAAGCGCTCGCGAATGTGCAAAGTTATTTGCATGAACGGGTAGCAGGAGTCAGCGTCATCAAAAGCTTTGCTCTGGAACAAAAGGAGCAAGAGCGGTTTGATGAGACGAATGGTGACTTTCTTGAAAAGGCGATCGATCATACGAAATGGAATGCTAAAGCATTCGCTGTCGTGAATACGATAACCGATGTAGCCCCGTTGCTCGTTATCGCCTATGCAGGGTACCAAGTGATCAATGAAAATCTGTCTGTCGGAGTAATGGTCGCTTTTATCGCTTATATCGAGCGGTTATACAATCCGCTCCGACGTCTCGTCAATTCCTCCACTACACTGACGCAGTCATTTGCATCGATGGACCGCGTGTTTGAATTAATGGAAGAAAAGTACGATATTGTGGATCAGAAAAATGCCGAAGAAATGCCGCCGTTGAACGGGAAAGTCGAATTTGACAAAGTGAGTTTTGCATATGAAGAGGAGGGACAAACCGTTTTGAAGGATATTGACTTCGTAGTCAATCCGGGTGAAACGGTGGCATTCGTCGGAATGAGCGGAGGAGGAAAATCGACCATTGTCAGTCTCATACCGAGATTTTATGATGTCTCTTCCGGGGCGATCAGGATAGACGGCTTTGATGTCCGCGATGTGAAAATAAAATCATTGCGCGACCAAATCGGCATCGTCATGCAGGACACCATTCTATTCAGCGATTCTGTCGAAAGCAATATTTTAATGGGGAACCCTGGTGCAACCCACGACGAAGTCATCGCGGCGGCTAAAGCCGCGAACGCCCATGATTTCATCGAATCCTTACCGGAAGGATACAATACGAAAGTCGGGGAGCGAGGGGTCAAGTTGTCGGGAGGCCAAAAGCAGCGGATTGCAATTGCCCGGGTGTTCTTGAAAAACCCTCCACTGCTCATCTTGGACGAAGCGACATCTGCCCTTGACTTAGAAAGCGAGGCACTCATCCAGGATTCACTCGACCGGCTCGTCCATGATCGGACGACGTTGATCGTAGCTCATCGATTATCGACAATTACCCATGCTGACAAAATATTTGTCATTGACGGCGGGAAACTAGTGGAAAGTGGGAATCATGAAGAACTGATGAGAAAAGATGGAATCTATCATAGCTTGTTCCAAGTGCAGATGCTAGGAGATTAATTAATAAAACTATTTCAAAATACTACAAAATTCGCCACGGAGTGATATTCTATCCGTGGCATTTTTTTATTTGTATTGCAAGGCAAGGCAGCTAGCTACAAATGATGGTCATATGCCAGAAAATGCTTCTTCATTGGTTCTATAGTAATGTGTTACTAGGATAATATTAATCTGCTAAAATGTGTTGCCTTTGCACCAATTAATTGTATAATAGTGAATACCTTCAAAAATAATTAAAAATATTAAGAAAAGGTGATTCGATGGATGGAAGAAAAACAATCCTCCAAGTGAATGATTTACAGACAACCTTTTTCACGGATTCAGGGGAAATACCGGCTGTAGATCACATCGATTTCCATCTGAAAGAAGGGGAAGTTCTCGGTATTGTGGGGGAATCGGGTTGTGGAAAAAGTGTCACTTCCTTATCCATCATGGGTCTTGTCCCCAAACCTCCTGGTAAAATTGTGGGCGGAGAAATCCTGTATGGAAACAAGGATTTATTGAAGTTGAACGAGAAGCAAATGAGGCAAATCAGAGGCAATGACATCGCTATGATTTTCCAAGAGCCGATGACATCGTTGAACCCTCTTTTTACAATCGGAAATCAGATGACGGAAGCGATCCGGATCCATGAGAGGGGCTTGTCAAAAAAGAAAGCGGTTACACGGGCGGTCGAGATGCTAAATCTGGTTGGGTTGCCAAGAGCCACCGAGCTTATGAATGACTATCCGCATCAGCTATCCGGTGGGATGAGGCAACGGGTGATGATTGCCATGGCACTTGTTTGCAATCCGAAGGTGTTGATAGCGGATGAGCCGACAACAGCCTTGGATGTCACGATTCAAGCACAAATCATGAAGCTGATGAAAGAGCTGAACACTAGATTAGGAACGGCCGTTCTTCTTATCACCCATGACCTTGGCGTTGTAGCGGAAACTTGTGAACGGGTCATTGTCATGTATGCAGGCCAGATTATCGAAGAGGCTCCGGTCAGGAAGTTATTTGAGGATCCTCAGCACCCTTACACGAAAGGGCTGATTCAATCGGTTCCAGATATGAGGTTTAAGAAGGACCGATTGTATTCCATCCCGGGAAATGTGCCGAGACCTGGGTCAATCAGGCATGGTTGTAGGTTTGCCGCCCGATGTGAATTCGCGTTCGATCGTTGCCTGAAGGAGAATCCTGCCCTGTATGAAACTTCGGATGATCATCAGACACGTTGTTTCTTATTCGACAGAGAGGGGGCAGACATGAATGGAAACAAAACCCTTGTTAAAAGTTGAAGGATTAAAGAAGTATTTCCCGATCCAAGAGGGACTGCTCGCTCGGACTGTTGGACAGGTGAAAGCGGTTGATGACGTATCTTTTTATGTGAACGAGGGAGAGACCTTGGGGATTGTCGGTGAGTCGGGCTGCGGAAAGTCGACGACGGGGCGAATGCTCATGCGTCTGCTAGAGCCAACAGATGGAAAAGTCGAGTTCCAAGGGAAAGAACTCACTTCATTGACGACTGAGGAAATGCGGAAAATGAGACGGGATATCCAAATGGTGTTCCAAGATCCATACGCCTCGCTGAATCCACGGCATACGGTTGGAAAAATTCTGGAGGAACCGCTTATTGTTCATGGGATAGGGGATTCGAAGGAACGGAAAAAGAAAGTGAATGAGTTTTTGGAGATTGTCGGTTTAAGTGAATATCATGCCAAAAGGTACCCGCATCAATTCAGTGGCGGTCAAAGGCAACGGATTGGAATCGCTCGGGCGTTGATGACGAATCCGAAACTGATCATTGCGGACGAGCCTGTGTCGGCATTGGACGTTTCCATTCAAGCACAAGTCTTGAATTTGATGCAGGATTTACAAAAAGAGTTCAATCTCACCTACATCTTTATTGCTCATGATCTAGGGGTTGTTCGGCATATTAGCGACCGTGTCGGCGTAATGTATCTCGGTAAACTGGTCGAAATCGCGGATAGTGAACAGCTATATTTGAAAGCGCTTCATCCATATACGCAGGCGCTTTTGTCGGCAGTTCCGGTTCCAGAGCCGGACTTCAAGAAAGAACAGATTCTCCTGGAAGGGGATATTCCGAATCCAGCGGATCCACCGACAGGGTGCACCTTTCATACACGATGCCCACATCGAATGGACATTTGCGTGAAAGCGGTTCCAAAGCTAAGGGAGCATAGTTCGGGTCATTCTGTCGCCTGTCACCTATATGGCGATTCAAGCGACGTTTGATATAAATCAGATGGAGGGGTCAAAATGAAGAAAAACAAATTTTGGTTATTTGCCATGATGCTTATCCTCGCTCTATCGACAGCCTTGGCGGCGTGTTCGAATAGTGGGACGACGAACGAGTCGGAAAAAGATGGCGGCACTGGCGAAGAAACAAAGAAGAATGAGGGAGCAGGCAATGAAAATGTCAATAAGACATTGGTCTTTGGCCGCGGTGGAGATTCCACATCTCTCGATCCATCGAGAACGACAGAAGGGGAAACATTCAAGGTAACGAAGAATATTTACGAAACGCTATTGAACTTCGGTGAACAGGATACATCCATCCAACCGGGCCTTGCGACAGAGTGGGAGCCGAGTGAAGATGGGTTGACGTACACGTTCAAATTGCGTGAAGGCGTCAAATTCCATGATGGTTCTGATTTTAATGCGGAAGCGGTTGTGAAGAACTTTGAACGCTGGGCGAATGGAGATGCGGATACATTCCCGTATTACAACTCCATGTTCGGAGGTTTCAAAGGCGATGAAGGACATATTATCGAATCGGTTACTGCTGATAGCGATTACACGGTTGTCTTCAAATTAAAGCGCGCACAAGCACCATTCCTGAAAAATATTGCAATGGATATGTTTGCAATCGCAAGCCCGACAGCTTTCGAACAGGGCGATGACCAGTTTGAAAGGAACCCGGTCGGAACAGGTCCATTCAAGTTCGTTGAGTGGAGACCGAATGAAACGATTACGATCGAAAAATTTGAAGACTATTGGCAAGAAGGACTACCGAAGCTTGATAAAGTCATCTTCCGTTCCATTCCTGATAACTCGGCCCGTCTGAACGAGCTATTGTCGGGAGGAATCGACTTGGCTGACGGCATCAACCCATCAGATGGCGTCAAAATCGAAAACGATGAAAAACTGCAATTGTTCGAACGTCCTTCCATGAACGTCGGATACTTGGGCATGACTGTAACACGCCCTCCGTTTGATAAGAAAGAAGTGCGTCAGGCACTGAACTATGCGATCGATAAACAAGCGATCATCGATTCTTTCTTCGAAGGCCGCGCGGATATCGCGAAAAACCCGATGCCACCATCCATTTCCGGTTATAACGATGACATTGAGCCATACGAGTATAACCCGGAAAAAGCGAAAGAGCTTCTTGCGGCAGCAGGACTTGCAGACGGTTTCGAGATGGAGCTGTGGGCAATGCCAGTTCCTCGTCCTTATATGCCGGATGGTATGAAAGTGGCGGAGGTCATCCAAAAAAATCTTGCGGATATCGGTATTACGGCTAAAATCGTCTCCCACGAGTGGGGAACTTATCTCGAGCTTGCAAGTAAAGGGGATGCCGATGCTTTCATGCTAGGCTGGACTGGGGACAACGGAGACCCGGATAACTTCCTGTATGTCCTTCTAGATGAAGACAATATAGGAAGCAACAACTACACGTACTATAAAAACGATGAACTTCACGATATTTTCATAGAGGCACAGACGGAAGTCGATGAAGAGAAGCGTATTGAATTGTATAAGAAAGCTCAAGAAATTATCCATGAGGAAGCTCCTTGGGTTCCATTGGCCCACTCGACTCCTTTGCTTGGCGGAGTGAAGGAATTGACAGGACTTAAACCGCACCCAACAGGATCTGATCTACTATCAAATGTAGAGTTTAAGTGATAGAAGGAAAGGGAGAGCCCGGGAGGATCTCTCCCTTTTTCCTTTCATACAAAGGTTACATAGCCAAGTGGATTTCAGAGTTGGAGAGGTGAACGCGATGCTCAACTACGTTGGGAAGAGGTTGTTGCAACTCATTCCGGTCCTTCTAGGAATGACATTTGTTGTTTTCATGATTATCCGTGCAATTCCGGGAAATCCGGCCCAAATCATACTCGGGCAGCAAGCGACCAAAGAGGCGGTGGAAGCGTTAACCGTCAAGCTAGGGCTGGATACTCCTTGGTATATCCAGTATTTCAAATACCTCGGAGGCCTCTTGACCGGTGACTTTGGAGAATCAATGAGGACCCGCATGCCTGTCGCAGATGAAATTTGGCCCTATCTGGCAGCGACATTCGAGCTTACTTTATTTGCTATTATAATTGCGGTTGTGATTGGCATAAACGCTGGAATCATCTCTGCGTGGTTTCAGAACTCGTGGTTTGATTATGGGGCTATGATTTTCGCTCTGATCGGTGTATCGATGCCGATATTTTGGTTAGGACTCATGGGGCAATGGGTGTTCGCTTTGGAACTCTCCTGGTTGCCTGTCACTGGGAGGGAACAGGTGAGGGATCCGGTGAATGCTATTACGAACCTCTATGTGCTGGACACGATTTTACAAGGCCGCTTCGACCAATTGGGAGTGGTGCTCAAGCATTTGATTTTGCCTGGATTGGCCCTAGCGACGATTCCAATGGCAATTATTGCACGGATGACTAGATCAAGTATGCTCGAAGTGATGCGATCCGATTATGTCCGGACCGCTCGGGCTAAAGGGCAAAAAATGTTCTGGGTTGTCTATAAGCATGCCTTGAAAAATGCAGTCATTCCTGTATTGACTGTTGTCGGATTGCAGATGGGGATGCTGTTGGGCGGAGCAATTTTGACGGAGACGATTTTTGCGTGGCCGGGAATTGGTCGATATATATACGATGCTATCGGTTATAGGGATTATCCGGTCATCCAATCCGGCATTCTCATCGTAGCGTTTTTCTTCGTGATGATTAATCTGATTGTCGATCTGTTATATGGCTTAATTGATCCGAGGATTAAATATGACTAAGGAGAGGGGGAGGCATCTATGACTGAGTTAACTCCGAAAGTGGACGGGATTGCGGAAGCGCAAATTAGTAGCAAAACTGCCGGGCCGTGGAGCGAGGCGTGGAACGGATTCAAAAAAAGTAAAGTGGCAGTCGTCGGAGCCGGTATTGTCATCTTCTTCATATTGCTTGCCATATTCGGACCACTGATAGCTAAAGAAGGGATCAATGATCAAGTTCTGGCTGATCGTCTCCTTCCCCCGTCGTCCGAGTACTGGCTGGGGACGGATGACCTGGGCAGGGATATTTTGTCCAGAGTCATTCATGGTGCACGTATTTCACTCTGGGTCGGATTCTTTTCAGTCGTGGGATCGGTTGTGGTCGGTAGTGCACTGGGAATAATTGCGGGATATTATGGTCGTTGGGTGGATACGATCATATCCAGGATTTTTGATATTATGCTGGCATTTCCATCTATTTTGCTCGCGATTGCGATTGTTTCCGTGCTTGGCCCGAACTTACAGAACGCCTTAATTGCCATCGCGATTATTAATGTGCCGAATTTCGGACGATTGATCCGATCAAAAGTGTTAAGTATCAAAGAAGATGAGTATATTACGGCGGCGAGAGGTATTGGGATGAAAGATGGGAGGATTTTGTTTTCCCATATACTGCCGAATTCCATGGCTCCTGTCATCGTCCAAGGCACATTGGCGATTGCGACAGCTATTTTGGAGGCGGCTGCACTAGGATTCCTGGGTCTCGGCGCACAGGCGCCAGCACCTGAGTGGGGAAAGATGCTGGCCGATTCGAAAAACTATCTTCAAACGGCCCCATGGACGATGGTGTTCCCGGGCATGGCAATCATGCTGACCGTACTCGGTTTCAATTTGATGGGAGATGGATTGCGGGATGCGCTTGATCCGCGGATGAAAAATTAATAAAAACCTGGAAGCGGTGATCATCCGTCTCCAGGTTTTTTGGTTTAATACACTTCTTCATCCCACTCGATTTCCGATTCCTTATGATGATGCTTCTGATACGAAATGATCAGCTTGTCAAGGTGTTCCAACTGCTCTTCGTAATTCAGGATAGCCGATAAGATATGGAGAAGATGGTAGGCAGAAAATTCTTCTTCCTCTTTCGTAATGGCAATTTCTTTTGCGAAAATTTCCATAACCTCATGGCGTTGGATGTATTCTTCGTTTGGACTGATACTCGTACGCTCCGACTTCAACTTGCCTACAAACTTCAAATGCAGTTGCTCGTGGTAAGTCAGAAGAGCGTCTAGACGTTCTTGGACCATCATTCTGAAATGCTCAGGCAAATTGATAAGTTCATTTTCAAACTGGTGCAATCGTTTCAGCACATCGTAACTACTTCTGGAAGTGGCAAGCATTTGGCGGTAGATGACCAGTTTCCTGCCTTTTTCCCTTGTGTTTCTTTTGAAATAGCTGCGTTCTTCTTTAAACAATAGGTAAAATTGATCGACTTGCGTGAGACGCTCTTTCAATTTATTAAGCGACTTTTTCGTAGCGATGTGCTCGGATACTTGCCTCCCGGCCAAACGGGTCCACCGGATGATCTCGTCCTGTGTTTGGTGAATGGATTGAAAAAGCTTGGTTTCATATTTAGGAGGCATGAACACCAAGTTGACGGTAAACGCAGCTAACACTCCGATGACAATCGTGATAAATCGTTGCATTGCAAATACTAAGAAATCTTCACCCTGTATTTCCATAATGGCAATCATCATGACGAGTGCCAAGGAAATGTTCTTTTCCAATCCCAGCTTCAACATGATCAAGATGATGATAACCGCAGCGAGACCGACGATAAGAAGCTGGTGTCCAAATAAAAGAACGAACAAAATGGCGATAGCTGCGCCTATAATATTTCCTTGAATTTGCTCGATGATAGTCAAATACGAACGGTAAATCGACGGCTGGATGGCAAAGATCGCAGCAATCCCAGCAAAAACGGGATGGGATAATTGAAGTAAATCCGCTACAAACAGAGCGAACACAATGGCAACGCCCGTTTTAAAGATGCGGGCACCTAATTTCATGCAATTATTCCTTTCTAATAAAGGTTTAGAGATACACGAATTCCTAACTTGAAGAGACCCCGTGTATCCTATTCTTTCATATCAGTAGTAAGTTCCTATTTTCTGTTACTTTACCTTTGTCTTGATAAATGGTCAATTATTGAATATGCGGCCCAGTTCGCTGAATGAATGATCCACCGCGAGTAAAGTATCTTGAATATCTTGTTCAGTATGAGCTGTCGTCAAGAACCACGCTTCATATTTGGAAGGAGCGAGATTGACTCCGTTTTTCAACATCAGCTTGAAAAACTTCCCGAATACTTCACCATCCGTTGCTTCCGCTTGTTCATAATTTTCCACTATCACATCGGTGAAATATAAAGTAAGCGCACCGCCTAAGCGATTAGTTGTCAATGTAATGTTGTGTTTCCGGGCAGATTCCAGAATACCTTCTTCCAATAAAGCCCCTAGCCGATCCATTTCCTCATAAACGCCAGGTTTCTGCAGCACTTCCAAACATGCAATACCCGCCAAAATCGAGGCTGGATTTCCGGCCATCGTACCCGCTTGATAAGCAGGGCCGAGCGGTGCCACTTGTTCCATGATTTCTTTCTTGCCGCCATATGCCCCGATCGGTAGTCCGCCTCCGATAATTTTTCCAAGAGCCGTCAAATCGGGTGTCAATCCGAGGAGATCCTGAGCTCCGCCATAATGGAAGCGGAATGCGGTGATGACTTCATCGTAAACGATCAAAGCGCCATGGTCGGCCGCCAGCTTATGGACCAAAGGCAAGAATCCATCTTTCGGTTCTACGATGCCGAAGTTTCCTACAATCGGCTCGACCAGTACGCAAGCAATTTCATCTCCCCATTTCTCCATCGCTTCTTGGTAAGCTTCCGGATTATTGAACGGGATAGTGATTACTTCCTGCGCAATAGATGAAGGAACTCCTGCTGAATCGGGCGTGCCTAGTGTAGCAGGCCCAGAACCTGCAGCAACGAGTACTAAATCAGAGTGCCCGTGGTAGCAACCGGCGAACTTCATAATTTTAGTTCGACCCGTATAGGCACGTGCGACACGGATTGTCGTCATGACCGCCTCTGTCCCTGAATTGACAAAGCGCACTTTATCCATACGTGGCATTGCTTCTTTCAACATTTTCGCGAATTTCACTTCGTGTTTCGTTGGCGTGCCATATAAGACTCCAGTTTTTGCAGCTTTCGTAATTGCTTCGGTAATATGAGGATGTGCATGCCCTGTGATGATCGGTCCGTATGCTGCCAAATAATCGATGTATTTATTGCCGTCGACATCCCAGAAATATGCGCCTTCCGCCCGATCCATAACGGTCGGAGCTCCTCCTCCAACCGCCCGATAGCTGCGGGATGGACTGTTCACCCCGCCTACAATATGTTCACATGCTTCTGTATAGACTTGTTCCGATTGAGTTCTATTCATTTTTTAGTTGCCTCCGTTCCATTCATTACGACCTTCATTGTAAACAAAATCAGGGCAATACGCCAAAGAATTGAAAGTGACATCGTTGTCCGGTACGATTGTATCTATAATAACCACGATGATGGAGGAATGTACAATGACGACATTAGTAGGAATGCAGGCACCTGCTTTTTCACTGCCTAACGAAAAAGGCGAGACAGTTTCTTTGGAAGACTTTGCGGGCAAAAAATATGTCATACTTTATTTCTATCCGAAAGATTCAACACCTGGCTGTACGACGCAAGCTTGTGATTTTCGTGATGCGCATGAGCAATTCAGTGAATTGAATGCGGTGATCCTTGGGGTGAGTCCTGACAGCGAGACCTCCCACCAAAAGTTCATCGGCAAGCATGGACTTCCATTTTCCTTGCTCGTTGATGCTGACCATGAGGTGGCGGAACAGTATGGGGCATGGAAGTTGAAAAAGATGTTCGGCAAAGAGTATATGGGAATTGAGCGCTCTACGTTCCTGATTGATCCGACTGGAACAGTTGTAAAAGAGTGGCGTAAAGTGAAAGTGAAGGGACATATCGAGGACGCTTTGGCAACGTTGGAACAGCTGGTTAATTCCTAAGGGATCTGAGGTGCGGTGATGAATGTTGTATTTATGTTTCCGGTAAAGGAATATCAGAAAGAGAATTTATTGAAACGCTTTCCGCAAGTTCATTTTCAATTCGAACAAACGGATGAAGCAATCTCGCAAGCGGAAATCCTCGTAACCTACGGGAATGATATTACCATTCAGCTCTTGGAAAAAGCTAAATCCCTCGAATGGCTGATGATCGCTTCTGCGGGAATCGAAAAAATGCCTTTATCGTATATCGCGGAGCGCGGGATCCTCATGACGAATGCACAAGGAATTCATAAGATTCCGATGGCAGAATCGGTGCTCGCTTATATGTTGGCCCTTCGTAGATCATTGTTTCTCATGTATGATCGACAGAAAAAGAAAGAGTGGAATAAAAGAGTATATTCCCGCGAACTGAGAGGCGCGACGGCCTTGATTCTTGGCCCTGGTACAATCGGGGGTGAGATCGGACGGCTACTTCAAGCTTTCGGCGTCCGGACAATCGGTTGCAACAGGTCCGGAAGGGACAGCGAGTGGATGGATGAAACCATCGTTTTTGACCATCTGCTTGAACGGCTGGGAAAAGCCGATTTTGTCATCTCCGTTTTGCCAAGCACGCAGGAGACACGGGGGATGCTGACAAAAGAGTATTTCCAGGCAATGAAGGAATCGACGGTGTTCATGAATTTCGGACGCGGTGATTTGTTTGACGAAGCCGACTTGATCGAGGCTTTGAAGACAGGTGAAATTGGCCACGCCGTACTTGACGTCTTTGAAACGGAACCATTGCCGGAGGAAAGTGAGTTATGGTTTCTGCCAAATTGCTCAATTTCCCCGCATGCCTCTAGTTTTTCTGGTAAGTATGTAGAACGGTCCCTTGAGATTTTTGAAGCCAATTTGGAAAGGTGGCTGAAAGGGGATCGGGATCTCCTGAATACCGTAGATCCGCTCAAGGGATATTAAGCATTTTAGTTGACAGGCACCCCAATTCTTAAGTACACTATTGATAATCATTATAAAGAAATAATCTTTCTGGATTGGGGTGTTTAGCAATGTCTGAAGTGCTTTTGCAAGACGCGCTGGACACATTGAAAACGACAGGCGTCAGAATTACACCACAAAGACATGCGATCTTAGAATATTTGATTTCCTCCGAGTCACACCCGACAGCTGATGAAATATATAAAGCGCTAGAAAAGGATTTTCCTAGCATGAGTGTAGCAACCGTTTATAATAACCTTCGAGTATTCCGCAATGCGGGGCTTATCAAGGAGCTTACGTATGGGGATGCGTCCAGTAGGTTCGATTTTGTGACACACGATCACTATCATATTATTTGTGAGCATTGCGGGAAAATTGTAGATTTTCATCATCCGGGTCTGGAAGAAGTGGAGCATTTCGCTTCCCACGTGACCGGGTTTAAAGTGAACACGCATCGTCTGGAAGTGTACGGTACATGTCCATCGTGCGCTGAGGACAATGTGACAGTCAAATAAGAAAAGCGTCCATCCCTTGAGGGTTGGACGCTTTTCTTATTTGACACTATTTTTTATCGGGACGGTTGTAGGCTTCATCAAATTCCTTGCCTTCGAGTGATGGATCCAAAGTTAGCGGTTCGCGGCAATGTCCGCACATATCGACGCGTCCCAACATTTTAGTCTGTTTGCCACAATTCGGACAGACGATTTGGACCGCCCGGGTGGAAAGTGCGCCGATCCACGCATACACAATGGTGCTCGCAATGATGGCAAGCACGCCCAGAACCATGAAGATTAACATGATAATCTCATTGTTTTTAAAAAAGATCCCCATATACATAATGACTACACCGATAAATATTAACGATAAGGCAAACGAGCGGATCCGGTTTATCTTATTTTTATAAGGTTTCAAGTAGCCTTCCTCCTTACATATATCCTCAATTACTATAGCACATATTTCGATCACTCCGTTATTTATCAATTTAAAGATGAAGGATTTTTTAAGAGAACCGTCGAAACATTAACGGCAAGGAGGTGTGGTAGTGGAACAGGTGCTAAGGTCAATCTATCAAGAGCGAGCAAGTTCTCCAGATACGCTTGGAGTCATCCTGGTGGAAAAAAGGATGCCTGGAGACCCGGTTACCGATACATTTGACGCAATACTACTAATCATTACTGCAAATGAAGACATCCCGATTTATACAAAACATTATACGGACGGCGAAGAGAAAGCCGCTATGCACGTCATCAGTGAAAAACAACTTCAAAAATGGGTTTTGGTCGGATCGAAAAGGAAAGTGGTCGATTGGTTGTTTTACGGAAAGTTGTATTTTGACCGGAACGAGTATGTGGAGCAGCTGAAGACCGCATTGCATTCTTATCCTTCCTACGGACGATATATAAAGATGGGACTGGAGCTTTCGAAATTGGTGAGAGGATATATGGAAGGTAAAACATTTTTTGAACAAGGGAACTACTTGGACGCTTACCACCATGTCGTTCAATCACTTCATCACCTCGCAAGATTGGCTGTTATCGAGGAAGGATCATTCCCTGAAATTACGGTATGGTCACAGGTGAAGAAAATTGATCCGTCGATTTATAAGTTGTATGAGGAATTGATTTTGAGTGAAGAACCTTTGGAAAAACGGTTGGAGCTGTTATTCTTGGCCAGTGAGTTTTTCATCCATAATCGGACGTTGGATGGTTCCCGGCATATTAGAACCGTCATGGCGGCACAGCAGCGCTGGACCATTCAAGAACTCCATGAGAATGAAGAACTGGAAATGTACTCCATCAATTTAGAAGTGTTTATCGAATTCCTAGTCGAAAAAGGGTTGATCCAAGTATTTGAAACGGATTCGAAAAACGATTTCATCTTTCATAGGGAGTATAGTGTGAACCGCAATAGGCTAGATCAGTAGGATTTTCAAGTTTGGAATATTGCATGCAGGCGGCGCAGCAATGTGGCAGAAATGAATTTTTCTGTATATCATCGAATGCATTTATCGAATGCGTTTATAGAAGAACACCTGAAGCTGCATACTTGCTTCTGACTGCATGCGTAGCCCCGAGCGTGCGGATAGTTAAGCAAAGAGATGATTAAATGTAATGCCGGTCTGTATATATTCTCCTCCACTTTGAAAAGTGGAGGTTTTTGCTGAAAAGCGGTAGAAAAATTATTTCGCTAATGTTGTTGACAATCTAATAGCTAGCATGTTAGGATAGTAAACGTCGCTTGGGAGACAAAGTGAAAGCAGGTCAGAAAAACTTTTTCGAAAAACCTCTTGACTCTTACCGGCAGCGATGTTAAATTAGAGAAGTCGCTTTTGGAGGCGGCAAAATGAACCTTGAAAACTGAACAGCAAAACGTCAACAAATAAAGTTCTGGAGCCGACCCCGTCGGTGAAAGGAACAAAATGAATATTCGGATTCGAAATT
This sequence comes from Sporosarcina sp. 179-K 3D1 HS, assembly GCF_047228905.1. NCBI lineage: Bacteria > Bacillati > Bacillota > Bacilli > Caryophanales > Caryophanaceae > Sporosarcina > Sporosarcina sp. 179-K 3D1 HS. The sequence goes on from NZ_JBFEGI010000013.1 coordinate 106,343, forward strand.
GACATCTTAAATGATGCCAGCAAGAAACTCGAGCTATTCGAATTTCTCTTTTATGGAGAGTT
>NZ_JBFEGI010000014.1:0-104447 GCF_047228905.1 Sporosarcina sp. 179-K 3D1 HS
TGGTGTAGCGGTTAACATGCCTGCCTGTCACGCAGGAGATCGCCGGTTCGATCCCGGTCGGGACCGCCATTTATTTTACCTAACATAACCGATTCCGCGGATTTCCCCCGGAATCGGTTTTTTGCATTCCTTTTTATTTTATATGAGCGGATTTCAGGCTATATGATCGCTTGTGAGGAGTTATGATCGGTTCTCCGGAAATATAATCGCTCGCGAGGAGTTTATAATCGGTCTTCTATAGTTATGATCGCCCGCGAGGAGAAATGAGCGGTCTTTCAAAACTAGTAGCGCTTGAGAGATAATATAAGCGAATCTCCCTTCCAAATTGCGTTTGTTTGGAAGACCATGTATCCGGAAGCTGGACTATGGTTGGAAACCGGATACGCTATTCAACGAGCACCCTGTCATTAATTCAAATGTAGAACCGTTTACTTTCCGATACGATTGATATTGGGTAAACTAGAACAAAGCATGTGAAAGGAATTACGACATGATCAAGGAAATTAAAGTACATTCCGTCCAGGAGACCGAAGCAATTGCCGAACGTTTGGCTTCTCTACTCGCCCCTCCGGATGTAATTTTATTGGAAGGTGATCTGGGCGCCGGGAAGACTACGTTTACTAAGGCTCTTGCCAAAGCGCTGGGTATCACCCGAACGGTCAATAGCCCCACTTTCACGATTCTGAAACAGTATGAAGGGCGGTATCCGCTCAATCATCTGGACGTATATCGGTTAGCGGATAGCGAGGAAGATCTCGGTTGGGATGAATTGTTTTACGGAGATGCCATTTCGGTTGTGGAGTGGGCGCATCTCATTAAAGATGATTTACCACCCGAACGATTGGAAATCCGTATTGCGCATCAAGGGGAAGAATCACGAACTATTACATTGGAGCCTACTGGTGCCCGGTACGAAACGATTTGTGAGGAGTTGGCGTTATGATTTGGCTAGGTATCGATACTTCGAATACTCCCTTATCCATTGCACTTGTTAAAGACGGGGAAGTGCTGATTGAAGAAAGTGCTACGTTGCCAGTGACGCATTCCTTAAGGGCAATGCCTGTCATCGAGGAACTGTTTGCAAAAGCCAAATTGGAGCCGGGTACCATTGATCGCATTGCGGTATCCGAAGGGCCGGGATCTTACACGGGCGTCCGGATTGGTGTAACCATTGCGAAGACCCTTGCCTGGACACTCAATAAACCGTTAGTAGGGATATCCAGCTTAAAAGCGCTTGCAGCCAATGCTCAGCTGTATCCGCACTTAATTTGTCCGATTGTAGATGCGCGAAGGAATAACGTCTATTCGGGTGTTTTCCGATTTGACCAAGGGGTAATTACAGCCCTCAAAGATGATGGACATTATTCATTAGACGAGATGTTGTCCTTTTTGAAGGAACAGTTGGCCCCAGTGCTATTTGTCGGCAAGGACACGGCCCTCCATCGTGCGTTGATCGAAGAACGGCTAGGTGAGCAGGCTTCATTTGCTCCTCTCTCGTTACATGTTCCACGTGCCTCAGCTCTCATTGATCTAGCGATGCAGGAAGAACAATCTGCAGAAGTGCATACGTTTGTTCCGGAATACCGCCGTCTTGCAGAGGCAGAAGTGAATTGGTTGAAGGAGCAGCAACATGGAAACAAGTAAAATTCAACAGATCGAGTATCGGAAAATGACACGCGAAGATATACCCGCTGTTGTGGCTATTGAAGAAGAGGCGTTTGCAACGCCATGGTCCGCAGAGGTGTTTGAGCACGAAATGGTAGGCAATAACTATGCCCATTATATCGTCGCAGTCCATGAGGGGGAAGTCATCGGCCATTGCGGCATGTGGATTGTCCTGGATGAATGCCATATTACCAATGTGGCGGTCCGTCAGCATATGAGAGGAAATCACATCGGCGAAGGGCTGATGAGACAAGCCATTGCGTATTGCCAAGAGAAGGAAGTCCGATTGATGACATTGGAAGTGCGGGTGTCGAATCATACGGCCCAGAATCTTTACAGAAAACTCGGTTTCCAAGAAGGCGGCATACGGAAAAACTATTATACGGACGACCATGAAGATGCGCTCGTCATGTGGGTGGAATTCGAATGAAAGACATTTATGTATTAGGAATTGAAACGAGTTGTGATGAGACGGCGGCTTCGATTGTGAAAAATGGTTCGGAAATCATCTCCAATATTGTTGCATCTCAAATCCAAAGCCAAAAACGTTTTGGGGGTGTAGTACCCGAAATTGCGTCCCGGCATCATGTAGAACAAATTACGCTTGTTATTGAAGAAGCGTTGGAGGTTGCAGGACTTCAGCCGAAGGACTTGGATGCTGTTGCAGTCACGGAAGGACCTGGCCTTGTCGGTGCATTATTAATCGGCATTCATGCAGCAAAGGCTTTTGCATTTGCCCATCAATTACCGTTGGTCGGTGTTCATCATATTGCAGGCCATATTTATGCGAATCAATTAATTCAGTCGATGGAGTTTCCGTTACTGGCGTTGATTGTCTCAGGCGGACACACGGAATTGGTCCTGATGGAGGATCATGGATCATTCCAATTGATCGGAGAAACTCGCGATGATGCAGCCGGGGAAGCGTATGATAAAGTGGCCCGTGTCTTGGGGCTTCCATATCCCGGAGGTCCGCATATTGATCGATTGGCGGGAGAGAGCGAAACGCAAATCGAATTTCCGCGCGCTTGGTTGGAGCCCGATTCGTATGACTTCAGTTTTAGCGGTTTGAAATCCGCAGTGATTAATTTTAAACATAACCTGGAACAAAAAGGGGAATCGGTGGATCCTACCCAGCTAGCGGCCGGTTTCCAAGCGAGCGTCATCGACGTTCTCACAACGAAAACCCGGAAGGCGGCAAAGGAATTTGCGGTCAAGCAAGTGATTGCAGCAGGCGGGGTCGCTGCCAATAAAGGGTTGCGTGCCTCTCTGGAGACAGCCTTCCAAGAAGAAGGTATTCCATTTTACGTTCCGCCGATTTCCCTGTGTACCGATAATGCCGCAATGATTGCGGCCGCAGGATCCGCCATGTATGTGGACGGAATTCGTGCTAATCTATCAATGAATGGAAGACCTGGCATGCCGCTCGAATCTTGGAAATAATAAAAACACGGAATTTGACAGTCCTAGTCAAATTCCGTGTTTTTTTGAACGAATCTTTTCTATTTGTCAATAGGGAACGTTTGCACTTATGCACACTTTGTGGATAAGTTGTGCATAACAATAAATGCACTTAATTTAATCGGGTTGATAAAAGGATAACTTTGTGAACAACTCAGCTTAATCCTGTGGATAATGTGGAAAAACAGGCTGGAGTGCTGAATTAATAACCCTCTTAATGTGGACAATTTTGTGGAGAAAGATTTGACTCATTTCGACAAAACTCTACAAAAAACCCCCCGCAACGACTAGTGGGAGGCACTAATTTTAAACAGCGAAGGATTCGATTTGCCGTATTTCTAGGCTCTTTGCAGAAATTAAGGCACTTTTGAAACGCGGCGGTCTAAGTTTGAGTTCCGCTATTCAGCCCAGGTTTGAGTCTCCTTTGAATTGAATCAAATCTGCAATCAGACCAATACTGATGGAGTTGAAAAATCCCGGCTGAATTAAGTTAAATAAGATTCCAACTCTTCTTGTGTCAGGAGCCATTCCTCCGATTTTTCGTCATGTTCTGCTTGAAGCCCATCAATTTGGGATTGTAATTCCATTAGCTTTACATGATCATTTGCGTATTCAGGGATAGCCAACTCTTCTTGTAGTGTTGCAATTTGCTGATCCAAATCGGCCAGTTGAGTTTCTAATTCATTGATGCGTCTCGTCAGTCTTCTTTCTTGTCTCTTCCACTCTTTCATATCGTTCGATTTTTCATCTGGCAGCGTACGAACGCTTTTGGATACAGGTTGTAATTCAGCTTGCAATTCTTCCTGCTCCATCTTCTTCTCTACATAATAATCATAATCGCCGAGGTATTCCAGTGCACCTGAATCGCTGATTTCCATCACTTTCGTCGCAATCCGGTTAATGAAATACCGGTCATGCGATACAAAGACGATTGTCCCCGGAAAATCATCCAGCGCGTTTTCCAGCACTTCTTTGCTATCAAGGTCCAAGTGGTTCGTCGGCTCATCCAGCACCAGCGTGTTCGAGCGCAACAGCATCAGTTTTGCAAGCGACAACCGGGCTTTTTCCCCGCCGGATAACGTCGTAACGGACTTCTCCACATCTTCCCCGGAGAATAAAAAGCGCCCGAGAACAGTGCGAACATCTTTTTCGTTCATCATCGGCCATTCATCCCATAATTCCTGCAAAACTGTCCCCGATCCGACAAGAGTCGCCTGTTCTTGATCGTAATAGCCGAATTGCACATTCGTTCCGTATCGGATTTCGCCGGCAAGCGGGGCTTGTTTCTTCACGATCGTCTTCAATAATGTAGATTTACCGACGCCATTTGGTCCGATGATGGCGATCCGCTCCTGTTTATACACACGCATATCAATTCCGGTGGAGACGGCGACCTGATCATATCCGATGGCCAATTTTTCGAGGGCCAGCACGTCATTCCCGCTAGGCCGGTCGATGGCGAACGTAAAACTAGCCGATTTTTCATCGCCTTCGGGAGAATCCATCCATTCCGTCCGTTCCAACTGTTTCCGCCGGCTCTTCGCCATTTTGGAAGTCGATGCCCGTGCGATATTCCGTTGAATAAAGTCCTCCAACTTCGCCCTCTCACTTAGCCCTTTCTCATAAAGCTTCTGATCGCGCTCAAAGTTTTTCGCTTTTTCATCTATATAAGCACTATAATTGCCCGTGTACTTCGTCACTTTTTTCCTCGATACTTCGTAGACGATTGTAACAATTTGGTCAAGAAAATACCGGTCATGGGAAACGATTAAGATTGCACCCTCGTAAGACACTAGATATTTCTCAAGCCAGGCAAGCGTTTCGATATCCAAATGGTTCGTCGGCTCGTCCAGAATAAGGAGGTCCGGTTTGCTCAACAACATTTTCGCAAGCGCCAACCGGGTTTTTTGGCCACCGGATAATAAATTCACATGTTTGTCGAAATCCTCCGGATAAAAGCGCATGCCGTGCAACACGGAACGGATATCCGACTCGAATTGGTAGCCGCCAGAGTCCTTGAATTCGATTTGCAGGGCATCATACTCTTTCATCACCCTTTCATACTCGGAAGGCTTTTCATAGACCGCCGGATCGGCCATTTGCAATTCAAGCGAGCGAAGCCGCTTTTCCATCACTTGAAGCGATTCAAAGACGGTCATCATCTCCTGCCAGACGGTCAACGGAGAATCCAGGCCGCTATGTTGTTCCAAATACCCGACTAGGACGTCTTTGGGTATAATGAGGTCCCCCGAATCGGGAGTCATTTCACCTGCGATCAATTTAAGGAGGGTGGACTTACCCGCGCCATTCCGTCCAACCAACGCAACACGATCGCGATGTTGCACTTCCAGTTTCACATTTTGCAATATATCAGTTCCTGAAAAGGATTTTGATAGTCCGTTTACTTGTAACACAATCATGATTCGCACCTCGATTCTTCTTAAGTTTAATGGAACGGCGCAAACCGTGCAATGGTCGGCTTTACATCGTTCCATAACTGCTGTACGATAGAATAGGCTCATAGAACGTGCAGGAGGGTTATTATGTCGGAGGAAACGTCAAAAATTCCACAAGCAACGTCCAAACGATTGCCCCTTTATTATAGATTTTTACAGAATTTTGCGAATGCAGGGAAGAAGCGAGTTTCATCCAGCGAATTAAGTGAAGCGATGAAAATTGATGCCGCCACAATCCGCCGGGACTTTTCTCATTTCGGGGCATTGGGTCGCAAAGGATATGGATATGATGTCCAGTATTTGGTCGACTTTTTTCGACAGACTTTGGACCAGGACGAGGAGACGGACGTCGCCTTGATTGGAGTCGGGAGTTTGGGTAATGCGTTTTTAAAGTACAATTTTCAAAAAAATCACAACACTAGGATTGTCGTCGCATTCGACCCGAAAGCGCCGCTGGATGGAAAGTCGATCAGCGGAATCCCGGTATATCATCCCGATAAGATTGAAGAGAAGATAAAGGAACTCGGAGTTGAGGTTGTCATTCTGACCGTGCCTTCCCGGGTCGCCCAGGAGATTACAGACCGGCTTGTGGCGATCGGTTTGAAAGGTATCCTGAATTTCACGCCGGTGCGCCTGGCTGTGCCTGACTGGCTTCGTGTCTTAACAATCGATTTGTCAGTGGAATTGCAATCGCTTATTTATTTCATTAAAAATGACGTAAAAGATTCACAAATCTAAACGACCGCAGATAGAAATTTCGACGTTTTTCGTGTAGAATGGATGTATTATGAAGGAGGTGTCCGGAATGCCAGGTCCAATGAGTTTGATCATTATTGCAATCATTGCATTACTCGTATTCGGTCCGAAGAAGTTGCCTGAAATCGGAAAGGCGTTCGGCTCTTCGTTGCGTGAATTTAAAAACGCGACAAAAGGCCTCGTAGAAGATGACGATGTGAAGAAAGTCGAAGATAAGAAAGAAGAAGTTAAGTAAGTTAGGATGTTTGTCCGATGAAAGAAAAAAACTTAACCATCATTGAACATATAGATGAAATTAGAAAACGGCTGATGGTAATCGTCGTTTTCTTTCTTATTGCGGTGGCGGGCAGTTTTTTCATCGCCAAACCGCTTATCCACTTTCTGCAACATGATGGGGAAGCTGAAAGTATTACACTGAATGCGTTCAATGTTTTGGATCCCCTCATGATTTACGTGAAGATGGTCGTGATCATCGCATTCGTTGTCATTTCTCCTGTGGTCATGTATCAACTGTGGGCTTTCATTTCACCTGGGCTACACGACAAGGAAAGGCGGGCAACGCTCAGCTATATCCCGTATACCTTCTTTCTTTTCTTGGGCGGGGTTGCATTTTCTTATTTGATTTTGCTGCCGTATGTGTTGAAGTTTACAATGAATATATCGAAAGAGCTCGATATCGTGCAAACGATCGGGATCAATGAATACTTTTCGTTTCTGTTCCAACTGGTCATTCCATTCGGATTGATCTTCCAATTGCCGGTCGTCCTATTATTTCTGACGAGGCTTGGCATATTGAATCCGCAATTGCTCGTGAAAGTTCGAAAATATGCGTACTTCACGTTGTTTGTCATTGCGGCCTTCATCACGCCGCCGGATTTATTATCCCATTTGTTCGTTACAGTCCCGTTGTTTATTCTTTATGAAATCAGTATTTTCATTTCAAGATTTGGATACCGGAAATATTTGAAAGCAGAAGAGGAACGACAGCGGGAAGAAGAAGAGGCGGAGCGGGAGCGGTTATTCGCCGAAGCGAAAGCGGAACAGCAACGGCAGATTGAGGAATTTAATTCTAAATAATAATTGGAAAAAGTCTTCCAACCGGACATGCGCCGGGAGGAAGACTTTTTTGTTACTTAGGAAACTATAAAATCTTAGCCTGTGGATAATCTACTAAGCCAGAATGGTTCCGTCTAGGCTCCGGGCGCCAGAGGCTCGGGGTCATAAGTCAAAGCTGCTCAAGAAACGTGCCTTAATTTCTGCAAATTACGCAAAAATACGGCAAATCGAACCCTTCGCTGTTCGATTGGCAAAAGACACCACGCCGCATCTTTTTCTTATGCCTGAGGCCGGCAGGATGCCGGTCATGCAGCCGTTGCGACAGGACGTCGCTTAGGCTGCGAACCCTAACTAGGCAGGCGCCCTGCGCTTTTGTTCTTGGAAATACATAATTTGGAATGTCCCTTATCACTCCATTTGTTCTATTGGAGAAATATTATGATGGCTTGTTTCATATCTTGTAATTGTTGAAGTTTATCAATGTTTAATTGGACAACTGCGACGAAGCCATTCATCAGGAAGTGGGCAATCATCGGGGCCAGCAATCGTTTGGTCCGGTAGTACAAGTAGGAAAAGACGAGTGCAGGCATGAGATACATGAGCGTATGTTCCAGTTCATTATGCACCACGGCGAAGATCAATCCGCTGATGATGGCGGCGATCCAAAAATTCGTTTTTTGAAAGATGCTTCCGAAAAGTACGCGGCGAAACACCATTTCTTCTAAAAACGGGGCAAATAAGACCATCGGAATGAGCATGATGGGAGAGATTCGTGCAATGTCTGAGAGAATGGCTGTATTTTCAGAGCCTAGTTCCACACCCATGGCCGTTTCAATCGTCGCGGCGAGCATTTGGCCGCCCATTGCGAGGAAGAAGCCTAGAAAGCCCCATAGAATGGCATTGCCGATGGATGCTTTTTTTCCAGTAAACACCTGGAGGTATTTCTTATTCCGTACAATGAAGAAAAGAAAGAGGAGCGACGCCATTAAATTGACAGTGAATAAGGACCAAGCGACCCCATTATAAGCAGCTTCTTTATCGGACATGCCGGGCCGGCTTTCAAAATAGCCGATCAATATTTTTCCTAAGTAGAGGCTGCCAACTTGCATGGCTATGTAAATCAAGAGCAGGTTAAGCGAGATTTTCCAGTTTTTCAATTCGTCCACCCTTTCATACCTGGCTGACGTCAATTTTATCGGTTTCCTGCAAGATAAGCAAAGAGGAAATGTTTTCGCTTGCATTTTATTTTGAACTTCATTATGATAATAATTGTGTTAGCACTCTGGTATGATGAGTGCTAAAAAGGAAAATATTTGAGGAGGTTGTTTCACTTGTTGAAACCATTAGGTGACCGTATCGTAATCGAACTGATCGAAGCAGAAGAAAAAACGTCAAGCGGTATCGTGCTTCCGGATTCCGCCAAAGAGAAACCGCAAGAAGGGAAAGTCATTGCGACAGGTACCGGACGTGTGCTGGAGAACGGCCAACGTATCGAGCTGGAAGTGAAAGAAGGCGACCAGATCCTCTTTTCCAAATATGCAGGAACTGAAGTGAAATACGAAGGCAATGACTATTTGATCCTTCGTGAAAGCGACATCCTTGCAATTATCGGATAATTGAAAACGAAATGTATGACCTATCAAATGAATAGATGAAAATTCAGGAGGGACTTACAAAATGGCTAAAGAAATCAAGTTTAATGAAGACGCGCGTAGCGCAATGCTGCGTGGTGTAGATACATTAGCGGACGCTGTTAAAGTGACGCTTGGACCAAAAGGACGCAACGTTGTTCTTGAGAAAAAATTCGGTTCTCCGCTCATCACAAATGACGGTGTAACAATTGCAAAAGAAATTGAATTGGAAGATGCGTTTGAAAACATGGGAGCGAAACTCGTTGCAGAAGTTGCTTCCAAAACAAACGAAATCGCAGGGGACGGAACAACAACTGCAACAGTTCTTGCGCAAGCGATGATCCGCGAAGGTCTGAAAAACGTAACAGCTGGAGCAAACCCGGTCGGCATCCGTAAAGGGATTGAGCAAGCTGTACTGAAAGCGGTTGAAGAGCTGAAAGGCATCTCTGATGAAATCGAAAGCAAACAAGAAATCGCACAAGTTGCAGCGATCTCTTCCGGCGACGAAGAAGTCGGCGAATTGATTGCTGAAGCGATGGAGCGCGTTGGAAACGACGGCGTCATCACAATCGAAGAGTCAAAAGGGTTCACAACGGAGTTGGATGTTGTAGAAGGTATGCAGTTTGACCGTGGATACGCATCTGCTTACATGGCAACAGATACAGATAAAATGGAAGCGGTTCTAGACAATCCATATATCTTGATCACAGACAAGAAAATTACGAGCATCCAAGAAATCCTTCCAGTTCTAGAGCAAGTTGTTCAACAAGGGAAACCATTGTTGATGATTGCAGAAGACGTGGAAGGTGAAGCTCTGGCAACACTAGTTGTGAACAAGCTTCGCGGTACATTCAATGCAGTAGCTGTCAAAGCTCCTGGCTTCGGAGATCGTCGTAAAGCAATGCTCGAAGACATCGCCGTATTGACTGGCGGACAGGTCATCACAGAAGATCTTGGCCTCGACTTGAAATCCACTGACATTTCCCAACTTGGCCATGCGGTGAAAGTCGTTGTTACAAAAGATCACACGACAATCGTCGAAGGTAACGGAGACTCCGACCAAATCGCAAGCCGTGTGAATCAAATCCGCACACAATTGGAAGAGTCAACTTCCGAATTCGATAAAGAAAAACTACAAGAGCGCTTGGCGAAATTGGCTGGCGGCGTAGCGGTCATCAAAGTCGGAGCGGCAACTGAAACAGAATTGAAAGAGCGCAAACTTCGCATTGAAGACGCATTGAACTCCACACGTGCAGCGGTGGAAGAAGGAATCGTCTCCGGTGGAGGAACAGCACTTGTGAACGTCTACAGCAAAGTGGAAACATTGCTCGAGTCTACAGAAGGTGACGTAGCGACAGGGGTACGCATCGTCCTACGTGCTCTAGAAGAGCCTGTTCGTCAAATCGCAAACAACGCTGGCCTAGAAGGATCCATCGTGGTCGACCGCCTGAAACGCGAAGAAGTCGGCATCGGCTTCAATGCAGCAGACGGCCAGTGGGTCAATATGATGCAAGCGGGTATCGTGGATCCAACAAAAGTAACGCGTTCCGCGCTACAAAACGCAGCATCCGTTGCGGCAATGCTCCTCACAACAGAGGCAGTCGTTGCTGACCTACCTGAGAAAAACGCAGCACCAATGATGCCGGATATGGGCGGAATGGGCGGCATGATGTAAGGTTAACTCTAAACCCCTGATATGCCAAAGGTTAGAGCAATCTTTAACAAACTGAGGTCATTTTATTGGTCATAAGCGCCGATAAAATCACTCTAAATATGGAGGTCTCTCATTAATTCACTGAATTTTTGAGAGGCCTCTTTTTCTAATCCTCTTGTTAGATGTCCGTAAATTTCGTCCGTCGTCGCTACTGAAGAATGCCCGAGCCTATGGGAGATAACTTTCATATTAACAACATTTGCTTCAATTAACAACGAAGCGTGTGTATGCTGGAATGAGTGTTGGCGTGATGTGCTTAAATTTTGAGCGCGAAAAGCTGTAAAAGTAAAATGATATAATTGAAACGAAAAATGACTTCGTTAACGTAATGGCCGAGGTCATCTTTAACACTTCTATAGGGATACTGATATCAGGAGATGAGATAATAACATTTAATATTTCACTATGAGCATAATACGAAATATGTTATATTGAAAAATTAATAAAGGGTGGAGTTTAATGCAATTTATGCTAGACCGTTCAATAAAAAAACCTATGTATAGGCAACTTGCAGAACAAATAGAGAATGGAATTATATCGGGAGATTTATCTCAGGACCAGCCATTGCCATCTGAACGTGAGTTAGCAAAAAAGTTACAGATAAATCGGAGTACAGTTGTGACTGCTTATGATGAGTTAGAGGCGATTGGATTAATTGTCAGAAAAAAAGGAAGCGGCACTTATATAAATACAGATATATGGGGACTAACTCATAAAAGAGTCCCCAATTGGGGTAGATATGTAGAGGATGGCTCATTTCTTCCGAATCTTCCGTTGGTACAGAAACTTCGTAATGAAACTGAGCAAGAAGGAATGATTAACCTATCAAGTGGGGAACTTGCAGCAGATTTACTACCTAACGACCAATTCGCTAGGATTCTTAAGGATCATGCGTTTGATGAGCATTTAGGTTACGATCATCCTTTAGGCGATGCGGGATTACGGGAGACAATTTGTAAACATGTAAAAACCTATAAAAATATGGTTGTTGATCCAAACTCCATATTGATTACATCGGGCGCTCAGCAAGCAATCCACCTAATCGTTCAATGCCTGTTAAAACCAGGCGATACAGTAGCTATTGAAGATCCATCCTACGCATTCTCTTTACCGATCTTTCAATCGTTTGGTATTAGAACGCTATTACTCCCAGTTGATCAATATGGCTTAAATCCTGATGATATTGTAGCTTTACAAAGAAAACATCGAATTCGTATGCTTTTTTTAAATCCTGATTATCAAAATCCTACTGGCACAAAAATGTCTCTGGAACGTCGAAAGAGAATATTGGAATTATCATCAAAGTACGGTATTCCCATAATAGAGGATGATCCTTATAATTTGACGTCATTCGATGGGCGCATTGGACCCACGTTAAAGTCAATGGACGATAATGAAAATGTTGTATACATTAGTTCTTTATCAAAAGTTGTTGCATCAGGATTACGCATTGGTTGGATTATTGGACCAGAAAAAGTGATTAAGCGTTTATCAGATGGCAAACAGCAGATTGACTTTGGTCATAGTGTTTTTCCTCAATGGTTAGCGAATCAATTTCTAGATTCTCCTCAATTTGACAAACATGTTTCAAATTTAAGGATTCAACTGAGGGAGCGTAGGAATGCGTTAATTTTAGCATTGGACAGTTTAACTAAAAATGAGGTTACATATTTAGTGCCACAAGGCGGAATTCATTTATGGTGTAAAATAAATCACGAAATTGATGAATATAAGTTACTTGAAGAATCTATGAAAAAAGGCGTTTCATTTGTACCTGGAAGAATAATGGGCTCAACAAATGGATACGTTCGATTTACTTATGGAAAAGGTAACGGAGCCTCAATACAAGAAGGCATTTCAAGGTTTGTCTACGCGCTGAGAAGTTATGGGGTATAATGTATTTTATTCTCGGGTGGTGTTTTTTAGGGGACGATTGTAAATAATCCACCCCTCGGTCAAAGAGTCTACAGGGAGAATCTAAAGAATGTATCATTGAAATACGAACTTTTTCAGTGGGCTTAGACGGTTCCTGAGACCCGAAAAAAACATGTGCTTTTTCATTGGTCCCAAACCGTCCTCCGTTGTTAATAAAATATAAATATTGCTATAAGAGTTAATATAACAATAAGTGGAATTGATAAAACATAAATCCACCCCAACTTGGAAAAGCTATTTTCACTACTGTAATTTTTATTCCCAGAATTAGCAACGGATATGGTCAAAATTAGTCCGATAGCTAAAATAATGACCACGAGAATTATTGATACAATAAGGGCTACCTGCATGCCTTCCTCCTTTTTAGAAATAAATTTCATCGTTCTATATGTTATAATTCTATAATATAAAGCATTTTCGAGGACCATCCAATTAGGGGTTATTTAAACCAACCACTTTTTATTTAGCGAGTATCTTGTCGTCGAGTGACAGTCACTCACACAACTAAAAATGTAAAAGAGATTAAATAATCATTCATGACACAGAAAATAATCTGTGTAATTTTTTTATTTTCTAATACTTTTAAAGGGTTTACTTAATTTAATAAATGAATGTTAAAAAGTATTAGTTGAAGTTATATTGGAGAGGATCTACAAGTCATCCCTATTAAGAAGAAGGTTGTTGATTATGGCTTCTTGACGTAATTCCTCGGAATGTTTAATTGTTAATAGGCGGAACATCACATTGTAGTGGACTCCGCGGCATGATGTAATTAGCCTGTTCAATTCGGATACTTTAAAAATAGCCTCCCATCAATTCAAAGAATCGATGAGAGGCCATTTTTTATTTAGACGTTCGATATCTCAAGGACCATGAGCCGGACGTTGGTTATCATGGAAAATATGAGCTGGAAATAAAAATGACATTCCCGTTTAACTCAGGGAATGTCATTTTAATTATATGGATAGCAGTCTTATAATTTAAAGACGACATGGAGTTAGCCGGAATCTAATGAACGTTACAGACTACTATGTAAGCCATTTGCCCACTGGAGCTATGGTAACGTTATTTTCTTCAAGTTTGGATTTTACGCGTCTAACGATTTCAAGTGCACCTTGTGTATCGCCATGGACACATATACTGTCGGCAGCCATTTCAATGACAGTGCCATCAATTGTTGTAACGGTACCTTTTAAAACCATTTGTAGGACTTGATCAGCAGCTTTTTCCGGGTCTTTTATGACTGCCCCTTCTTGTTTGCGGGAAACAAGCGTACCCTCATTTGTATACGTGCGGTCCGCAAATACTTCGCGAACAACTGAAATCCCTTTTTCAACAGCGAGTTTATGAACAACCGTATTGGCAATTACAAATAATTTTGTATCCGGTAATACGTGTAAGATGGCATCCGTGACAGCATCTGCTACTGTATGGTTTACATACGACATGTTACCCATGCTGCCGTGGGATTTAATATGCTGGATTTCCACTCCATGCTTTTTACAAAACGCTTGCAATGCCCCAATTTGATAAATAATGTAATTGACCAGATCATCTTTAGCGATGTCCATGTCACGTCGCCCAAATCCTAGTAAATCAGGATAGCCCATATGAACGCCAATACCTACCCCTCGTTCTTTGGCCATTTTAACTGTATGATCCATGACATTCGGATCGCCTGCGTGAAAACCGCAGGCAATATTAGCAGATGAAATAAGTTCAATAACTTCTTCGTCATTCCCTAATTTATAAGCCCCGAAACTTTCGCCCATATCACAGTTTAAATCAATGTACTTCATCTTTAACTTCCTTTCCGTCAATTTTTAAAAGCCTATCATGACGATCCGGTCTTTGAATGGAAAAGGGTTTAATCAAACATTAATGGTCTTGCTACCTTCACATAAGTTCCACCATCCACATTTAAAGAATGGCCACTCACATAAGCGGCTTCATCACTTGCCAAAAACAAACAGGCATGGGCAATATCATCGGCCGTTGCTATCCTCCCCAAGGGCTGATATTCAAGCGTTTGCTTCCAAGCGCTTTCCGGGTCCGGTAAATTTTGCATAGTCTCATATAACATAGGCGTATCCACTGTACTTGGCAATACTGCATTTACACGAATATTATCTTTGCCACAATCAAGTGCCATTTGACGGGTTAAAGCCGTCATGCCGCCTTTTGAAGCTGCGTAGGCTGCAAATCGGGTAATCGTTTTATCCGCATGCCATGAGGCAACATTCACAATTGCCCCGCTTTCCCTTTTTCTCATTTCAGGAACGGCATACTTTGAACACAAAAATGCACCGGTTAAATTAACGCCAAGAACCTTTTGCCACTCTTCAAAAGATGTGTCTTCCGCAGACTTCCTAATTGACACGGCAGCATTATTCACTAATACGTCTAGACCTCCAAATACATTTACGGTTTCATGTATTAGATTAATAACACTATCTTCACTTGAAACATCTGTTTTAATAAAAACTGCGTCGATTCCATTTGTTTTCAAACCTTCAATTGCTGCATTTCCTGTTTCTTCGTTAACGTCAGCGATAACAATTTTTGACCCTTCCTTACCAAACATTGTAGCTATTGCTTCACCAATTCCACGGCTGCCGCCAGTGATTATCGAAACTTTATTTTTCAATCGCATTGCCTTCACCTCATCCATTGGTATTTATATACGTTCAAGTTCTTTAATGGTATCTGCGATAACAGACATCGCTTCATGTAATTGTTCATCTGTAATAACGAGTGGCGGTAACAGTCGGATCACATCACCATCTGCTGCTCTCATAAATAAGACGCCCTTTTCAAAGCATTTAGTTACCACGTCATTTACAAAACTTCGATGAGAGGCTTTTGACTGTTTGTCTAATACAATTTCAATTCCAATCATGGCACCAATCTGACGAATCTCGCCAATATGCTTAGAATCGAAAGATAACTTTTCTTTAATAAAATGTCCTATTTCGTTTGCACGTTTTAGTAAGTTCTCATTTTCTATCATTTGAATAACTTCCAATGCTGCAACGCATGCTAACGTATTTCCACTAAGGGTACCACCAAGTTCTTTTACGTCGGGAAAATTAATAATTTCTTCTCTACCTGTAATGGCACTTAAAGGGAGACCCGCCGCAATGGATTTTGACATCACTGTCAGATCAGCCGCGCAATCAAAATGTTCCATAGCAAACATTCTACCCGTACGGCCGAATCCTGTTTGTATTTCATCCGCAATGAATACGATGCCGAATTCATCACAAATGGCCCGTATTTCCTGGATGAATCTCTTGGAAGGGATTATGATGCCACCGTCACCTTGGACAGGCTCTAACACAATCGCGGCTACTTCTTCCGGAGGAACTGATACTTGAAATAACCGTCTAAGTTCAGCAAGTAACTGCTCATCCGTACGTTCATCTTTATAGTAATACGGGTAAGGGGCATGATGGATATCTGAGGCGAGCGGACCAAACCCCCTTTTGATAGAATTGACTCTTCCTGTTAAAGTCATGGCTAACATTGTACGGCCATGAAAGGAACGATCAAATGAAATGATTCCTTTCCGCCCCGTATACCGACGGGCAATTTTCACTGCGTTTTCAATTGCTTCTGCTCCGCTATTAAAGAAAACAGACTTTTTTTGAAAACTGCCCGGTATAATTTGATTCAGCTTTTTCGCCAAATCGATATATGGTTTATGCAATGCGACGTTAAAAATGGGATTTATGAATGAATCCAGCTGAATCTTTAATGCATCAACAACAGGCTTTGGAGAGTGCCCGACATTGAGGCTAGAGATGCCTGACGCTAGGTCAAGATATGAATTCCCATCAATATCAGTCAGAACGGCTCCTTCACCTTTTACTGTAACGATAGGGTAAGCGGTTGAAATTCCCCTAGCTACAGCTTGCTCTTTTTCTTTTGCCAGTTCCTTCGACTTAGGGCCAGGTATTGCTGTTCTTATGTTAATAGATTTCATTGTAATCACCTTTCCCATTAAATCGTTTGTTCATGGTTTGCAGATAAAATACGCGGATCTGTCAACACTTCGATTAAAGCGGGCTTATTAGATTCTAAAGCTCTTTTAAGTGCCGGGATAAATTCATTTGTATTCGTAACTCTTTCACCGAAACCACCAAATGATTCTGCAATTTCTTTATAGTTGGGATTAGACAATTGAGTACCGACCATTCGATCAGGAAATTTACGCTCTTGATGTGTACGAATGGTTCCGTAAATATTGTTGTTTACTACAATGGAAATGATCGGAATGTTATATCTGACAGCCGTTTCAAAATCCTGCATTGTCATCATATAACCACCATCCCCCGAAAACGAAACGACAATTTTATCGGGGTGTGCAAGTTTGGCGCCAATTGCAGCTGGCATTCCATAACCCATAGCTCCTGAAGTCGGGCCATAATATTTACCGCCTTCGTCATAACGGTAATAACGGGACAACCATGAGAAGAAGTTGCCTGCATCGCTTGTAATGATCGCATCTTTCGGTAATTGTTTGGATATGTGATAAATTACGCTATTCATATCAACGTAATCATCTTTTTTAATTAATTCCGGCGTCGAAAATTCTACATAATGCTTACGTAGTCTTTCTGTATTCTCTCTTCTTGTCTCATCATTATTTTCTATAGGTTCTTTCACAATTTCTTCTAGAAAGCTTTTTATATCTGATACGATCGGCAAGGTCGGCGTATAAACTTTCCCCAACGTTTCTTCACTAACATCAACATGAATGAGTTTAGAGTTTTCATTAATCAATGTATAATCAGATGTCGTCATTTGAGAAAATCTGGTTCCTAACGCAATTACTAAGTCGCTATTCTGGATATATTGTACTAAGTCCGGACGCGCGCCAATTCCTAAGGAACCCACATAATTATCATGGGAATTTGGGAAGGCATGGAAACGTCTGAATGCGGTTGCAACTGGGATTTGAGTTAATTCTGATAGCGCAATCAGCTGCTTTGTTGAGTCCGATAATATGACGCCGCCGCCGACAATCATGATAGGGCGTTCCGCTTCTTGAATTAATTTCGCGGCCTCCATCACGGCCTCTTGTTCTGGAGATATTTTGCTAGCCCTAAATGGCTGATGCGTTATTTTAGTAACAACATCGTCAAGCATATCTTCGGGCAGCGACACAAGGACTGGGCCAGGACGTCCAGAACGGGCAATATGGAAAGCGCGGTGTAATAATTCTGGAACCCGGTCGGCATGGTTGATTTCTACTGTCCATTTACATAAATGGCTGAAAAATCCTACAAAATCAACCTCTTGAAATGCTTCACGGTCTCTGAACTCCCGTTCTACTTGTCCAATTAATGCTACAAGAGGGGTTGAATCTTGATGGGCTGTATGAATGCCAATTGACAAATTCGTTGCACCCGGCCCTCTTGTGGCCATACATACTCCAACTTGGCCGGAAGCCTTTGCGTAACCTTCAGCCATAAAAGAAGCACCGCCCTCTTGACGGGCGGAAATATACTCAATTTGGGGATGTTCATAAATTGCATCAAGAACATTTAAATAACTTTCCCCCGGCACGCCGAAAATTTTGGTTACCCCTTCTTTTTCCAATACATCAACTACTAATTGTCCGCCTGTTTTCTCCATTTTATTCACCCTTTGTATTTTTAATAGACTGCCGTTTCAACCACTAAATTATTTGTTTTAAATCGTTCTACTGAAAGGGGAGATATATCTATTGTTTCAAATCTTCCTAAGCGGATTAATTCAGATAACGCTTTTCCAGCAGCAGGTGCATGTTGGAATCCATGACCGCTAAAGCCCGTTATAATATAATATCCGCCCATTTCGGGGTGCCCGCTTATGATCGCATTATGGTCGGCATAGTTATAATCATATAAACCGGTCCAGCCGCTTTCTAACTTCAGTTGTTCAAAGTGAGAGGAACGTCCGGCTAATATAGGCCATATCTCTTCTTCAAAAAACTGCTTGTCAAGTTTAAAGTCGTAGCCATATGGAACTTCATTGGCCCAGCCGACGACTATTTTTGATCGTTCGCCTCTGAAATGGAGGCCTGTCGGATCGAATGTAAATGGAATCTCGTTTTGGAATTTCTGCTGGGTGTCAATTGAAAACAATTGGCGCTTTAATGGTTTTACGGGGATTTCTATTCCTATTTTTGCACTTAGCTCACCAGACCATGGCCCTGCAGCATTTACAACAACCGGTGCAAGATACTTATCACCATTGATAGTTTGAACACCGGTTACTTTACCGCGTTCCGTCAAAATGGAAGTAATCTCTTCGTAGTGAAACGTTGCGCCGAGTATTTTAGTTTTTCTGATATAGGCCTGTAATACGGAGTAAGGATCGGCATTACCCGCTTCCGGATCAAACACTGACCCCTCTAGGTCTTCAACATTTAACTCAGGAAAAAAAGATTGAGTTTCCATTTGGTCCATAAGTTTAGTCTTAACACCTAGTGAGGATTGTACTTTTAAAATATCATCAAAAATGGGTTTGGATTTTTTGTCAAGTAGGTAAAGGTAACCGTTTTCATGAAAATCTATATGTGCCTTTTCACCATCAACTGCCATCTCTTCTTCAAATTGTTTGTATACTTGGTAACTATATTGACTCATCCGTATGTTAACTTCCGTACTAAATGTTTGACGAATTCCACCCTCACTTCTAGGCGTAGATGAATATTCATATTTGCTATCTTTTTCAAAAAGAGCAATTTTACCGGTATAGCCGTCTTTATACAAATTGTAAGCTAAGCTCGTTGCCATAATCCCCCCTCCGACAATGATTAGATCATAGTTGTTTGTCATTTTTATCTCTCCTCAATATTTAGAGTCACTTTCATTATTTAGTTACGTAAACCCTATAAGTTATGAAGTTCTCCCTTATAGAGGTCCATATCTAAAGTATATTTCAACTAATTAGATAAAATCTATTACCATATTGAACGAAGATTCAGTCTCTTATTTTTAGTTTATAGTGCAACATATACAAAAAGTGCGAAAGAAGTATTTATTTAAATTGTTTTGTCATATATACTTGAACCCAAGCATTCCAGTGGAATGCCGGAAATTTAAGAGTGCTGTATACGTAAAAGTAAACGGCTCCCTTTTATGCAGGCTAATTATTTATCTTAAACTGATATACTTCCATAAATATTAAATTATTAACTCTTTGATTAATAGAAGTTTACTTATTACATAGGGAACAATGCTTGTAACAAAGTTACTATATATGGCAATAGACAGGAGAAATAGGATGGTACTAAAACAAATTGCACAAAAAATATCAGAAGACACGACTAAAATAATTGGATTCCCAGTAAGTATTTCCGATGAAAACGGCTATTTAATCGGCGTTAATGACAAGAGTCGTATTGGAATTTACGACTATCTATTAGCAGAGGTAATTAAAACGAGGAGATTAACATTCTTTGATGAAAACGCGGTTAAAAATTACCCGGATATTTTTCCGGGTGTTGCAAGTCCCATTATTGTAAATGGACAAGTTCTAGGAGCGGTTGGAATACTCGGAAAAACCGGACAAGATAGTGAAACATCAAACTATATTCGTCTCGTTAAAAACCATATTGAAATGATTTGTCATGAGACGTTAATGAAAGAAATGAAATCATTACAATCAAATGCTGTGGATACACTCATTCACTATATATTAAATTTCGAAGAATCTCAGTATAATGCAGAACAGATTACACGCTATGGAAATATGATGGGGTTTAATGTTGATAAGGAGAGAATATGTATTATTATTCAAATTAGCCCGGAAGACAATGATAAAAGGAATGCCTCCCTGCAAATTCATGATCAATTTTATGAAACGATTAATGAAGTGTTAAATGTAAGTCCCCATGATATTACTGGACGGCTTACATTTGAACAATTTTGTATACTCAAAGCTGCAGATCAAAATGCGGAGAGAATATTTCATGATATCGAACGAGATGCAGAAAAGCTAAATCAAATTTTGCTGAAGAAATATAATGTGACAGCGAAAATTGCTATAGGAAATACCGGCAGCGGAATTGAAGGGATACAAAAATCATATAACAACGCACTTATAGCTTTGAAGTCTAATGAAAAATTATATCCAGATCAATTCCTATATAATTACAACGATTTTTCAAATAAGCTGAATATCATCATCAATTCACTTCCGCAACAAAAAAATAAGCCTATTGCTTCGGCTTTTAATTCATTTTTGAATCACAATAATTTCAAAGTTTTGTCGCAGACTTTTATTATTTATTGTGAAAGCAAGTTTAACCTAAGTGATGCAGCACGCAGTTTACATCTACATCGAAATACGTTGATTTACAGAATGAACCAAATTAAGGAACTAACGAATATTGATATAAACAACTTTAACCATTGTATTGTTTTGTACATTTATATAAAAAAGCAACTTATTAATAGTGACAGTTGAATGATACCAAAATCGGTAATGTGGAGCGTTTGCTTGAAGTACCAATCATTTTTATCCGTTATTTCTTTGTAAGGAAGCCATTATAGAATTGATCAATTGTATAAAACGTACAACTTTACGTGTTATAAGGAACGAAATTTTGTGTGTTTTGCGAATGGAATTCTGACTTGAAAAGAATTAGACTAAACTTAGAAATAACCAAATAGTTAAAATTTTTAGGTAAACGCTTTCAATCAGAAATTTATGGGGGGATTGTTTTGAGGAAGAGTTTAAGTGTATTGTTCATGGCAATTTTGTTATTGGTGTTAACGGCATGCGGTGATGGCGGGCAGAAAGAAGAAGTGACTGCAACCTCTGGTAATGGTGGAACGGCCAGTGGAAAATCTGGCGAGGAGTACGTTTTAAGATTAGTCCATTCACACCCGCAGGCTTCTTTGCACCATCAATATGTCGAATGGTTTGATGCTGAGATTCAAGAGCGCAGTAATGGTCGATTGAAAATTGAAGCTTATTCAGATGGACAGTTAATGCCTAGTGACCAAGAAATTCCTGCGATGCTACAAGGTCAAGTAGACATGGTTCATTCGAGCTCAGCAATTGCCGGCAGTTTTGATCCAATTTGGCACTTCTTTGATTTACCGTTTCTATTTAACTACGACCCGAATGATAATGATGTATATTTAGACAACAAAAAAGCATTTATTGAAAGTGAAAATGGCGGAAGAAAAGTCGCTAAACTTATGGAAGAGAAGGGTGTTAAAGTACTATCCATGAGCTCGACCGATATGTACGGTACTGTTTGGACTGGAGCTGAAAAGAATCTAATCACGGATCCGGGAAGCGCTAAAGGTTTGAAAATTAGAGTTCCAGGCGGACCGATTGCTTCTGAGACTTTAAAAATGGTTGGCGCAAGTGGTACATCAATTCCAGGACCTGAATTACCAACAGCACTACAGCAAGGTGTTGTAGATGGCATGGTTATTGTGCCGATATATGTATATGACAATAAATTACCGATCAAAACGCAATCGCTTTATCCGCTAATTAGCTATGTTATGCCAGTAATGATTTCAATGGACAAGTTCAATTCATTGCCTGAAGACCTGCAAGAAATTTTAGTTGAAACTGGCAGGGATCTAGAAGAATTTGCAGATCAATTAGTAAGAGAAAAAGGGGCAGACGTTTTCGAAAAGCTTAAAGCAGAGCAAGGTGTAGAAACATACTATCCAACTGATGAAGAAATTGAAGCTTGGAAAGAAGCAACAAAAGGGATGTACGATAAATACCTAAAAGATGAACCGCGTGCTGCAGAATTAATAGAGGAAGCAGATAGAATTAAAGAAGAAATGAAATAAATAGACAGTTTGACTAGAAGAGTACATCGGGCTTCCCGGTATACTCTTTCTATATCTTATTTGGAAATAATACAAGGGTTGTATTTCCTAAGAGGAGTTAAAAATATGGAAAAGGTTAGCGGGTTTGAAAAAACAATTAATACTTTAGACAAATTATTGGAATACTTCGCTATTGCTATGATAGGATGCAGTGTTTTACTAGCTTTTGTAAGTGTTATATTACGTTATGTGTTAGGGATTTCATATGAAATTTTAACGGAAATTTCGATTTACACGATTGTATATGGAGTGTTTTTTTATATGGGTCCCCTAATTAGACAAAATGAGCATATCAAAATGAGCGCATTACACGAAATACTGAAAGGGAAAGTCTTGTTATATATTGATTTACTAATAAACGTAATCCTTGCTCTAACATTTGCCTTTCTAATCTATGGTGGATATAAATGGTCATCTTCTTTACTAGATATGAAAGTGAAAACTTTATCCGGTGGTATGTTATTATTTATTCCCGCGTTAGCGATTATCATTGGAATGATCATCGCATTAATTTATTCACTATTAGAAATAACGAGAAATATAAAATTGATTAGTAATGGATAGAAGGTAGGTGTTGCACATGATTATATTAATAGGTTTAGTTATATTTTTAGCTTTTTTAATCATAGGAGCCCCGATTTGGCTCAGTTTAAGTTTAAGTGGGGGAACAATATTATTTGGCTTTTTGGGTTTGCCAATCGAAACTGTTGTATCACAATATTTAATTGCTACAGATAGCTGGATCTTGTTGGCAATTCCGTACTTTTTATTGGCTGGTAATTTAATGACAGATTTGGGAATGGCTCAAAGAATGTTGAAATTCATCACAAACTTAGTGGGTCATTTGCCCGGCGGGATGCCTGCTGCTGCCGTATTGTCTTGCGTAATCTTTGGAGCACTGTCAGGGTCATCTGCTGCGACAGTTGTCGCGGTTGGTGCAATGGTGATCCCGCAGATGCTGAAACTTGGTTATTCAAAAGAACAAAGTATGGGGATTGTCGCGACTTCAGGAACTTTAGGACAAATGATTCCGCCTAGCGTCTATATGATTGTGTATGCTTCAATGACACAGCAAGATGTCGGAACGATGTTCATGGCAGGAATCATACCCGGTCTGTTTATTGCCTTTGTCTTAATTGTTACTGCAGTTATTCTTACATACAAAGATAGACCGCAAATTCAAGTAAGAAGTAATACGAAAGAAATTATTAGTTCATTTTTCTATGGTTTGCCTTCATTATTAATGCCGATCATCATACTGGGCGGGATTTATAAAGGGATATTTACACCGACCGAAGCTGCAGCCGTTGCAGTTGTCTATGTACTTTTGATTAGTTTCATTTTTAATCGCAAAGATTTTAAAAAGAAGAATATTATAAACAGTTTTGTGAGTTCAATTAAAACTACTACGGTGATTTATCTGCTGCTATGTGGCGCCGTATTGTTCTCGTCTGCATTAATGTATATACAAGTGCCGGCTAAAATCACTAAATTTGTATCTGAGTTAAGCGTTCCAGGTTGGATTATTTTATTAAGTATTTTAGGATTGTATATTGTATTTGGGATGTTTTTGGATGCTCTTCCAATACTATATATTACGATTCCGATTGTTTTCCCTACAGTTGTTGCATTAGGTTATGACCCAGTACATTTTGGTGTTATTACAGTTGCTTGTATGATGATTTCACAAGTAACACCACCAGTTGGAATTAGCTTATTTGTACTAAGCGGGCACTTTAAAGAAAAAGTCATTACAGTAGCAAGAGGATCGGTTCCGTATTTAATCGCTTTAGTTATAGCTACAATCGTACTTGTCTATGTTCCTTGGTTCAGCACTGTTTTAGTAAAATAGATTTTTAAAGGTGGGAGATTCATGAAAATTATTAGTGAAGAAGAAGTCCTGAAAAATTATAGTATGAAGCAATGTATAGAAGATGTTGAAAGGGCTTTCATGCTTTCGAAGAGATCTGAAATTGTCGTCCCATTTAGAACGATTTTACATCAGGGTGATGACGGCGCCCATACGCTATATATGCCTTCATATGTTCCCGAGATTAACTATTCTGCCGTGAAAATTGCGAGCATATTTCCTGGAAATGAAAAATATTACATTCCGAGAATTCAAAGTACGATTGTCCTTTCAGAATCTAAAACGGGCCAGCATGTAGCCAATATAGCTGCATCTGCATTAACGATGCTGAGAACGGGTGCCATTAGCGGGGTTGCAACGAAACATATGGCAAGAGAAGATGCAAAAACGCTATCCGTTATCGGTTGCGGGGTTCAATCATACGGTCAAATACTTGCCATTATGGAAGTGAGAGAGCTTGAAAAAATATATCTTTATAACCGGACAAAAAACAAAGCATTAGACTTAAAAGAAAAAGTAATGAATCATTATCCTGATTGGAGCGGTGACATCCAAATTGTTGATGATGTCAATGAAGCTGTGAGTAAAGCAGATATATTAGTTTCAAGTACATCGGCAAATACACCGGTTTTTTCAGGCAAATATATAAAAGCAGGAACCCATATTAATGCAATAGGTTCATGTGAGCCGATCAAACAAGAATATGACGTTGAAACTCTAAAAAAAGCAAGCAAAGTTGTCGTCGATACGTTAGAAGGGGCTAAAGGAGAAGCAGGCGGGCTTGTTATCCCGGACGAAAAAGGGGAATGGTCCTTCGAAAATATCTATAGTGAGCTTGCAGATATTGTTGTAGGTGAGAAAGCCGGACGGGAAACCGATGAAGAAATTACTTTAATGGATTCAGTCGGTGTTGGTTTTTTAGACACCGTATGTGCAGCATCTATATATGAAAGTTTTTTTATAAAGAGACACTAATAATTTGAAAATGAACTAGGGAATAGAAGAAGGAGCTTAATAAAATGTATATTAATGGAGAATGGATTCAAACTGATAATAAATTACGTGTTTACAGTCCGGCAACTGGAGAATGTACGTATGAGGTGAGTAATGGAACAGGAGAACATGTCCAGAAAGCGATTGATGCAGCTGATGAGGCTTTTAAGACTTGGTCAAAAACGCCTGCAATAGATCGGGCGAATTATTTGATTGATGTCTATAGAAAAATGGAAGAAAAGAAGGAATTTTTAGCTGAAGTTATAACTAAAGAAATGGGGAAACCTATAATTGATGCGAGAGGCGAAGTTCAATCCTCTATTGAATATTTCAGATGGTTTGCCGAAGAAGCTAGGCGTGTATATGGGGAAACGGTACCTTCAAATTCGTACGATAAAAGAATTCTAGTTATTAAGCAGCCAATTGGTGTGGTAGGAGCAATCACTCCATGGAACTTTCCATTATCCATGGTTGCCCGCAAGGCAGGACCAGCGCTCGCGGCAGGATGTACACTTGTCATCAAACCATCGAGTAAATCACCCCAATCCACAATTGAACTTGCCAAGATATTTGAAGAAGTCGGCTTGCCTAAAGGAGTATTTAATGTCGTCATGGCAAATTCATCAGAGGTTACTGAAGTATTAATGGATAGCAGTAAGGTGAAAAAGATTACTTTTACTGGATCTACAAATGTCGGGAAATTACTTATGGAAAAATCAGCGAAAACAGTAAAACATATTTCAATGGAATTAGGCGGTCACGCTCCATTTATTGTATTCGAAGATGCCAATATCGAACAGGCTGCCCGGGATTTATTATCAACTAAATTCAGATGTTCTGGTCAAATGTGCACATCAACAAATCGTATTTACGTCCAAGATACAATCGCGGCCAATTTCACAGAGTTACTTGTAAATAAAGTTAGAGATTTAAAAGTGGGTAACGGTCTGGATGAGGAAACAAATGTTGGTCCTTTAATTGATCAAAATGCAGTCGCCAAGGTTAAGGAACAAATTGAAGATGCAGTAAGTAAAGGTGCTCTGAAAATCGAAAATGAAAGTGAACTTTCCGAAGAGGAAGCGCAAGGAAACTTTGTCAATCCAACTATTTTAACAAATGTTAGCCCTGAAATGAACATATATACTGAAGAATCATTTGGTCCTGTTGCTCCAATTATCACCTTCCAGACTGAAGAAGAACTTATGAAAATGGTTAATCATGAGAAATACGGCTTAGCATCATATTTATATACTGATAATATGTCTCGGGTCATTCGCGTATCCGAAGCGTTAGACTATGGAATGGTAGGCGTAAACGACCCGCTTCCATTTGTAGTGCAAAGTCCATTTGGCGGTTTCAAGGAAAGCGGGATAGGCAAAGAAGGAGGACATCAAGGATTGGAGGCATATCTGGTAGAAAAGCTAGTCGCTATAAAATATAACGCATAAACTGGAGGCCGGCCGTGCAGGATATTGGGCTGGTCTCTTTTTATCTTCTCATACAACTTTATAAAGCATTGAATCGTGAGTTCCATTTAGGTTTCAGACTCCATGTAAAATGTTTTTGTGAATAGTACACGGTTTTAAATTCTAAATTCCAGGTATTTTCATATAAATTGTCCATAGATATCAACTAAAAAAGTAGTTTATACTAAGTATTAATGAATCGTCTAAAAATACAAAGAATTACAAATAAAAATTCAGTGCACGAAATGGAAAATTTATTTGGGTTAATTGAATAAGAAATTGAATATGGACATTAGTCGATAACCTACTACAACTGAACCTTCGAGGTGGAAATATGAGCATCGAAAAAAAGCAATGTCCCATTTACTATCCTATGGGTGATAGTGCTATGGTAGCGCAATTCGAAAATATTATCAGCATAGAGGTAAGTAGAAAAATACAGTCATTTTTACAAGTCATAAAAAAGAGTGATATTAAAGGAGTTACCGAACTGTTGCCGGCCTATAACAATTTAACAATTGTATATAATCCGGTCATTATACAGTACGATGAACTTCTTGCAGAATTAAAAAAGTTTGAGAAAGACATATCTGAAAATGAAGAAACAAAAAGTAAGACCGTTCATATTCCAGTAGCTTTTGACGGCGAATACGGTTTAGATATTGATGAGATTGCTGAAAGAGCAGATTTGACAACGACGGAAGTCATTCAAATGATACATAGCAAAAGCTATTATGTGTATATGATAGGGTTTATAGCGGGATATCCTTACTGCGGAAATATTGATGAAAAATTGCGTTTCAAACGGCGCGCCAATCCTCGGATGAATGTAAAAAAAGGCACCATTCAAATTGCCGATAAACAAGTAGGGATCTGCACCATGGATGCACCGTCTGGATGGCATATAGTTGGCTGGACTCCTCTAGAAGTTTTCAATCCTCATCATTTACCTCCCGGATTATTAAATGCAGGGGATTACGTTAAATTAGAACCTGTCAGCGCAGAATTTGTGCAATCCTGGAACGAAGAGAGGCAGAAGGAGTGGAATCGCGAGTGGAACATGTAACTATTTTAAAACCCGGGTTATTAACGACAGTCCAAGACCTTGGAAGACGAGATTATCGAATTTACGGTGTTTCAGTATCAGGTGCAATGGACCCACTTTCTTTTCGCTTAGGCAATATTTTGGTAGGAAATAATGAAAACGAAGCTGCAATTGAAATCACAATGATAGGGCCTGTCATTAAGTTTGAATCGGAGACTGTATTCTCAATTACCGGCGGTGATTTATCTCCCAAGTTGAACGGC
Organism: Sporosarcina sp. 179-K 3D1 HS; assembly: GCF_047228905.1. Lineage (NCBI taxonomy): Bacteria > Bacillati > Bacillota > Bacilli > Caryophanales > Caryophanaceae > Sporosarcina > Sporosarcina sp. 179-K 3D1 HS. Next base: position 28,166 of record NZ_JBFEGI010000014.1, read on the forward strand.
GATAGCATCGATATGTGGAAAGTTATTTTTGCCGAAGCAGGGGATGAACTAAGTTTTGGCAAACAAATCTCCGGCTGCAGAACGTATATCTCTTTTGCAGGTGGAATCAATGTTCCAGAAGTTATGGGAAGCCGCGCAACGTTTACACGGGGAAACTATGGCGGATATATGGGAAGAGCCCTGAAGAGAGATGATAAATTGACTTTGAATAAACCAGATTTTAATATTGACAGATTACAAGGCAGAAGATTGCGGACTGACGACATTCCGGAGTTTGGTAAAGAACGCAGGATCAGATTTATAGCGGGTCCGCATGTAGATCGATTTGAGGATAAGTCCATTGAACTTTTTACAAACAGTACATACAGTTTATCGAATGCTTCAGATAGAATGGGATACCGCTTAGAGGGTACACAGTTGATTCATAAAGACGGCGCTGATATAATTTCCGACTTTATATCACCAGGGACAATTCAAGTGCCAGGTAATGGTTTTCCGATCATTCACATGGCGGATTGTGGCACTTCCGGCGGCTATACAAAAATCGGTGTCGTCATAACTAGTGATATTCCTTATGTTGCACAGAAAAAACCCGGAGATACGATTGATTTTAAAATTTGTAATATTCAAGAAGCGCAAAGTGAACTCCAAAAAATCGAGACATTAATACATGATATTAAGCTGAATAATAAATGGTTGCTAAAAAATTAATAGAAAACGATTGGAATTGAGATTACATCCAATCGTTTATTTTTTAATAGAATAAATAAAACAAAATATATGTTCTGCAAGGAGTGGTCTGATGAACCAGTTATCTGCAACTGAATTAATAGGTCTAATAGAAAAAGAAATACCCCGGAAAAGAATATTGGAAAGCTTGTCTGAACGTTATTCATATAGCTATGATGCGTCATTTGGAGAATACTTGCCTGACCTTGTCGTACAAACAACTACCAAGGAGGAAGTTTCTTTTATTATAAAATTGGCAAATGAACATCGATTCCCGGTATATCCGCGTGGTACTGCTACATCTTTAAGTGGAGGTTCTTTGGCGGTAAATGGCGGTGTGATGCTAGATATGTCGCAATTCGAAAAAAAACTTGTTATTGATCAAGAGAATTTACTAGCTATTGTATCACCAAGTGTTATTACGAGCGAAATTCATGAAGCAGCTGAAAGTGTCGGACTTTTTTATCCACCAGATCCAAGCAGCTCACATGTATCGACGATTGGAGGTAATATATCCGAAAACTCGAGCGGACCAAAAGGTTTGAAATATGGAACAACCAAAGAATATGTAATCGGATTGGAAGTCGTCACCCCTACTGGAGAAATCATTCGCACTGGAGGGAAAACAGTTAAAAATGTAACGGGTTATGACTTGACCCGCCTCATAGTTGGTTCTGAAGGGACTTTAGGTGTTGTAACTGAAGCAATAATTCGGCTTATACCTAAGCCGGAAGATCGAAAAACTCTTTTGGCATCTTTCGATTCCTTAATTAATTCCGGAAAAGCAATTACGAGTATCCTGGCTTCAGGAATATTACCAAGCGCCATGGAATTAATGGACAATGCGTGTATAGTAGCAGTGGAAAATTATATACCAAGCGGTTTGCCGACTGAAGCAGAGGCAATCATAATTATTGAAGTAGATGGCCATAGTTCTGCAATACAGAAGGAAATTAATAAATGTGCCGAAGTATGCAAACAATTTAATGCCATAAATGTAAAGGTGGCTCAAAACGAAATAGAACGAGAGCAGATTTGGAAAAGCAGACGAATGGTTTCTCCTGCAATAACACAATTAGGGCCAACGAAAATATCTGAGGATGCCACTGTCCCCAGAAGCAAAATTCCTGAAATGATGGAAAAGCTGAATGAAATCAGAGATAAGTATAAATTGAATTTAGTTGTATTCGGACATGCAGGTGATGGGAATCTGCATCCGAATATTTTAACAGACAAACGTAATATAGAGGAAATGAAACGTGTAGAGGATGCAGTCAGTGAAATATTTGAAGCGGCAATTGAGTTAGGCGGAACATTGTCAGGAGAACACGGGATTGGTCTATTAAAAGCACCGTATATGGCTTCAGAGTTAGGAGAAGACGGTTTGATGATGATGAGGAAAATAAAAGAAGCTTGGGATCCAAATAACATTTTAAATCCGGGGAAAATCTTCCCCCAGGAGGGACAAACAAAGGTGGTATTAATATAACTTGAAAATCGATGGGAATGATAAGAAATACGAGGAAAAGTTGTATGAATTATCTTATGACGCTGCAAATATGTGTGTCCAATGTGGTTATTGCTTACCAGTATGTCCTACTTATCTAACGATGGGCAATGAAGCGCAGTCCCCAAGAGGACGTATTAATTTAGTGAAGATGGCAGCTGAAGGCAAGATAGATATACTCGAAGACTTAAAACAACCAATTGATCTTTGTCTAGGCTGCCGTGCATGTGAAGTTGCTTGTCCAGTTAATGTTCCGTATGGTGAAATTTATGAATCCGCATTGAATGTAATTGCTGAAAAGAAAAAAGCCACAAAGTCATCATCCACTGTGTCAGATAAATTGTTACAAACTATGCTCAAAAACTTATTCCCTAAAAAAAATCGCTTACGAACAGTAGGGAGCTTTGTGTGGTTATATCAATCAACAGGGTTGAGCAAAATAGCAGAAAAAACTAAAATAATAGATATGGTCTCAAAACCCATGGGGGAATTTGAAAGGGCTCTGCCTAAAGTAGAAGCACCGTATAAACGTTATAAATTTGGTGAGTTATATAAAGCGGTTGGAGAAAAAAAGATGACGGTCGCTTTTTTTCCAGGATGTATAATGGATGCAGTTATGTCGAAAATCAATCGTCAATCGATTGAACTGCTGCAAAAGTGCGGAATAGAAGTCGTCATACCCCAAAACATCACATGCTGCGGTGCCCTCCATAGCCATAAAGGTGAAATAGAGGCCACAAAAAAAATGGCGAAACAGAATATTGAAGCATTTGAGGAACTTGGCGTCACTTATTTGATTAACAATGCAGGCGGCTGTGGAGCCATGTTGCATGAATATGATAAATTACTTGCCGATGAACCTGACTGGAAACATCGTGCGGACCAATTCGTTGATAGATCAAGAGATATTACTGAAGTATTAGTTGAAATTGATAACATTCCATTCGAAAAAGAATGGCAAGGTGTTATCACTTATCAGGATTCATGCCATTTAAGGAATGTTCAAGGAGTTGTTGATCCTCCTAGAAAATTATTAAATTCAATTCCGGGTGCAATGTTTATAGAGATGAAAAACAGTCATTTATGTTGTGCCTCTGGTGGGATATATAACTTACTGCATTTTGAAGAGTCGATGGAAATTTTAGATGAGAAAATGGTACATGTATTAAACACTGAAGCAAGTACACTTGTTACGACCAATCCGGGATGTTTATTACAGATGCGTTTAGGAATTGAACGTAGCGGAGTTAAGAATAAAATGCAGGGACTTCATTTAATAGAAGTGTTAGCAGAGGCGTGTGGAATTAAGTGATACAGCAGTAGAAAGGGGAGCATGATGTAATTCAACCGTTAGATAAAAACGACAACTCTTTTTGTGGAGTTGTCGTTTTTTATATCCAGTATGAGGACAGTCTAAAAATCTTCCAAATGACATGGGGGGACCCGACTTTTTGCAGAAACTCTTTCATAGGCACAAACGGGTGGAACCTCAATGTTCCGTATTTCATCTTTCAACTCTTTTTTAAGAGAAGAACCGATTGAGGATAAAAATGGCCTTTAACCAATTTCAGAGATGAAGGGCCATCTTTTATTTATGTGCTCGATGCCTTAATCTACACAGTCTATCTTAACTTATTCCTTAATAATTTCCCGTTCATTTAAACCCTGAACAGGACGCTGGTTACCAGGGAAAATTTGCCGATATGCTTGAATTTGTTCTTTTGACATTTCAATTGGATTTTCGAAAACAATCCATTGTACTTCTTCTGAACAAGGTGGTGTCGTTAATGAGCCTTCATAAAAGTAAGATGTTTGATCTGCAGGGAGTAAAGCTTGTAAATCCACAGGTTCTTCTATGGTAACCTCTTCTTCTGTTTCACTCTTTGGTAACGCACCCCAAATGGATGCCAATGCTTCGTTTTCTTCTCCTTCTTGGATCATTATGCCAAGGACGGCAAGCTCACCGTTTCCATCTTGGTGTACCAAATGCAGCTCCATATCCAAATTTTCGCCATTGAATTGATGCTCGCTTGGTGTATGGAAATGGAATTGAGCAAGTTTGTATTCTTTTCCTTCCACCACAATGCTATTGTTTTGTATCGCAGGGTTAGCCTGTATGGCATGACCGTTATGGACTATTGAAAAGTCTGTCGGCTCATATTGAATGTCAAGGCTTTCTAGTTTCTCGCTTGTTTTCACCTGAGAGGTTTCGATATTAATCGGTGATTGCTCATTTCCTTTAATGCAGACTGAATAGGAGGGATCCAATTCACCCCAATGTTCAGGTCCTGTTTCTTCTTCATAAGACCATTGGGGAGTGGGGGTAACATTTGACTCTGTTGCTTCTTCTACTTCTTCTACCGTGTCAGTTCCTTCTTCATTTTGTGATATAGTGGCTTCCTTTGTCTGTTCTGAGCAAGCTCCCAGTACAAAACTTAATAATAAAATTAAAAATGGATACATAAGATTCTTTTTCATATTTGGCAAATACACTTCCTCCTTAATTTTTTATCATTCTTTTGCCCATGAAATACAATACTAAAAATATTAATAAATACAAAACAATATTTTCCAAAACAGCACAAATTACGTAATACAGTTAATACATACTACAAAATTGCAAATAAAAACGAAGAAACATACGAGTTATCACTTGGTACATTACGACTATTTTTGAAATTAGTTGTTGCTCTAGTCCAACATTTCCCACAGCGAATATCTTGGACTAGAAAAAGGCCTCTTAACAATTCAGTGAATTGATGAAAGGCCTTTTTAAGGAAAGTGATTTACTGGCGCAGCAGCATGGTTGGTAAATGTAAGCAAAGGTAGAAATCTAAATATATTAGATATAGGATGCGGAACTGGAATTCATACCTTGATTCTGGCTGAAATAGTTCCAAATGCTCACATTAAAGCAGTTGATAATAATCAACGGTATTTGGATACGTTATTGGATAAAAAGATTGGTTAGACGAATACTACAATCCACTTGTCCGCAATCTGAAAGAAATAGAAAATAGAACATATGTATTCTGATCCCCCTGTTGCTTTGAAGGTAGTGAACATAAAAAACCACGAATTCTCGTGGCTCCCTTTCATATTTCAATAATGAACGGCACAATCATCGGCCGTTTTTTGGTTCGGGCGTATAGCAGTTTTTCAACGGATTTCCGGATTGAATGCTTGAGATCATTCCTTCGATTTCGGTTCGGTCGGGCTGAATTTTTAACGATTGTAACGACCAATTCATCCAGTTCTTTATAAAGCTCCTCTGCCCCGCGCTCGTAAACAAATCCGCGTGAAATCGTGTCGGGGCTTGTCAGCAGCTTTCCGTCTGTTTTGCTCATCGTCAGGATAATGAGCAGCATTCCCTCTTCCGCCAACAGTTTGCGATCGCGTAATATCATTTTACCGACGTCTCCGACACCGAGCCCATCGACAAAGACATGGCCGGCTTGCACGCTTCTCGTTTGGCGCGCTGTGGACTGCTCGATATCGACGACGTCTCCATTGTTGAGGATGAAAATATGATCCCCTTCAACCCCGATAGACTCAGCCAATGCCCGATGTTGTTGCAGCATTCGATATTCGCCGTGGATAGGAATAAAATATTTCGGCTTCATCAAGGTGAGCATCAATTTCAATTCTTCCTGGAAACCATGTCCGGACACGTGCATGCCTGATGTGCTTCCGGAACCGTAAATTACTTTGGCCCCTAACAGAAAAAGATTATCAACGATGCGCGAAACGCTTTTTTCATTCCCAGGGATCGGACTAGATGCGAGGATGACCGTATCACCGGGCAGGACAGAAACTTGCCGGAAGTTTCCCGTCGATAATCGGGAGAGTGCCGCCATCGGCTCGCCTTGGCTCCCCGTGCAGATGACGACGACACGTTCAGGATCCAACCCATTGATTTGATCCGTTTCGATCAGGATCCCTTCAGGTATCGTCAAATACCCCAATTCTTCAGCGACAGAGACGACGTTCACCATACTTCTGCCCAACAAACCGATCTTCCGGTTCGTTTTGATTGCAGCGTCGATAATTTGCTGGATCCGGTGAACGTTTGAAGCGAATGTCGAGATGAAAATCTTTTGATCGGCTTTGCGGAAAGCTTCCTCAATATGCTCCCCGACAACCCGTTCGGATAGCGAAAAACCAGGACGCTCGGCATTTGTGCTTTCCGATAAAAGTAATAAGACGCCATTCTTGCCGATTTCGGCCATTTTGTGAAGGTCTGCATAATCTCCGCCGACCGGAGTCAGGTCAAACTTGAAATCGCCCGTATGCACGATCGTTCCTTGCGGAGTTTGGAAGACAATCCCCAAGCAATCGGGGATGCTATGACTTGTTTTGAAGAAAGAGACGTTAATGTCACCGAATTGGAAGGTGGAATCGCTATTGATCACTATCCGTTGCGTATCCCTCAGCAATCCATGCTCCCTTAACTTCAGGTCAATCAAACCGAGCGTCAACCTAGTGGCATATACAGGGATGTTCAATTGTTTCAATAAATAGGGGATCCCGCCGATATGATCTTCATGGCCATGTGTGACAAGCAACGCCCGGATTTTATCCTGATGTTGCTGTAAATAGGAAATATCTTGGATGATCAAATCCACGCCTAATAGGCTTTCGTCCGGAAATTTGGAACCACAATCGATGATCAAAAGGTCGTCTCCATATTCGAGCACGTACATATTCTTTCCAATCTCATTAATACCGCCTAACGCGAAAACAGATAATGTGTTAGCTGTATTCAACATAAAACCCTCCAGTCTTCCATTGCAGAAAGCCCCTTCAAAGAAGAGGCCTTTTAGACTCCGAAAGTAGGACTCGAACCTACGACCGATCGGTTAACAGCCGAATGCTCTACCACTGAGCTATTTCGGAATGAAATGATCCTCCGTATAATGCCCGGAAAAGCCAAAGATATACCATACGCAAGATACTTGTGCAAGATAAAGGCACAGCTTCACTCTAACGAGTTCAGTCTTGACAAATTTATTAGAGTATATAAAGATGAGGGCATCATCATTTGGAGGTTTTTGTTTGTCTACCTTATGTTTAGAGCTGGTAGGTACCTTCTTTTAATAAAACAAGAATGTAAGGAGAGTGCCTACTAATGGAAAAGTATTTTTATGAAGCTTTTGAAGGGCTAGCACGTTTAGCCCCTGGCAGCGAACCATCAACGAAGAAAGCGGCGTCGTTGGTAAGTGTAGGGAAGGATACCAATTTAAATATATTAGATATAGGATGCGGAAATGGAATTCATACATTGATTTTGGCTGAAGTTTTTCCAAACGCTCACATCACAGCCATTGATAATAATCAACAGTATTTGGATACATTGATCGAACAACTTCATAAAAAAGGATTAGAAGCCAGAGTAACAGTCTTAAATACTTCCATGTTGGAAATGGACTTCTCTCCAGAAACGTTTGACCTTATCTGGGCAGAAGGTTCAATTTATATTGCAGGGTTTCAAGAAGGACTCAAACAGTGGAAACCCTTTTTAAAACAAGGTGGTTATCTAGTATGTAGTGAGATTTCTTGGCTGCATGCAGATCCTTCCAGAGAAAGTAAAGAATTTTGGGAGCAAGGGTATCCGGAGATTGATTCCATTTCCAATAAAGTGAATCAAATCATCGGTCAGGAATATTCTTATGACTTTTCATTTGTTTTACCAAAGGAAGATTGGATAGACGAATACTACAATCCACTTGGCCGCAATCTGAGAGAGATGGAACACAAGTATTATGCTACCCCAGTGGCTTTAAATGTAGTGAACATGATCAAACAAGAAATAAGCCTTTATCAAAATAATTCTAGAGAATACAGTTATGTGTTCTACGGAATGAAAAAGTGTAATATCCGGAACTCGGGGAATTGATGGATCCATCAATTCCCCTTTTCAAGTGGGTAACGAGAGGTTTGTGCACAAAAAAAGCCCATTAACTCACGGCAATGAGTTAGATGGGCACTTTATTTATCGGGCCATTTAGTGGAACTTCTTTTCACTTAAATCAACATACCAGCAATCGCAGCACTTAACAGGTTAGCCAAAGTTGCAGCTATAATCGCTCGGAATCCCAGCTCGGCAATATCTTGTCTTCTTGACGGCGCCATTCCGCCTAAGCCTCCGATTAGCATGGCCATTGATGCAAGATTTGCAAATCCGCAAAGCGCAAAACTAATCATGGCTACACTTTTAGGTGATAGGTTAGCGATTTCAGGAGCGAATGAAGTAAAGGCAACAAACTCGTTCAGTACGAACTTCTGTCCAATAAAAGAGGCTGCTTGTAATGCTTCATCGAATGGAACTCCAATAAGGATGGCAAGTGGAAAGAATAGATAACCCAGTATTTGTTCCAACGTTAGAGAGTCGTATCCAAAAATTCCACCAATAGCTCCAATGATCGTATTCATTAAGAAGATCAGAGAGATAAAAGCAAGTAATAATGCACCAACACCTGCTGCTATTTTTAAGCCGTCCATAGCCCCGCGAGATGCTGCATCGACAATATTTCTCGATTCCTCGTCTTTAACCAATAGAATTCGTTCTTCCCTATTTAGTCCTTCTGTTTGGGGAACGATTATTTTTGCTAATAACAATCCCGCCGGAGCGCCCATAAAAGCTGCAGCCAGCAAATAATCTAACGGAACACCCAGCATTGCGTATCCGCCTAAAACGGCCCCTGACACGCACGCCATTCCCCCTACCATGACGGCAAACAATTCTGATTTAGTCATTTTTTCAATATAAGGTTTGACGACCAATGGAGCTTCAGTTGGGCCTAGAAAAATATTGGCGGCAGCTGACATCGATTCGGTTTCACTTGTTTTAAGTATTTTTTCCAAAAGTCCACCGATGATCTTAGTTGCAAACTGCATAACCCCAATATAGTAGAGAACAGAAATTAATGAAGCAAAGAAAATGATAATAGGTAGTACTTGGAATGCAAAGGTAAAGCCTGCGCCTTCTATGTTTAGCATTCCTCCAAACAAGAACTGGATGCCGGCATTGGATGAGTCAATTACTTTTTGGACAATCCCTGAAAGGAATTGCAAAATCTTTCTCCCGAATTCCCATTCCAACACAATAAAAGCAAAAATAAGTTGGATGGCCAAAGCGCCAATAACGGTTCTTGGATTAATGGATTTACGTGCTGTCGATAATGAGAGTGCAATTACTAAAATGCCGATGATTCCTATGATGCCCCAGATGTATTGCATAGTTCCTCTCCTGTCATGATAAATAAATTGCATGGAAATAGTATGTTAATAGCCGGTTTATTGTATTGAACGCTATACGTCGAAAAGCATCACTGTCAATCGCTTCCTGGATGTGTAGCACCAATTGTATGGTACCTCATTGAGAAGGCTATCGGTTCTTACTTGGCTAATTCAGTCATGTAATCGAAGAAAGCATTGCGATCCACGTCATAAACTACATTCACTGGTCTGCCGTCAGGCGTTTTAACGGTACGTCCTTGACTTGGCCCGTCTGTAATGACTTCACTATAGACCGTTTGAACCTTAACCAGATCCTTTTTGCCAATAAACGCAGTCGTTAACACATCCCATAAATAGTAGGTAGAGTTTGTTGAAAAATGAACAAGGGGTGGCACCATAGCATAACATTGGCCGAGGAAATCAACTCCAATATATTTACGCTCTTTTGCCCAGCGTTCACGCACATCCAAAGTTAAAGGTACTTGATTTGTGCTTTCAAGCGCGACTAAATCAATTTCTATGTTAGTTTCCCATACTCGAGCAGCGGCTTCCGGATCCCAAAACACATTCCATTCGGCCGTTCCATCATGTTCAGGTTCGTGAACATTCCCAGCCTCTCGAAAAGTACCGCCCATCCAAACGAGTCTTTCGATTTTCGCTTCAATATCTGGAGCTTCATCCAACGCGCGGGCGAGGTCAGTAAGAGGTCCTGTGAATAATAAAGTTGTTTTTTCAGGGGTATTTCGAATAGCATCGATCATATGAAGATGTGCCGGCTTTTCTGCTACCGGTGTGATTATTTTTCCGGATTCGTTTAAAATGGGTAGTGCATCTACATAAAAAGCGTGCATTCGCCAATCTTTTGGAAAAGGGTTTTTTCCGCGTGAATTTGATTCAGCTACATCGAGATTGCCGTTTCCAAAGCGATCGATAATTTTTCGGCTTGCAAATACCGCTGGTTCTAAATAACAATCAGCTGGAATAACCGATACGCCTGTCAATTCGACATTATCCATTTTAAGTAATAAAAATAATGAAACCAGATCATCGACCCCGCCGTCATGATTAAAATAAATATGTTTATTCGTCATTTCAATTCCCATCCTTATCATTGTTTATTTGAATATAGATTATTAAAGGACTGGTTCACAGCATGTTTTTGATTTTTGAAAGCCAATCAATAATCGTGAAGTGTCCCCTTTCCAAAGGAGCTCTCTAACATCGTCTCCGATTACTTGGATAGATATTCGAATTATCTATCTCTCAAAGGTGATCAACAAAATCCAGGTGTTCGTATAAATGCCAAAAAGTTCGAGTGAAATGAAAAAACCCGGATATATACCTACCCAGGTTCCGGATTTACATTTAGAAATAGTGGAACATATTTAGTGAAAATACGAATTTCCAGTCATTCATTCATGTAGTCCGGTAGTTTACGGTTACCAGGTAGAGACGCTTAAGCCTTATTCCTAAGCATATACATTTAATACGTTTCTATTTGATTTTTTTACTTTAAATTTATAACATGAAAGTTTTAAGGCGGTCAATGGAAATACGAAAGTTTTTATATTATGACAACTGAATGTTCGGATATTTTAGCATTAGTGGAGAGGAGCGCCTAGATAAAAGAGCTGGTTTTTCATTTCTGGTATAATGATGGTAATACATACTCCACAAATGTCTATATGAGTTGCCACGAGACGAAAATCGAACGGAGGGAAAACAAATGGACTTTATTCGTAATCGGCTTTTAGATTACGGTGTGGATACAACTTGGGTTGATTACCTTTCCGTTGCAATTATGATTGCTTTTATTGCGCTCCTTTGTATCATTGCAAATTTCATTACAAAAAAAGTGGTTATCCGATTTATTACACATATCGTGAGCAAGAACAAATTTAAATGGAATGATGTTTTATTGGAACAACAAGTATTCCAAAAATCATCCCATTTTGTGCCGGCTATTATTATTTATAACTTTGCTTCCACCTTTCCGGCCCATCAGAAGCTAATTGAAACGGCAGCGCTTACTTATATTATTTTTGTTGCATTAAGTGTAATCAATAGTGTGTTAAATGTCGTGAATGATATATATCAGACCTATGAAATAGCAAAAACGAAGCCAATCAAAGGATATATACAAGTTTCCAAAATAATTATCATTATCCTCGGCGTCATTTTGGTAATAGCCAATTTGATGGGAGAAAGCCCCCTGATCCTGCTCAGTGGGATAGGTGCGTTATCCGCAGTGTTTATGTTAGTTTTCCGGGATTCCTTATTGGGACTTGTGGCAGGAATTCAGTTATCAGCCAATGAAATGGTCCGGGTGGGTGACTGGATTGAAATGTCGAAATATGGTGCGAATGGGGATATTATTGATATTTCTTTGAACACGGTAATGGTGCGGAACTTCGATAAGACGGTGACGATGATTCCGAGTTATGCGCTCATTTCGGATTCGTTCATCAATTGGCGAGGTATGCAGGAATCTGGCGGTAGACGCATTAAGCGTGCATTGTATATTGATATGTCAAGCATTACATTTTGCACGAATGAAATGATTGAGGACTATAAAAATATCCATTACCTTACGGATTATATTACGGATCGGGAACGTGAAATCGAAGAGTATAATATAAATAATCAGATCAACCGCAATAATGTTGTAAATGGGAGAGCGCTAACGAATATCGGTGTTTTCAGAGCATACATCCTCCAATATTTGCAATCTCATCCACGCATCCATCAAGAAATGACGTTGATGGTTCGGCAGTTGGCGCCGGTTGAGAATGGACTGCCGATCGAAATTTACGCATTTGTAAATGATACGACTTGGACCGTCTATGAAACCGTCCAAGCTGACATTTTTGATCATCTATTTGCCATTGCACCTGAATTCGGACTCCGCGTGTTCCAAAATCCAACGGGAAGTGATTTTCAATCAATCATACGGTTAAACGATTAGGTAATAAAGCTGGTTAAAGGAGGGTTCCTTATGACACAGGGCGAGATCAGCGTTATCGTAAAAGATATTATTGAAGAATCACCTAATGTGAAGTCTTTTAAGTTATTTTCTATAGATGGGTATGAGTTACCCATGTTTAGTGGAGGTTCACACATTACGACATATATGAATCCTCCGAATCAAGAAACTATAGTACGCACTTATTCACTTATCAACAATTCCAACAAGACAGGATACTATCAAATTGCTATTCAGCTACATGATAATTCAAAGGGAGGGGCGTATTACTGGCATAATCATGTGAAGCCGGGAGACTGTTTAAAAATTAGTTATCCAGGTAATTATTTTCTCCTGAGCTTTCAAGCACAGCATCATGTGTTTGTTGCGACAGGTATCGGAATCACCCCTTTTTTATCCATGATAGAGGACATTGATCGCACTAAAGAAACCTTTGAGCTGCACTATGCCGCCAAATCAAAGGAGATGTGTGCCTTTTATCAATTTCTAAAAACAAATTACCCGGAGCATGTGAACTTCTATTTCTCAGAAGCAGGAAATAAAATGACAACAGAACTTCTGAAAAACCAATCAACCGGCACCCATGTTTATCTCTGCGGATCCGATGAAATGATGAATGAATTTTCAAAAGCCGCAACAGCGTTAGGTTATCCTGGAAAAAGTATTCACTTCTCTTGAGTCTCTCCTTGATGTTTTATTTTTTTGAAAAATAAAAACGCTTTTGCAAAACCAACCCTAGTGGTGTAAGATGGATTTACAAAATGATAAGATGAGGCAAAGGCGCCTTTCACACCCTGAAGAAAGTTCTCAGGGCTATGTGAAAGCGCCTTTTTTCAGTTTTTATTGTAAGCGATATCAAATATAAGGGGTGTCGTATGGTGAAATTATCCTGTGTGATAAAAGGGACGAGTTACTCTTTTGCTTCGGTGAAAGACGTACTGGCCAAAGCAAGTGAGGCGAAATCAGGTGATGTAATGGCGGGAGTGGCAGCAGAGTCATCGCTTGAGCGCATGGCAGCAAAAGTTGTGCTCAGCGAGATGCAGCTGAAAGATATTTATGAGAATCCGGTCATCCCGTATGAGAACGATGAAGTGACACGTCTGATTTACGATGATATAAGTGAAACGATTTACAAAGAGATTCAAAGCTGGACAGTGGGAGAACTGAGAAATTATATTCTTTCATTTGAAACAGGTACGGATCAACTCGTAAAGCTTTCAAGAGGATTGACAAGTGAAATGATTGCGGCTGTTGCCAAACTCATGTCGAGTATTGACCTTGTACTGGCTTCGCAGAAAATGAGATATCAAGCTCATTGCAATACGACCATCGGGGAGCCGGGCCGCCTAGCATTCCGCTGCCAGCCAAATCATCCAAACGATGTGCCGGAAGGAATCTTATACTCCATAAAAGAAGGTCTGTCTTACGGAGCGGGTGATGCAGTTCTAGGAATTAATCCGAATGTCGACACGGTCGAGTCAGTCAAAAGACTTTTGACATTGTCACATGAATTTATGGAGAAATGGAACATTCCAACGCAAAACTGTGTACTGGCACATATCACGACACAAATGGAAGCTTTGAGACAGGGCGCACCTATTGCACTCATGTTTCAAAGTTTAGCTGGCACGCAAAAGGGCAATGAAGCATTTGGCATTTCTAAAGAAATGGTTGATGAAGGTTATGAGATGATGGCTCGATATGGCACATCCGCAGGACCGAACTTCATGTATTTTGAAACGGGGCAAGGCTCGGAAGTATCGTTAAATGTAGACCATGGTGTAGATATGCAGACGCTGGAATCAAGAACTTACGGCTTTGCGCGCCACTGGAAGCCTTTCATGGTGAATAATGTTTCCGGTTTTATTGGACCGGAGACACTTTATGACGGGCGCCAGCTAATTAGAGCAGACCTTGAAGATCTATTTATGGGGAAACTGCATGGCTTGCCGATGGGCATTGCACCAACTTATACAAATCATATGGATGCCGATCAAAATGATCAGGAAGTTGCCGGTATGCTAACAGCACTGGCCGGAGCGAATTTTTATATGGGGGTGCCAGGTGGAGATGATGTCATGCTGAACTATCAAGATACAAGCTATCACGACGATGCCAGCTTGCGCGAACTCCTTGGGCTCCGCCCGCTTCGCGAGTTTGAAAAATGGATGGAAAATATGGGTTTGATGGAGAATGGGAAACTGACGAAACGTGCAGGAGATTTATCAATCTTCGACTAAAGGGGGGAGGGGTACAATGGATATTCAAGAAATTGTTCGAAAAGTAGTGGAAGAGCTGTCGAAAGAAAAGGCGTTCCCAATAGGCAACACTGCAAAAGCGACAGAACAAATTATAAACTTTCCAGAGGAACGGATAAATGGGGTGGATGATCCGCATAACGCTTCGGCTATTGAAAGGGCGCAAGGTATTACACCTGCCCGAATTGGAATTGGCCGATCTGGAACCCGTATGAAGACAACCAGCTATTTACAATTCTTAATTGATCATGCAGCTGCAAAGGATGCAGTTTTACGAGATGTAAGTGATGAATTTCTTCGAAAAATGGATTTGAACAAACTGGAAACGAAAGCTAATGATATGAAGTCCTACTTAATGGATTTGGATGCGGGAAGAAAGTTGTCAGATGAATCTGTTGCCTGGTTGAAGGAAAACGGTGACAAAGGTCAAGACGTCCAAATTATTGTCTGTGACGGATTAAGTTCCTCAGCTGTGGAAGCCAATATAGAGGACTTGCTTCCTGCATTAATGCAAGGGTTGCAATTGAAAAATATCAGCGTCGCCAAGCCGTTTTTTATTAAACGGAGCCGTGTCTGGGTGCAGGACGAAGTAGCGTCCATCGTTGATTGTAAACTTGTCATTTCCTTAATTGGTGAACGGCCGGGCTTACATACAGATGAAAGCTTGAGTGCCTACATGATTTACCGGCCGACTGAAACATCGGTTGAAGCCGATCGTACGGTCATTTCTAATATTCATAAAGGCGGGCTTGCTCCGGTCGAAGCCGGTGCTCATTTATCTGAGTTAATTGAGCAAATGCTTTTGGCTGAGTGTACAGGGGTTTCTTTTGCTCGGAAAAGCAGTTTCAAATAATGTAAAACTAAGAGTTTGATCAAGAAAGGTGTGAACGAAATGGATAGGCAGTCGATGGAACAAATCGTCGATGATGTGATAAAGCAACTTAGGCAGACCGATGTCCCTGCGCCACAGATTGGTACGATTCCGGTTGCTGTTTCAGCCCGTCATATCCACCTGTCTTCGGAGCACGTAGAGGAACTTTTCGGAAAGGGATATGAACTGACAAAACGCAGGGATTTATCCCAGCCTGGACAGTTTGCATCAAATGAAACCGTTGTACTTGCCGGGCCGAAAGGGAGTCTGGAGCACGTACGTGTTCTAGGCCCTTCACGAAAGCTGACACAGGCTGAAATCAGCTCGACCGATGCAATGCAAATTGGCCTTCGTCCGCCACTGCGTGAGTCGGGGAATATAAAAGGATCAGCACCACTCACTCTCATTGGACCTAAAGGAAGCCTGTCTCTATCAGAAGGGTTGATCATTGCCCAAGCACATATCCATATGTCACCTAGAGATGCACATAACTTTGGCGTGGCCAATGGAGAATTTGTAACAGTAGAAGTCAGCGGCGAACGGCCGCTGACAATTGACAAAGTTCTTATCCGTGTATCTGATTGTTACCGCCTTGAGATGCACATTGATACGGATGAAGCAAATGCAGGATTTATTAGATCCGGCGCCCCGGGCCGTATTGTAACCGAAAGTAACAAGCTATTGTTGAAAGAGAATTTGTGCAAATTGGAAGTTACCGGACCATCGTAATCGGTATCCAGATCTCACAATAGTAATCCTCTGAAGACGGGTCTCCATCACTTGAATATACTTCCATTTCCGGACCTCCGGCATGCTCGTAGCCTGTTGCTGGAAACCATTCGGAGAAGATTCTCTCCCATACCTTTGGCATTGCATCGGGCATGGCGCCGTGTACCGGAAACGTTGCCCAGGTTGCAGCTTGGATTTGTTTTTCTTCCCAATCGTCCGGGATTTGGTTGCTATTTTTTTCGGCGCCGATCAGGTAGGTTAGATGGTCTTGTTCTTTGTCAAAATCTATACAAATTCCGAGTAATCCAAGGGAACCACAACTTCTTGCAAGTTCTTCTGCAAATCCATTCCGATTCGATTCCACCCAAAAGGCGGCTATCTTCCGGTGGTTCTCCCCGCCGATTGTGGTGGTCCGAATACTTTTCCCTACAACCGTAAACGTGTCTTTTTCAATAATCCTGTAATCCATTTCCACATCACCTTTTACCTGAATTTGAAAAGAGAGCTTTGAATAAGCTTTCAAGGACTGACTATGTTTCTTAGCTTCTGAAGGATTGACCCCATGGATTCTCCGGAATGCTTTTGTAAAAGATAATATTCACTCGCGGTATAGCCAGTGAGCGTATGGAACATCCGTTGAAAATGAAATTTAGACATACAGGCGGTTGCAGCAATGTCTTCCATATAAAGATCATTGGCCAAATTACTTTCTATATATTCGATGCTATCCAGCATTCTTTGAAGCCCCTCCATGTAATCTCTCCTTTCTATAAGTAGTCTACCAACAAAATTTGTGGCATTCCTGCTATTCTTTGCTCTCTTACGGCAGGCTTTTGTACGTGAAATTACTTTTAAGTACACACCCCTGAATTATTATATCTTTCTTAATCGAGAATTTTATATCATAGTTGAGAATGAAAATGTGACAATGAAATTTACTATCATCATGAATAAACTGCGTTCTTTAGTACTTCGTGTCACTATTTATACATAAAGTTAGAATGAACGACAAACATGAGTGTATTTGTTGACAAAAATAAAGATATATACAATAATTAATATGTAATTAGAATTATTATAGTTAAGCAGCGGTGATTAGTTTACAATCATTACTGCGGGTTTAGGTTTAGATGATAAAACCTAAACTAACTATAAATAACACATTAGGAGGAATTTTTTTATGTCTTTAATCGGAAAAGAAATACTACCATTCAAAGCGTCAGCTTACCACGCAGGTACAGGCGAGTTCATCGATGTAACTGATGAGAGCCTAAAAGGGAAATGGAGTGTTGTTTGCTTCTATCCGGCAGATTTCACATTCGTTTGCCCGACTGAACTTGGCGACCTTCAAGATCAATACGCAACACTAAAAGAGCTTGGTGCTGAAGTTTATTCCGTTTCAACGGACACTCATTTTACACATAAAGCTTGGCATGATCACTCTGACACGATCAGCAAGCTTGAATATATTATGATCGGTGACCCATCCCAAACAATTTCACGCAACTTCGATGTACTTGACGAAGAGTCTGGTCTTGCAGACCGTGGTACGTTCATCATCGATCCGGATGGCGTTGTACAAGCAGTTGAAATCAATGCAGGCGGAATCGGTCGTGACGCGAGCATCCTAGTCGACAAAATTAAAGCTGCTCAATATGTACGTAACAACCCAGGTGAAGTTTGCCCGGCGAAATGGAAAGAGGGCGAAGAAACCCTTAAACCGAGCCTTGACCTTGTAGGTAAAATTTAAATTCTGATAGCAGGATAACGGGGACTGCCCCTCCCTCTTGGGATAGGGGCTCCCTTTATTTTTGAAAATTTTCGGCGGTTGTCTTAGATTTTGATTTGAACTTAGGAACGCAATCTAAGTGCGCGATGTCCTGAAAGTGCCTTGATTTCTGCAAAGAACGCAGAAATACGGCAAATCGAAACCATCACTGTTCGATTCGCAACGATTGCATGACCAGTATCGTACAGGCCTCAATTCAAAATCTAAGGCAATTACGCCGAGTCATGTTTAGGTAAAGTACAAATTAAGGAGTAGATTACATGATTTTGGACGCAGATATAAAACAACAATTAGCCCAATATCTTAAAATGATGGAAGGCGATGTGCTACTTAAAGTCAGCGCGGGAGAAGATAAGGTTTCTCGTGATATGCTGTCACTTGTGGATGAACTAGCCACTATGTCATCACGCATTAAAGTGGAGCATGCAGAGTTGGAAAGAACACCTAGCTTTAGTGTCAATCGTATCGGCGAGGATACTGGGGTTGTTTTTGCCGGTATTCCGCTTGGACACGAATTCACTTCGCTTGTCCTTGCTTTATTGCAAGTGAGCGGCAGACCTCCGAAAGTGGATAAAAACGTGATTGAGCAAGTGAAGAAAATCGAGGACGAGCTTCACTTTGAGTCCTATATTAGCTTGAGCTGTCAAAACTGTCCAGAAGTGGTACAGGCACTCAACCTCATGAGTGTATTAAACCCGAACATTACACATACGATGATTGACGGTGCGGCGTTTAAAGAAGAAGTGGAAAGCAAAAACATTCTCGCTGTCCCGACAGTATACTTGAATGGGGAACCGTTCACGAACGGACGTAAGACGATCGAAGAAATCCTTGCTGAACTCGGAAGTGGCCCGGACGCCTCAGAATTTGCGGATAAAGATCCATTTGACGTACTCGTTGTCGGCGGCGGTCCGGCGGGTGCAAGTGCAGCGATTTACGCGGCACGTAAAGGGATCCGCACTGGAATTGTGGCTGAACGCTTCGGTGGTCAAATCTTGGATACGGCTGCAATCGAGAACTTCATTAGTGTGACTCGCACGGAAGGTCCTAAACTAGCTGCTAGCCTTGAAGAGCATGTGAAAGACTATAACATCGATGTTATGAATTTGGTGCGTGCGAAGCGTTTGGAGAAGAAAGACTTGATTGAAATTGAATTGGAAAACGGTGCTGTTCTGAAAAGTAAATCCGTCATCCTTTCAACAGGTGCACGCTGGAGAAATATCGGCGTTCCTGGAGAAGCGGAATTCAGGAATAAAGGCGTTGCGTACTGTCCGCACTGTGACGGACCATTGTTTGAAGGCAAAGACGTTGCGGTCGTTGGCGGTGGGAACTCCGGTATCGAAGCGGCCATTGACCTTGCCGGAATCGTCAACCACGTGACCGTCCTTGAATTTGCACCCGAGCTGAAAGCTGATTCTGTCCTCCAAGATCGTCTTTACAGCTTACCGAATGTTACGGTCGTGACAAATGCTCAAACGAAGGAAATTACCGGTACAGATAGCGTAAACGGGATTACTTATATTGATCGTGACACAGAAGACGAACACCATATCGAGCTAGCCGGCGTATTCGTTCAAATTGGTCTTGTGCCGAACACGGATTGGCTCGGTGACTCCGTAGAACGTAATAAATTTGGCGAAATTGTTGTCGATAAGCGCGGCGCCACGAACGTCCCAGGCGTATTTGCTGCTGGGGACTGTTCGGATAGCCCGTATAAACAGATTATTATTTCAATGGGATCTGGGGCGACAGCTTCACTAAGCGCGTTCGATTATCTCGTTAGAAATTAAATAGTTATATGAAAAGGAATAGGTCGGAAAATAGACCTGTTCCTTTTTTGTGTTTCCTGTAAGAATTTTTTAGGATAAGAGGAAAAATAGGATATGATAGAAGTAAGTCAGACTGGAAAAAGTAGGGGAGTGATAATTTATGAAAACATGGACCAAGAATATTGAAATACAGGCACCGATTGAACACGTGTGGAGTTTTTTTGATGGTTCGCTAGACAAGATGCAGCAAATTATGCCGCAAGTCGTGGAACAAAAGCCGATTCACATCACGGAGAATAAGGTGGGAAGCGTCTATCGTCAGACATATAAGGAAGGGAAACGCATCGAAGAGTACAACGTGGAAACATTGGAATATGTGGATGAACCCACTTATAAAAAGCTGAAAGTCGGTTTTACACTGGCAAACCTATTTGAAATTAAAGCCCTTTATGAAATGACTAAAATACACGATCATCAGACCTCTTTTACTTACACCGTAACGAATCGCCCGTTAAAATGGTTCGTCAAAATATTTTTATGGTTTGCCACGGATAAGGTGGTCGTTGAATTTTTAGAACGTGTGAAAAAGGAAGCTGAGAAACAGTGATTTCGGAGGGATTTTAGTGGATTTTCCAATAAATAACCAATATGTAAGAAGTGTGAAACTCCAAAGAGATCGAATTCCTTCTTTTCATACGTATCCTTTTCATTTACCGAGCATCACCACGCTGGAGGAACTTTCACTTCATCCAAACGTGACGTTTTTTGTTGGGGAAAACGGAATGGGGAAGTCCACCTTATTGGAAGGGATAGCGGTGGCGGCTGGCTTTAATCCGGAAGGCGGCTCTTTTCATTTTAATTTCTCAACGTATGATTCCCATTCCAAATTAAATGACTATATTACATTAGTTAAAGGGATCAACCGACCAAAAGACGGGTATTTCCTTCGTGCTGAAACGTTTTATAATGTAGCTTCCAACATTGAAGAGTTGGATAATGAACCAGCGTTTGGTCCACGTATTATTGATTCTTACGGAGGGGTCTCCCTTCATGAGCAGTCGCATGGCGAATCCTTTTGGGCAACGTTTATGAATCGTTTTCAAGGTAATGGAATCTACTTGATGGATGAACCCGAGGCTGCGTTATCCCCGCTACGACAATTGTCAATGTTGTCTCGCATCCATGAACTGGTTCAACGGAATTCCCAGTTTATCATTGCCACGCATTCACCGATAATTATGGCTTATCCAGACGCCAAAATTATTGAGTTTACAGAGGACGGAGCAAGAGAAACATCACTGGAAGAAACAGGTCATTACCGAATGATGAAGCAGTTTTTCGAAGATAAGGACCGGTTGCTGCATCACTTGTTTAATGGGTAATTGGTTTCTTTCTTACTCCACCTCCTCCTCGACAGATAAGAGTCCGACTTGTTTTTTTACATAATGATTCTTCCCATACTCATGCTGATAGGAAATAGTCGGTCAAAAAAATATATGTATACCTAAGCCGATTGCAAGGTGTGTCATATACTGTACTATGCTCAATTGGATGGAGGTGTGGACTATGGGGGCAGGCTTAGGTGCAGGGGGCCGTGGATATGGTCAAGGTGCAGATTTCTATTTAATTGTTGTTCTATTCATCCTGCTAATCATTGTCGGAGCTTGTTGGGTAGATGGTGGTGGATATTAATAGGTAATTCATTAGCAAACAGCGAGGGCAGGCTCAAGTGATTTTGACCTGCTCTTTTTTCTTTCCAATGACTCAACCATAAAACAAACAAAACACCAACTACGGCACTCGTAGTTGGTGTTTCCATTATGTTTCCTCTACGCCTCTGACATTCCTCTCCATCTTTCCAATTGTGTTCTCATGTTGTTCCATTTGCTTTTCAGCACTTTGCATCGGCTCCAAATCCGGAAACTCCTTTGCTCCCGGCATGCCCGTAAACCGATCTTCCCGTTTTTCGGAGTCGTTCGGTTCCGTTTGAAATTTTCCAGTCATTCCATAGTACTCCTTCCATTCTGCTTCTAAGCTATACGATACCCCAATAACCCGCGAATAATCCGAATGGAATTTCAGGGTGTACATCATCCTTCTATACAAGCGCTGTATGGTGGGTTTCAACACAGGATGCAACAAGAAAATATTCGTCTGCTGACGGAATGGTTACCTCGCTGGATACAAGAAATAGAAACTATCTTTCAAATATGATATAACACTACTAACTCACTCAAAAGGAGATAGGATTTTATGCAATTCATCGTAATGGGATATGACGGAACAGATGAGGAAGCGATCGATCGCAGATTACGAGCGCGGGAAGAGCATTTGCAAGTGGTCGAAAAAAGGGTGGCAGCCGGCGAGCATTTGTATGGAGCCGCCATACTTAATGATCAAGGAAAGATGATCGGCTCCATAATGGTAGTTGATTATCCATCGAGAGAAGAGTTGGACAACTGGCTGAAAGTGGAGCCGTATGTCGTGGGAGAGGTGTGGCAGAAGATTGAAATCAAACCTTGTCAAGTGCCCCCTATCTTTATGAAATAAAGTCGATGGGGAGATTTCTTATGTAAGAAATCTCCCCATCGACTTTTGCATTACGCCATTTTCCTCTGCCCATCCATCAGCCTCTTATACTTATTGGAAAAGCCGATGATGAGCGGGACGAGGACGAGGGTCGGGAGAAACCAGACGATCAAGCTGACGGCCTCGACCTGCAATAAACGTGGCGCTCCAAAGACGGTGAACGCCGTCACGGTGGCGATGCAGCAAGACAACATGCCGACGATATGCTCCACCATCCAATGAGATTTCGTTTTAGGAGCTTTTAGCCAGTAGATCAACTGGGAGCCGCCCAAAAAGATACCGAGAAGTGGAAAGTATTGCAGCAATGGGAAACCGATGACCCAGCCGTATATGGATATCCCCACGCCAGACCCTAATAATAGCGAAGGGAATAACAGATCAATGAAATCCCGGTGGATTTCCTGTCGCCGCTTATGCCGGAGGACGCGCACACCATACCAAGCGGTCGCGGAACTCAGGATGGCAATGAAAATCAGGAACCACGAAAACGGAATCGCATCCGCATCCGGTCCGGCATCCCAAGTCAGGCGATAGATGCCCATACCTAAGGCGGTCACCGATACACTCGCCATCGCCCACACATAGACCCAACCAATGCGAGTGTGCAGTTTCCCACCTTTTTTTGTAATGATCGGTAGCCAAAAAACACAGAGGGCTAAAAATCCGCTTATAATATGCGTCCAACGCATTCCGTTAAAAAGCCACTCCAATTGAATCACAACCTCTTCCAATTATGTTACCTAACCCCTGTCGAGCGTATTAGTTGGTAAGTACAAGGATATAATTCGTCATAAATTATCCTTCTTCCTCCCTAAAGATAATTCAACCAATTTCATGCAATAGTTGGTAGCCATTCCTCCAATCGGGGTTAAGCCCTGCTGCCATCTGGAAGCCGGTACGCGTGGTATACTGGAAGTCAACAAAAATTTGAAAGTGGTCTCTCGGAGGATTGAATCCATGAAACAATTAGCTGGCGGTCTACAATGGGCCATCTTCCTGATTGCATCGTCCATTGCAGCCCCGATTGCCATTGCTCATATTTTCGGCATGGATCCGAATGATACTTCGCTCTTTCTGCAAAGAACCATCTTGATCCTTGGAATTGCGGGTCTCCTTCAGGTGTTGGTCGGACATCGCTTACCGATCAATGAAGGGCCCGCGGGATTATGGTGGGGCATCTTTGTAGTCTATGCGGGAATGGTCGGTGTCTTCTATCCTACATCTGTGGAAGCACTGCAAGCTTTGCAAAGTGGGATGCTATATAGCGGTGTCCTGTTCATCCTATGCGCAGCGACGGGGCTCGTTGAAAAAATGAAGCAGCTTTTCACGCCTGCCATCACCTTTACCTATCTGATGCTGCTAATTTTGCAATTAAGCGGGACCTTTCTGAAAGGGATGCTTGGGATTGAAACCGGGCAGGACCGCTTCGATTTGGTGACTGTAGCAGGAAGCTTAGCCGTTCTGCTCATCACGTTCCTGACGATGGGGAATCAACGGCGTTGGGTTTCCAAATACGCGGTCCTATTATCCATCTTGATCGGATGGGGGATTTTTCTTCTGATTGGCAAGGCTCCTTCCCTTGTCCAGGAATCGAAGCCGTTCATGCAACTTCCTGGCCTGTTTGTTTTCGGCCCGCCTGTTTGGGATGGCGGCGTGTTCGTCACCGCCGTTTTCATTACGCTCCTGTTGATTGCCAATTTACTGGCTTCGGTGCGTGTGATGGAACAACTGTTAAAGCATTCATTTTCCCTGCACCCGCCTGATCGGGTACGGCAAGGTTCCTTTATTTCGGGAATCAACCATCTCCTCGCCGGTTTATTTTCGGCAATCGGTCCGGTTCCCATTTCGGGGGCGGCGGGCTTTGTCGGCACGACACGGATGGTATCCCGGCTCCCGTTTATGATCGGGAGTGCACTCGTTATTCTGATCACATTTTTTCCGCATATCATGTCAGGTTTTGCTGCATTACCAGCACCAGTGGCATACGCGGTGACATTTGCGATTTTCACGAAAATGGTGTCCATGGCATTTGAAGAACTGGACGCCGAGCCGGAAAAAGAAAGAGCGCGGAAAGCTGTTGCATTTGGACTGATGGTCGGTGTCGGCATCATGTTTGTCCCGCCGGAAAGCTTCTCCGATCTTCCGGTAGTCCTTGCCGCAACCCTTGCGAACGGATTAGTCATCGGGACGGTTGTTGCCATTCTTATTGAGCAAGTAATGATTCGAAGAGCAAGTGGAAAAAACGCAAGTACACCTTGAGGTCAAAGTGTGCTTGCGTTTTTTAAGTTCCGTCTCTTTTCCTGTTGGTCGATCAAGCTTGTTCCTACTAGGTCACCTGTTACATTCAATGCGGTGGCGCCCATGCCGATCAGAGCGTCAATCGCGGTCAGCAAGGCAACGGCTTCCATTGGTAGGCCGAGTTGCGCAAACACCGTAGCAATCATGACAATACCAGCGCCGGGAACTCCGGCCGTTCCAATAGAAGCAAGTGTCCCGACGAGGACCACCATGATCATATCCGTCAAGCTGAGTGGGTTGCCCGCAATATTGGCGGCAAACACCGCGGAAACGGCAATTCGGATTGCAGCTCCGTCCATATTGACGGTTGCGCCGAGCGGTATGCTAAAGCTATACAAACTTCTGGATAGCCCCATGTTTTTGGCAGCTGTTAAAGTCAGCGGCAAAGTCCCCGCACTGCTTTGTGTCACAAACGCAGTGATGATCGGAGTGCGCGCATGTTTGATAAATCGCCCCGGCTTGACGCCAAAAAGGAGCAAGAGCAGGAGGTACAACATGATATGGGCGAGCAGGGCAAGATAAAATACACCAATCATGCTGCCCAGGGATGCCAATGTATCCAGCCCTTGGCTTCCGACCGTTTTCGCCATGATGGCAAAGATTCCAATTGGAACGTATTGAAGAGCCGCCCGTAAAATGAGAAGCGATGCTTCATTTAATGCGGTGACTGTCTGAAAAAGACTTTCCCCCAGCTCGCCATATTGCGTGGAAGATCGCATAGCCGAAATGGCAATTCCAAAAGCCAAAGCAGTGAAAATGATGCCGAGTAGATTGAGTTCCGTAAAAGCGGTGACAATATTAGGAGGAACGATATTCAGCAACACGCTGACCACGCCCGGATTGTCCGGCACGTTCATCGTTTCATTCCCTTCCAGCTGCATCCCGGTGCCTGGATGAAATAGGCTTGCGATCAAAAGGCCAACGACAATGGCAAGCGCCGAACTCAACGTGTAATAAATGAACACCTTGCCGCCCATCCGTCCCAAGTTTCCGATATTCGTTTGGTTAACCCCGACAATCAAGGTGAACAAGATGAGAGGAATTATCAGGAACGTCAACAAGCGGATCAGTAAATCGCCAAACGGTGCCAGCACCGCAGCCTGTTCTCCCAAAGCGAACCCCGCCAAGACCCCGAGAATCAGGGCTATGGTGATTTTGACAATCAAGGAAGTGTGAAGGTAGGAACTCCAGATTTTTTTCATTGTAACGCCTCCTTTACCGACGAGCCGTCCTGATACTATCTTTACCCTATTGCGAGAATGATACACGGAAGTGTTGTCAAAATATGCGCTAAAGAAAAACACCCCATGGCCACTTCGGGCATGGGGTGAGAATGAGTTAGTTAGTATACGATAACACAGCGTTTTTATGGAAACGTTGCAAAGCTTGTTTCGCTTCATCTCTGTTCGTGTATTCAAAAATCCGGACATCTTTTTGTTCAAATACGGTGATTACCCACATTGTAATTTCCCCTATCCAATAGTTTTTTGCCTTACAATAAATCTTGAAACTGAGATGCGGACGGATGAAAATGCCTTATCTGATTCTTATCATACCGCATTGTATCCAAAAGGAAACTGTTTTGTGAATCAATTCACAAGATATACATATTCGAAACGCTTTCATTGAACGAATTGTGAAAAGCAATCATATTCGGGGAGGGATCGCCCTCCGGGACGGCCGTTTGCTCATATTTCCAGACAAGCGCTTATAACTTCGTTTCCACGCTCATAAGTCTGGAGACCCGCTTATAATTCTCGCTTCACGCCCATAACTCGGTTTCCGCGCCCATAACTCCGGAGAACCGCTCATAAGACTCCCGTCGCGCTCATAACTTCGTTTCCGCGCTAATAAGTCCGGAGAATTGCTCATATTACCTTCCCCCAAAAGACAAAAAAGCGTCCACCCTAATAAAGGGTAGACGTTGACATCATGTAGTAAGACCTAATTTGGCTGCGATGCTGTAGCCGGAGGGGCCGACATTGAACCGCTTACGAAGGTCGATCAGGTGTGGGCCGAAGCTTTGTTCCAAAATTTCCCGGTGCTCTTTCAACATTTCATGGATATATAAATCATGGATGATCACCTCGGTAATAGGCATGACCAAACTTGGATGCGTCGTCCAAGCAGCGCGGCTGTTTTCGCCAAGGGAGACGATGCCTGCCAACACTTCCCGATCATCGGCGCTTAAAATAATCCAGCGGCCGCCATATTCCTTCGTGATCTCTTCGCTCGCATCATGCGGATACATCTGTCCGAAATCAAAATCAATTTCCCCGTACGAGACAATCAATATTTCAACTCCCCGATCATGAGCTTCGCGCAATTCTTCTTTGATTTCTTCGGCATCCTCTTTCCATATTTCTAACAAAATTCGTTCTTTTGCATGTTTGATCACTTCTTTTGCGCGGCTGACAACGGCTTCATTTCCTGAAATGTTCCAAATGTTACCGCGGTTCAAAGATACAAAAGAGTAATGCTCCAGTGCTTTTTCGGCCACGTCAAACGAGACTTCCGCTTTCCGTTTCCGTAATGCAATCAATTCATTTGGCGGAAGCGGGGAATAGAGGACAGGATTTTCATGGCTCATCATCACTTCGCCCCGATCGACCAAGCCGGCCAGCACCTCGTAAATTTTGGAACGCGGCACACCGGAGCTTAACGAAATCGCATATCCCGATAGTGGGGATTTTTCCAGTAAGGCCAAATAGGCTTTTGCCTCATACTCCGTAAAATTCAAATCCTTCAACACATGTATCGTTTCCGTACTCATTAATGGATCCTCCTCATTGCGACCTAACGATTGAATTCAGTATAACATCTCCTTGACAGAAAGTTTCGAACCCGATAACTTTATAGTAGTGACTACCTGAGTAGCACCTTATGAAGTAGGGAAGGGGAGGGGCTCAATTGAATGTAAATCAAGGAACAGGTCGAAAACCATTTGGTGGCATCAATATTTTTGTTTGTGGAGCAATCATCGCGGTTTTATTATGGAGCACCTCTTTTGTCGCGACGAAGGTCGCCTATGCTTCCTTTGCACCCCTGACACTCGGAGCGGTACGATTCTGCATTGCGGCAATCGTATTGGGGCTCATTAAGATGATGATGAAAAAAGATAAAGTCAAACCGACGAAAAAAGATTTAGGATTAATCGGAGTAAGCGGGTTATTAGGGACGACCATCTACTTCGCCTTGGAAAACGTTGGACTGGAAATGACCACCGCTTCGAATGCAGCGCTGATTATCGCTTCCTATCCTGCAATCACGGCTCTCTTGGAGTTATTCATTTTTCGGATACGGATTGCCGGTCTCAAGGGAATTGGCATTGTGCTTGCTATTGCCGGCGTCTATCATTTGCTTTCTTACAGCGGGGGACAGAGCCCCGTGGGAGAACACCAATTGCTAGGGGACCTCATTTTAGTATCGGCAGGAGTCGTGTTTGCCTTTTACACGTTCACCACACGGAAAGTGGTCGCTACCTATTCCATGATTACCGTATTGTATTATCAAACCTTGGTTGGAGCGGTTGCTTTCATTCCCTTGGCATTCACTGAAGCATCAAGATGGCGGATGCCGACCACAGAATCGTTTTTGATCGTCGTCTATTTGGGGATTTTCTGCTCGGTCGTCGCTTTTTTCCTTTATAATTACGCGTTGCGGGAACTGTCATCCAGCACGGCTGTGGCATTGATGAATCTCGTACCGGTATTTGGGGTGCTATTTTCCGTCCTGTTCCTTGGAGAGGTCATCCGTAGTGGTCAACTCATAGGCGGGGCGCTAGTTATTTTGGGCGTCGTGTTAAGCGTGAAAGAGACGAAGAAAGGATTGGCATGGAGCCGGAGTAGAGCGCGTACCCGTGCCCAGAGGGAAAGTTTGAGGGAAACAGGAGCTTCGTAAATGGAAGGAATGCAAAAAATGAACCGTTCTCTTTAACCTCATTAAACAACAGGAACCGAAAGGCTTGAACAGCCAATCGGTTCCCGGTATTTCTAGCTCCAACGATCTGGTTGAAGTAGAGCTATTTTATTTTTTTAAGAAGCTGAATAGGGAACTATAAGCAGACACTACTTGTTGGTAATAGCCAACGACTTTATCCCATGCTGTGACTTGAACAGTCTCTTGTGCTGTATCATCAGCAACTTCTTCGTCAGCTGGTTCTTCAGTAGCCTCTTCTTCATCAGAATTATCGACTGGAACGTCACCATCTACCGGTTCTTCAGCCGCGACATCTTGTGCAGGTTCTTCGGCATTTTCATCATCAGTAGCCGGTTCTTCTGCATTTTCATCTTGTGCAGGCTCTTCAGCGTTTTCATCATCAGTAGCCGCTTCTTCAGCCGCGTCATCTTGTGCAGATTCTTCGGCATTTTCATCAAGTGCAGGCTCTTCAGTTGTCTCATCATCAGTAGCTGGTTCTTCTGCATTTTCATCAGATGCAGGCTCTTCAGCTGTCTCATCATCAGTAGCTGGTTCTTCTGCATTTTCATCAAGTGCAGGCTCTTCAGCTGTCTCATCATCAGTAGCTGGTTCTTCTGCATTTTCATCAGATGCAGGCTCTTCAGCTGCCTCATCATCAGTAGCTGGTTCTTCTGCATCTTCATCAAGTGCAGGCTCTTCGGTAGTCTCATCGTCACCTGGTAAAACCAGTCCTAGCTGATCCTCTAAAAGAACTTTATAGTATTCAATTAAGCTGCTATAGCTTTGTAAAATAAATCTGTATTCATTCTCAAACGTTTCTGTTATGATATTGTTATCGGTATTTGGGTCAGTTGACTCAGTATCTTCGTTGATACTTTCGTCAGCTGGCTCTTCTTCTTCTACTGCAGCATCATCAGTTTGTTCTTCATCTGCTGCTGGTTCTTCAGCTGCTTCATCTTCAGTAGTCGTTTCATCCGCAGTCTCATCTTCTGCTACAGGTTCTTCAGTTACTTCATCTTCAGTAGTTGTTTCATCCGCAGTCTCATCTTCCGCTGCAGGTTCTTCAGTTACTTCATCTTCAGTAGTTGTTTCATCCGCAGTCTCATCTTCTGCTGCAGGTTCTTCAGTTACTTCATCTTCAGTAGTTGTTTCATCCGCAGTCTCATCTTCCGCTGCTGGCTCTTCAGTTACGTCATCATCAGCAGGTGTTTCATCAGCAGGGTCTTCTTCTGCTGCAGGTTCTTCAGTCTCTTCACCATCAGCAGGTGTTTCATCAGCAGGGTCTTCTTCCGCTGCTGGCTCTTCAGTTACTTCATCATCTACAGGTGTTTCGTCAGCAGGATCTTCTTCCGCTGCAGGTTCTTCAGTCTCTTCACCATCAGCAGGTGTTTCATCCGCAGTCTCGTCTTCCACTACATCTGTAGCGTCGTCCTCATCAGACTCATCCGCAGGTTCTCTATCCACGTCCGTATCATCTTCATCTGCATCATCGTCTCCCGTAGCAGTTTCATCTGCTGGATCCTCACCAACTACAGGCTCGTCCACAACTTCATCTTCGTTAACCGGAGTATCGGAAGGCTCTTCCGTATCATCTACATCGTCTTCATCCGGAGTCACTTCTTGCAAGTTTTTATTAGCAATCGTGCGCATAAATTGTCCTTTTTCAGGGGAACCTGGGATGCTTGTTGCATAATATGAAACTTTTTCACCGTGATTTTTAAATGATGTCTCATCTATATTTTCATCCGCAAAAGCTGCACCACTTGCTCCGAATATAGCAGCTGTAAGCATTGAGGTCGACATGACAAACGGTAAAAGCTTTTTGTTTTTGTTATTGTTATTGTTTTGATTTGTGTTATTAACCAAGAATCATCCTACTCCCTTCATTTTTAAAGAACTTTTTCATCCGATAGACAAGATAGACATAACCAAACATTCGATCGTTTTTTATTTAGTTTACGATTTCCCCCTTTGCCATCCAATATTCGGGTCTGTTCCTTTGCCGTAGGGTGTCCATCGTGTTGAGAGCAGTGACCCCTCTGCCTGAACACAACAATAGCAAAAGAAAATAACAAGTGGGTGACAATCTGTTAACAAGTTGATTGGAAATATTAACCTTCAGTTACAAACCATTAACAGTTAGAAAAGGGAATAAATGATTATATCCAGGGGCTTTTCCATTAGCATTTGCAATTTAATTTCCTGGGCAGAGGTAGGAAAGTTCCGAAAATTGAATCGGGTGTCCGAAAGTTATTCAAATAGAATGACATATTTGCATGCTTCAGTTTATCTTTTTGTAACAAAACAAATATGGTAGAAATTCTTGATATATAAATAGCGGAATGGAAAATACGTTTCCTGCTTTTCTCTTTATTACTATTGCTCAATAGCTATTAGAAACACTCTATATATACATAAATTTAATTTTTCGGAAGTGTTTGACTTTTGTTATTTGGAAGGGTACATTCAAATTATGCAGTTTGTTTTTCCATTTGTAGATATGCTGAACAACCATTTTTGATTGAGGGGGAAACGAGATGTTAAATGTTTCAGAGAAGAGTAGATTTTCCGATTACCCACAGCAGCCACATGGAGGCAAATTAATCAACAAAGTTGTGATAGGTGAAGAGCGGGAGGCGGAGATGATCCGCGCCAGAGAGTTGCCGACCATCATGGTGGATATGGAAGCGATCATTACGCTAGAAATGATTGCGACAGGCGTATTATCACCGAACGAAGGGTTTATGAATGAAGCAGATTACAAATCTGTTCTGACAACCGGCCGTTTGGTGAATGGTGTGATTTGGCCTGCTCCACTTAGTTTTGCACCGATTGGGAATCGCAATAAGGAGATCATTCAGAAGCTGTCCGTCGGCGAGGAAGTAGCCCTGGCAGATGAAAACAATGAGCCGGTTGCGATTCTCCAAATCGAGGATATCTTTAAATATGATAAAGAATTTCGTGCTTCCAACCTATTTGGGACGACCGATCGGAACCACCCCGGCGTTGATGCGATTTATCGGCGGATGGGAGATGTCGCTTTAGGCGGACCGATTCGCTTATTGCGCCGAATCGATTGGGGACCGTTTGAAAAGCTTCGTTTGGAACCGAAAGATACATGGCATACATTTTATGAAGAAAAGAAATTCCGTTCAGCCGCTGGGTTTATTACAGGAGCTAATCCTTTGCACCGAGGGCATGAATATATCCATAAAAATGCGTTGGAAGAAATTGATGGCTTGCTTCTTCAGCCTTTGGTGGAGATGGCAAAGCGTGAGTATACGCGCCACGAGTTCCGAATGCTGTCGTACCGCAGTGTGCTGGACACGTATTACCCAAAAGGCCGATCTATTTTGGCGCCACTACGTGTCACTTATATTTTCGCAGGTCCCCGCGAAACGGTGCTGCATGCCTTGATTATGAAAAACTATGGTTGCACCCATGCGCTTATTGGCCGAGATCATGCGGGAATAGGCGATTATTATGATAAGTATGCTAGCCACAGTATTTTTGATGATTTCAAACCGGAAGAGCTCGGCATCGACGTACGGCTATTTCACGAGGTCTTTTATTGCACCCGTTGTGATGCGCCGGCAACGACTCAATCGTGCCCGCATGATGATAGATATCGCATTAATATATCTGGCACGGGAATCCGGGAAATGCTTCGGCATGGCATCATGCCTCCAAAAGAAATCGTCCGT
Organism: Sporosarcina sp. 179-K 3D1 HS; assembly: GCF_047228905.1. Taxonomy (NCBI): domain Bacteria; kingdom Bacillati; phylum Bacillota; class Bacilli; order Caryophanales; family Caryophanaceae; genus Sporosarcina; species Sporosarcina sp. 179-K 3D1 HS. Next base: position 60,549 of record NZ_JBFEGI010000014.1, read on the forward strand.
CCGGAATCGGCGCGGATTGCCATCCAAGGAATTCAGCCAAAAGGATTGGATGAAAATGAAAGCGCTATCTCACCGGTCGGTAAAACAATCAAGAGCATGTTCCCGTTCTACTTGGAGAGAACGAGATTGGGTGGAGCGATGCGGAAGAAGCCGTTGACCATCGAAGACCTGACGAATCTGGATTTGGAAATGGTCAACTTGGACGTCCGAGCTAATGCCGATCGGGTGTACCAGGATATCTTTGAAGAATACAGTAATGTCGGCGACACGAACCGCAACCTGCAGCCAGATTGGATTTCAGACGCCCGTGAATCCTTGCGTAAGCAACAGCAAATGGTCATTTCTGACTTGGAGGAAAAAGTGGGGCAAGCTCCAACAACCGCATCCGACGAATTCATGTATCAAGACAAAGAAGAAGCAAAGCGCGAATTGGAAGTCGCCAAACAGATTCTTGAGGATATTCCAAAAGATCTCCGGTCGGATGATATTAAATACCGGACGTGGAACGTCTTGCCTTATCGCCGTTACCGCGGTAGTGATGAGCCAACTGAATAACTGAAAGAAAAACATCCATCAAGCGGATTGCTGATGGATGTTTTTTGTTGTTTAACGGAGAGTGTAGTGCAAGGTTGCCCTAAATTTTCATATGTATTATACTATTATTTAGTTTCACGAACTAACAATAAGTGATGGAGTGTATTGATTTGAAACCACATAAGCAATTATTTTATGAATATGCAATGTTGCATCGTCCCTATATGAATCAATTAAATGCGCAGTTGGCATTGTTCCATTTATCTGTGCCGCATTGGCTTATAATGAGGGTTCTTTATCATGAAGGGGACCATACCATAAGCCAGCTTTCAGAGAAGCGGAATGTAGAGAAGCCGACGACAACAAAGATGGTTCAACGTTTGGAGGAGCTTCAATTGGTGGAGGCGCGCTCGGGAAGTGATCGGCGGATGAGGAATATCCATTTGACGGAACAGGGAAGGGAAGTGAGCCGGCAAGTAGAGGAGAAGTTAAGCCGTTACCAGGAGAAGTTGCTGGAAGGCGTTTCCGAAGAGGAGCAGCTTCTGGTCGCTCGAGTGCTACGAGAAATTTCAAGGAAAATTACCATAGATAAAGGATGAGATTATGGAGAAAGAGAAGTTATGGACGAAGGATTTTATTATAATCTCGATCGTGAATTTTGTGTTAATGCTTTCGATGTATCTTCTATTGGTAACGATGGCGACCTACGCAACGGAACGATATGGGGCTAGTGCCAGCACCGCAGGTCTAGTTGCGAGCATTTTCATTCTCGGTGCCATGGTCGGTCGGTTGTATGGAGGCAGTCAGATTGTAAAATTGGGAAGCAAGAAGATGTTAATTTTCGGTATCGCTTTTTTTGTGTTGATTACAGTTTTTTACTTCATACCTGGGAATATCTATTTTCTTATTGCCATCCGCTTTTTACATGGCGTCGGCGTTGGGGTGGCGACCACCGCTACAGGTACCATGATAGCCCAAGTGATTCCGCCCAGTAGAAGTGGAGAAGGTATTGGCTATTTCAGTTTAAGTGCTGTCTTATCGACCGCCGTTGGTCCGTTGATCGGTTTACTGCTCATTGATTTGGCCGGTTATACGAGTATCTTCATCTTTTCACTAGCGATGGGTGCTGTTAGTCTCCTCATTTCCCTTCCTGTTCGGGCGCCTCAAATCAGATATAAGCAACAAGCAGAAAAGAAAGGTTTTGCTTGGGCGAACTTCTTCGAACCTGCAGCTTTGCCCATCTCGATTGTCATGCTGGTCATCGGTCTTGCGTACTCGGGGATATTGTCATTTGTCACGGCATATGCACAGGAACTTAACTTAGTGAAAGCGGGAAGTTTTTACTTTTTGGTTTATGCCATTATGATTTCCCTGTCCCGCCCGTTTACTGGAAAGTTGATGGATGCCAAGGGGGGCAACAGCGTGGCATACCCGGCACTCGCTTTATTTGCGCTAGGCATGTGGGTGTTAAGTCAAGCCGATTCCACTTTTGCGTTTCTTGTCGCTGCAGCGGTAATTGGATTGGGCTACGGGAATTTCCAGTCATGTTCACAAGCGCTTGCCATTAAAGTCACGCCGCCTCATCGGATGGGCTTGGCCAACTCCACTTATTTTATTTGTCTTGATTTAGGCTTGGGATTAGGCCCTTTTCTATTAGGATACTTGGTCCCCGCATTTGGCTACAGTGGATTGTACGGTTCCCTCGTCGGTGTTATCGTTGTAGGCATCTTGGTGTATCATATGCTTCATGGTCGAAGAGATAAGGAGATTTATCAATTGGATCAATCCGCTCAAGCTGTACAAAAATAAAAACCAGTTTTCCAAGAGAAACTGGTTTTTACGCTTTATTTTGACGATAGCGCCACTGTTGGTATTGGAACCGGAAAAAGCAACCGACACAAAAGCCAAGGATGGCAATGAATGCAGCCAGGCCAACCATGACGGTGGCCACGTTGAATCCGATAGGCCAACCGAGTACAAAACTTCCAGTTGCAAGTAATAGGAAACCAACCGCCAGCCATTGGTTAAATCGCAGCTGATCATAGTCTTCTTGTTTATATAGTGGGAGTGGCTTTGTCAGAAATCGTTTGGTGAAAGCTAAGATCGGATGGAATCCGGTTAACAAACTAGTTAGATTCGCGACGAGTGGAATGAGAAGGATCCAAGCGGATTGGGTGAGCAATGCAAGCAGAGCGGCAATGACAATGGTCCACTGATTCACCATTACAAGCGGCTTAGGAATTGTTTTCATGTTTAAAACCTACTATTCTAATTAGATTTTATTTCATTATATGTATTATCAAGCAAAAAGTAAATCGGGAAGTATGTGAGGTATTAAGGTTTATTTTGTAGATAAGCATACTCTAGATCTGATTTAGATGAGCGAGAGAAACGCTTAAATGTCTATCATCTACTGGCACGGGATTTGTTCGCGTAAGGGCCAGGGAATTCATTTGCTCGCATTCATGCCTGGCGGCTTACATAAAGCGCCAGGATTTTTATTAAGTTCCGTCACTCCTCCGTTTCTTTTCTGTTCTCTTCCATCACCTTTTCAATTTCTTTCATTTCTTCATGATACTGTTCTTCTACGTCACTTGTTGCGGGAATGATTGGCTCGGTATTGTAATCGACCCGCTTCCCGTAGCGCAGCATTTCATAAATGATCATGCCATTATTCGGCTTGCCATTCAATGTGATCATGGGAATCGTATCAAAGAGAACGTAATAGAACGCATAAAAAATTAAACGCTCCCAAAACGTCTTATACTCCTGAAGCATCCCATTGGCTATTAGCGCATTAAGGGTTACAGCAAGAGTGAGGTTGATCAAAATAGGCCCTGCATAAATCGAAATATAAGCAAACCTACTTTCTCTCTTCAATGAGTCGTAGGAAAACCAACTATACACATGATAATATTTGCGGAGATCGAACATTCCTATTTTAAGAAGCCGAGGACCTGATCCGATGGTCAGGCGCGGGTTCCTCACCCCAAAAATTCCACTAATGATCAAATAACCGGCCTCCCTCAAAAAGATGACAACAGGCAGGATGATAAATGCTGAAATAATCAATGCAAATAAATCTGAAAGTCCAAACATTTTAAATCTCCTTCCTGGATTCAAGCCTTACCTACTAAATTACCCTTTGAAAGGAGGATGGAACCTTCTAAGTTTTGTCACCCCCGCTTCGGCTAATCTTTATAAGGAGCCGGCGTTGGGTGAAGATTGTATAAATGGCATATAGGGATGGTGAATAATTGAATTAATTGGTAAAGTGGCATTGTGGTGTAAATTATGGTGAGTAATTGAGTAGAGGTACATTAACCTTATCTATATCGGAGGAATCGACATGTATGATCCAACTATATTCGATAATTTAAAAGTTGCGTTTGAAAATCATGTGTATGATTTAGACACTATTGAACGTAAAATAACGATCACAAACCGGATGGATCGAATGGACTTTGCCATTCTCACCCGGGAGTTTGCCATTCAATTTACACTTGTCGATTCACAAGAGGTGGTAGCTGAAATTGGCTTACAGGCTTCCTTGCAAGACTTAGCTGGGGAAATATTAGAGGTCTCCGAGGGAAATATAGGGTGCTCTTTGTCCTTAGGCTTTACCAAGCAAGTCCATGATGTAGCTATCCAGTGCGAGGAAATCGAGCAAGCGCTCTACGCTATTTGGGAAAATGAAATCCAAGTTACGCAAACACTGAGCCACGTGTATCCACAGAAAACGTCGAGTTACGTAAACACCATCGAAGTGAAATTCAAACTTAAAATTAATGAAGAGCATATGGGTGAGATTGCGGACTTTCTCGATCACGTGCTAAAAACAGTGGATGTACTATTGGAAATATAGGTGCAAATATAGGTGCAAATATAGGTGCCAGGCACTCAAACAATCATGATTGTTTATACAATAATGTTTTTTTGAGTAACAAAGTGGACATGTTTTCGCGGCTGAATTCATACAATTTGTAGTGCAACTAGTTGATGATGGAGAGAAATACTATTATTAACAATTTGCCGAAAATAAAGTATACTTAATAGACTACGAACTTAGGGGGATGGATTTGGAAAAATTAAAGAAAATCAGTACGTTGCTCACGTGTTCTACTCTATCTTTTGTAATGTTGGCATCGACGGCAAATGCCTCGACTCCAGTGGACGAGCACTCTCAAAAAGTGCATATTCAAATTGCTGCTAAGGATTTGGAGTTTAGCAAGAATGATTTGATTCAAAAGTTTCGGGCCCTGTTTCCCAATCAGTTTACTTTCTTGTCGGACCGCGACTTCCAAATGAGCGGGGGTCATATGTATCCTGATGATGACACAGTCCGTTATTCCCTTCATTTTTCAAAGGCGATCAACGGCAAGCAAGTGCATGGCAGTGTCGGGTTTGTTGGAGAAGCTTTAGAGGTGGAGTATTTTTCTTATCAACCTCCGAATGTAGCGGACGCTTTATTTCCTGCAAAAGTATCTAAAGACGAGGCAAAGAAAATAGCGATTGATTTCATGAAGAGCATTCCATCAGAAGAAGAGTATAGATTCGAAACAGATGCGTATCATTATTATCCTCACAGAATCCTGACGGAGCCTATCCGGTACTCGTTTACTTTTGCCCGTACGAAAGATCAAGTAGCCATTGCCGATCAACAATTGATGGTAACCGTCCTGGGGAATGGCGAGGTCGTCGAATTTTATAGGAATCAAATTAGAAAAGGACCGGTTACGTTTGACGATATGACACAAGCTATGAATGAAAAGAACGTGTTACAAAAAATCAAAGACAACCTCTCAGTTGATTTGTATTATTTCATCAATATGGATTACCAAACAGGGGAACGCAATGTTGATCTCGTCTACCAACCAAGAACAAGGAATATTCATGCCCTATCAGGCAAGTGGCAAACGGCAAACGGCTATTCGACAGAGCTTCCTAAGAAAACAGAAATTAAAAAAATTGTGAACGAGCCGCTACCTCCAAGACAAGAGGGAATGACTAAAGAAGAAGCGCGAAAACTCGCGGAACAAATTCTGGCAAGTCAATCCGATAAAGTAAAGCTAACTATACAATCGATCGAAGACATGAAAAATTATAATGGCCAAGAAGTGTATAGTATCCACTATATGTATATGTATAAAAACGGCGGGTATGGATCCAATTTAGAAATCAATAAACAGACAGGAGAAATTACACAACACCATAATATGTCGGATCAAATGTTGGAGGAGGTTGGAGAGGAACCAGATAAAGGAAAGCCGATCTCCCATGAAGAAGCGCTTACTTCCGCAATTGATTATTTGAAAGAATGGACTCCTTCCTATTTGCATAATTATGCTTATCCTTTGGAAGAAGCCAATTTTGACGAGAGATCGGGTGTATATTATTTCTCTTTCCCGCGTATTGTAAATGGGATCGCTGTCATGGGAGATCAAATTAGCGTAACCATCGGTCCTAAAGGCACATTAAACAGCCTGTCCGTGAATTATACAGAGGAAGAGAATTGGCCATCCGTCGATCAAGTCATCTCGGAAAAAGAGGCATTGGCAATCTTTAAAGATGCACTGGATGTCAAATTGAATTATACGAAAAAAGAAGAGACACAGCATTATGACCTTGTGTATGCTCCTGTCTTCCAAGACCAACCGTTCAGTTCTTTGAATGCCAATACTGGAAAGTGGAATAGCTTGCCGGGTAGTGCAAATTCAATTGTGGTTAAACACCCTTGGGCGGAAGAGGAACTGAATTACTTGCTGAATGCGAAAATTTTACAAGTAAAAGATGAGAAGAATTTTAATGGAGATGCTTCCGCTACTAAAGGCGAAGCCTTAAAGGTAATTGTCAATTCCCTGACGTATTTCTACGCGGACAGATACGGGAGTCCGGAAAATCAAAATCAAACGTTTGAAAATATCACACCCGAACATCCAATGTATCAAGTGGTTGAACACGCTGTAAGAATGGGCCTCATCCAATCAGACCAGAAGCGTTTTGACGTGGATAAGCCTGTCACACGGGAAGAACTGGCAGTCTGGTATATTCGCGTGTTAGGACTTGAACAAGCAGCAAAACATAGTAACATCTACAAACTCGACATTGCGGATGCCGACCAGGTTGGCGCAGGATACGAAGGCTATGTCGCATTGGCACACTCCTTGGGCTTGCTCCGGGCTGAAAAGGGATACTTTAAGCCGGATCAGGAGGTATCCTATGCCGAATTGGCGGTTACCGTCATTCGACTTGCCCATGAAATGTCTGAAAAAAGGTATGCTTGGTGACAGTAACATAAACAATTAATAGTGCCAGTCACCCAAATAATCGTGTATGTTCAAACAAACGTGAAAGTTTAAACTTTCACGTTTGTTTTCGTGCCAGGCCCCTATTTGGATCTCCTTGGTTTTTTATCTGTCCTTGGGCAGATAATCCGGATATAATAGGAGCAATCTGAGTGAAGGAAAAGGTGTACAACATATGGGATTATTAACTGTTAAAAATTTAAGCCATGGCTTCGGGGATCGTGCGATTTTCGAGGATGTGTCTTTTCGTTTATTGCAAGGGGAACGGATTGGATTGATTGGGGCGAATGGAGAAGGAAAATCCACGTTCATGAACATCATCATCCGCAAGTTGGAGCCGGATGCGGGAACGGTCACTTGGGCGAAACGGGTGCGGGTCGGCTACCTAGATCAGCATGTCGTGTTGAAACAAGGGATGAGCATCCGGGACGTCTTGCGGACTGCCTTTCAATATTTATACGATCTAGAGGCAGAAATGAATACGCTATTCGCCAAAATGGCGGAAGTCGAGGCGGATGAACTAGAGGCCCTCTTGGAAGAGACTGGCCAGATGCAGGATGAATTGACAAACCGAGATTTTTATATTATCGACTCCAAAGTGGATGAAGTGGCCAACGGACTCGGGCTGGATGAATTCGGCCTCGACCGGGACGTCCATGATTTGAGTGGAGGGCAGCGGACGAAAGTGTTGCTCGGTAAGTTATTGCTGGAGAAACCGGATATCCTCCTTCTCGATGAGCCGACGAACTATTTGGATGTGGAGCATATCGAGTGGCTGCGGAACTATTTACAGAACTACGACAATGCGTTCATCTTAATTTCCCACGACATCCCGTTCCTGAATAGTGTCGTCCAATTGATTTATCATATGGAAAATCAGCAAATCACGCGTTACCCTGGTGATTATGACGAGTTCCTGAGAGTCTATGAGATGAAGAAGCAGCAGTTGGAGGCCGCTTATAAGAAACAGCAGAAGGAAATTGCCCATTTGAAAGATTTCGTCGCCCGCAATAAAGCGAATGCGGCCACGAGCCGGATGGCGATGTCCCGGCAAAAGAAGCTCGATAAAATGGATGTCATTGAATTAGATGCGGAAAAGCCGAAGCCGCATTTCGATTTCAAACTGGCTCGGACGCCGGGACGATTCCTGTTCCAAACGGATGGTTTAGTGATCGGATATAACGAACCATTATCGAAAGAATTGAATCTGACGATGGAACGGGGCCAGAAGATTGCGTTGTCAGGTGCGAACGGTATTGGAAAGACGACGTTGTTGCGAAGCATTCTAGGCGAAATCCCATCACTCGCCGGCTCCGTCGAACTTGGGGAGCATTTGGAAATCGGGTATTTCGAGCAGGAGAGCAAGACGGAAAATAACCGCACTTGCCTCGAAGAGATTTGGGAAGAGTTCCCTCATTTCACGCAATACGAAGTGCGTGCTGCATTGGCTCGCTGCGGCTTGACGACTAAACATATCGAAAGCAAGGTAAAAGTGTTAAGTGGCGGCGAGCGGGCAAAAGTGCGCCTCTGTAAGTTGATCAATCGGGAAACGAATTTGCTTGTCCTTGACGAACCGACGAACCATTTGGACCAAGATGCGAAAAATGAATTAAAAAGAGCGTTAACAGAATACAAAGGAAGCGTCCTGCTCATTTCCCATGAGCCTAATTTTTATGAAGGGCTTGTCTCAGATGTGTGGAACGGAGAAACGTGGACGACCAAGGTCTTTTAACCAAGCACTCCTTCTTCAGTCAACTTGTTCCTGTTTTGATTCGAAATAAATGGGAATAATACGAGTAAAGGAACAGGAGGAGTGCTGAACCATGAGCAAAAGTTATGCAGGCGACAAAGATGGATTCAATAAAAATCCTCAAGATGCGGCGGGCATGGCGAATGATGCCGCTCGAAAAGCTGAACAGCGAGTAGAGGAAATCAAAAGAGAAGCTGCAAATGAAGTGAAAAAACAACAAGGTCAATAAATGAAAAAACCGGAGGAACCCCAGTGAATTGGGGGGTCTCCGGTTTTAGTTTGTATGGCTTTTTGCACTACAGCTTACACAATTGGCACCTATTCAGATATTAATTTCATCAGGATCCTTTTGATAAAAATAATTAGGCGTGAGGATATCATTGTTATAAGGTTTATGAAATATATGAGTAGTGGCAGGGGAAAGTGGCGGAATGAGCCATGTCCAATTCCCTGTTACAGCCCTACCGCATTCTCGTTCTCTTTTTTCAAAACTCTTAAATTGTTTCGCGGCGGTATGGTGGTCGACAAGCGTAACCCCCGCTTCTTGATAGGAATGCAGAACAGCAATATTTAATTCAACCAACACCTTATCTCTCCACAGCGAACGATTGGACCTCGTATCCAATCCCATTAGCTCCGCAATTTTTGGCAGTAGGTTGTAACGATCCGGATCCGCTAAGTTTCTCGCCCCGATTTCGGTCCCCATATACCATCCATTAAATGGAGCCATAGGATACTCAATGCCACCGATGTCCAGGCGCATATTTGAAATGATAGGAACCGCATACCATTTCACATCGAGATGACCCACCTCCTCTAGTTCTGGATGAATAATCGGTACTTCTTTGACGATTTCTTTTGGTAGTTCAAATAGTTTAGGTGTCTTTCCATGCTCTTGAATCACTAAAGGAAGAATATCGTATGGTGTTTTTTCACCTTGCCATCCAAGTTGCTCACACATTTTTGTCAGTTGGATGGATGTCGAATCGCCAATTATCGAATTCCCATCTTCATATCCGGCATACCGGATTAATTGATGGTTCCAAATCCGAATCGGATCAATTCCCTCTTTTCTTGGAGCGAAAACCGTTATGGTCGAGCGAATATCACCATCGTTTGTTGCAAACTGTATATGATTCACCAGTTTTTCAAAAGCATCTTCAGCCGTTTCCACATCCCGTTCGTCAAACACGTGCAACGTATCCCATAGGAGACGACCAATGCAGCGGTTGCTGTTGCGCCAAGCCATTTTGGCCCCATGCTCTATTTCAAAACGTTTGTGGGTATAAGACCCGGTTATCAGAATTTCCTCTGATATTTCTTCAACTCGTTTCAGTTGTATTTCTTTGGATAAGCCAATTTCTTCGTAACAAGTATGTATAAATTGGATGGCTTCCTGTAGTAAGACGTTATTTTTAATAGATAGCACCATAAATGACCCCTCCATAGGTTGAGTGTAACATTGTTATCTCGTGAATAAATTAAGTAAATTAGCCGATTTGTTGAACTTTTATGAATGCCTGTCCTTGGTAGAAGGTCTGAATGAGAACCATGGAATGCGGCGGGTATGGCGAATGATGCCGCTCGAAAAGCGGAACAACGAGTAGAGGAAATCAAAAAAGAAGCTGCAAATGAAGTGAAAAAAACAGGCTAATAAATTAAAAATACGCCGGAGAGGGAAACCTCCTCCGGTGTTTTTTTGGTATCCCAATTCTTCTAGAATCCCCCTCTAATACACGAAGTTCCCACGCCCCAGCAACTTGAACTCTGCTATCCTTGAAGAAATAATATAGAATTTTTCTCACCGACCCCCTCAAAATGAAAAGACCTCACGAATAACTGGTTGTCCACATAGGACCAGAATAACAATGAGGTGATGGAATCATGCAAAAGAAGTGGAGAAAAACAGGTGCAGCGATTTTGATCGCAGGACTTACTGTAACAGGGACAGGCTATGCGTTAGCGACTGAAAAAGCGGAAGAACCAATTGATCTAGATCAACTTAACGCTGATCCAGAGGCAGTTGTAATAGAAATGCCACCCGTTACAGTAGGAACATCCGATAAAGAAGAAGTTGTATTGGATGAAGAAATTGTAACCGATGAAGAAGATACAAATGGTGAGGAAGGCACGGATAAAGATGAAGTTAGCAAAGAGGATGAGGTCACAGAAAACGAAAGTGATCTGCCGGAAATTCCTGAAGGCTATACAGCCGGCAATCTGGCTGCCCTTGCCAAAGCATATGAAAATGTACAAAACCCAACAGCCAAAGAATCCATTAAACGAAATATGGAGCGTTCCATCGCGAAATGGGAAAGCAAGCAGCCGGTGACAGAAACTCCAGAGCAACCTGAATCGGAAGAAAAAGAACAACCTAAAAAGGAAACTCCTGAACAGCCAGTTGTGAAAGAGCCGGTGAAGGAAGAAAAACCAGTAAAAGCAAAACCAGCTAAATCCCCACAAGCGGAATTGAATGCAAAACATAAAGAAGAAAAAGAAGAATTGAAAGCAGCTCAAAAAGCGGAGCGCGAAGCGTTGAAAGCGGAACGCAAAGCTGAAAAAGAAAAACAGAAACAAGAGAAAAAAGAGAACAAACAGTAATAGATAGTGTCAAACTGAGACACTAAGCTTTTCATTACCCATTGCTCCCATTACAATCATAAGCAGTCGGATCTGGTGGGAACGGAGGATACCTATGCTTTTGTCTATCATACGAGGAATATTCAATAAGAAGTCCGATACAGCATTGAATGAGCTTGTATTGAAGGCAAAAAGTGGCGATGGGAAGGTGATGGACGACCTTCTCATCGCATTTACTCCGTTCATGAAGAAAACCGCTTCTTTCGTGTGCAAACGGTTCATTGACGAGCATGATGACGAGTTCAGTATTGCGATGAGCGGGTTCCATGAAGCCGTCGTAGCGTTTGATCCGAATCGTGATGCGTCGTTAACAACATTTTCACATTTGATAATGCAGAGGCGCCTGGTCGACCATATTCGAAAAGAGGCGGCCCGGAACGAATCGGTCCAGTTATTGAAAGAGGAAGATTCCAATCAACAACAATACGTTTTCGAACAAACTTCTATTGACTCATTTTCCAAAGAGCAACAAGATAGGGAGCGGCGTGAAGAACTGCTGGAATACGCGAAGTTGCTGACGGAATATGACTTGTCATTCGATGAATTGACAAACTGTGCCCCGAAGCATGCAAAATCCAGGAAGGTAGCATTTCAGATTGCCCAAATCATTGCGGAAACTCCTGATTTCTATCAATATGTAACCGAAAATAAAAAGCTGCCCATTAAAGAATTGGAAGAGATCGTTGAAGTATCCAGGAAAACGATCGAGCGACATAGAAAATATATTATCGCTGTAACGCTATTGCTCCAAAGCCAATTCGTTTACATAAAAGAATATATCAAAGGGGAACTCCTATGAGGCGCATACACAGAGGCATTGTTTGCGAAAAGAAAAGTAAATATACCGTGTTCCTGACGAATCAAGGTGACTTTTTACGAGGCATCCCCATTGGAACTACGCCAAAGATTGGTGAGGAATCCGAGTTTCACCTAATTTCTACAGCGACTTCTCCCTTGAGGAAAGGAAAGTTGCGATTCGTTGGGGCCGCTCTCGTCGCTGCTTTGTTCTTCTTGTTCATCGTAGCCTCTTTGATTTCCCCTGATGATGAAGTGATGGCGTATGTCCAATTGGAAACCGACAATGCAATGGAGCTCGGTGTGAATGAAGAGGGCGAGGTCATATCCTTGCGATATTTGGATGATACATCGGATGCTACGGATGAGTGGGGAAAGAAATCCGTCCCTATCCGTGACGTGTTGGATCAGGTTGCGAAGAGTACGTCGAGCCTCGGTGAAAAACAAATTATTGCCACTACCATTATCGTAAATCAGGAAAGTGGACATCAAGCGAAAAAAGTGATTGGAAGTGCTCTCCACGACATGCAGACGACCCACAAAGACTTGAAGTGGAAAGTTGGGGAAAGCACTGTGGAAGAAAGAGAGCTTGCCAATCAAAAAGGAATGTCCATCCAAAAGTTCAACAAAAACGAACAAGCTCCTTCTCGGAAGGAAAAGAAACCATCCTCAGAAATGGGGCCTCCTCAGAAATCAGAATCGGTGCCAAGTCAACAGCAAACAGAGTCACCTAAATCGAAAACGGGCTCAACTATTCCGATAAACGGAAAACACCACGGCAAAGAAACACAACAGAAGCCCAATGAACGGATAGAAAATAAATCAGAAAAAGCTGTAACGGCACCAAAACATCCTGGAAATTCAGGGCAGGGAAAAAAAGAAAAGCAAACCCCGGCACCGAAAGAAAAACCTGAAACTCCCGGATCAGAGAAAAAAAGCGAGAACGGGAAGAGGCAAAACCCGGCGTCCGACAAGGATCAGGATAGCAAAAGCTTTTCCAACCATCCAAAAGAAAAAGCAGATAAACCGGAAACAAGCAAGAGTCAGGGAAACAACGGCAACTGACAGAGACCGAAGGAGAGTCACTCCTTCGGTCTTTTCCATTTCGCATAATATCCTACTTGCCAACTCCAATTGCCATGTAATTTAAAATTTTGAGAAAGGTATTGACTATTGGAAATTAATAATGGTATGTTTGAAAGGAAGAAAATTCAAATTTAGAGTGGAGGTACGGAAAATGATGTTCACAATGACAGTTACATCAAAACTTTATATTGTTCCGTGCCAATCCAGCAACATGTAATAAAAGAATCTACCGGGAATGGCATGTTTGCCGTTCTTTTTTATTAAGCACACGCTTATCATGAAGAGCGTGTGCTTTTTGTGTCTTCATTAAGTGGAAGAATCGGGTGTTTACACGCGTTTGCGTGTGGCATAAATAACAAAAGGAAAAGGAGTGCTGAGAATGGTGACGAGACAGCAACGAAAAATCTTAAAAAAAGAATCGAAAGAAGATGGATAGCGCGAAGGGGAGGCGGTCTCCCCGTCAGAACATTGTATCCCAAAGCCACGGGATGACTCCCGTGATGGAGCCCATCAAATAACCGTTAGGAGGAATTCAAATGACCACACCGATTGTTCATCAACCAGAAGTTCAACGGATTCACCCATTACAAAAAGAGTTTCCGGTGAAGCGAAAGAGGCGAAGGAGCGAGCTTTTCCTCTAAACGCCCATTGGATTCCCGAAAAGGAGAAACCAATGTTACAAGATATAGAAGTGGTGAAACAGCACCAACAGGATATGATAGCAGAAATTCGGGGTTATCAGGCAGAGCGCCAACAATCATTCAAGAACCAAGCGTCAAGACAATCTATATTAAGAATCATCTTGTCCCTTTTCTCGAAAGGCCGACAAGCCAAAAAGCGCACATTCCGCAATGCGGCTAAATAATTAAATCGAGCGGCACTTTTAAATATCACCGTGGAATAAAAGGCAATCAAGGCTTCTCATGAGTGGTTTTCACTTGTGGGAAGTTTTTTTTATAACAATTCCCTGACCCCCTTCTCGCTTCACAACGTTTTCTTCCGCCCTCGAAACGTTTCCGTTCCACTTCCCAACGGCCACAATAAACCTCTAAACGCTTATCTCCAACTTTACAACGGTACCGTCCAAATTCAAACGTATCATTCCCACCTCTCAACATTCCCTACCCCCATCTCCTATTGAGCACTGCTATTCGCGGTGTTACTATTAAACTAAGACACTCGGAATTCGGGAGGTCGTGATAATGCCGAAGCGTTATCAAGTAGAAGGGAGATGTCTCAAATGAAGGTGACCCTTTTTGCCACATGTTTAGTAGATATGTTTCAGACGAATGTGGGCAAGGCGACTGTGGAGTTGTTGGAACGCCTTGGCTGTATGGTTGAGTTTCCGGAGTCGCAAGTGTGCTGCGGACAACCTGCGTATAATTCAGGTTATGTGAAAGATTCCAAAGAAGCGATGAAGAAAATGATTGATACGTTCCGAGATGCGGAAGTGATTGTCTGTCCTTCTGGATCCTGTGCCTATATGTTTCATGAGTATCAACATATTTTCAAAGGGGACCCGGTATGGGAACCGAAGGCGAAAAAGTTGGCAGACAAAACGTATGAATTGACGGAATTTATTGTCGATGTCCTAAAAACGGAAGATGTTGGAGCCCGTTTAAATGGGAAGGCGACGTACCATACGTCCTGTCATATGACGAGGTTGCTTGGAGTGAGAGAAGCACCGATCAAATTATTGCAACATGTCAAAGGGTTGGAATTTACTGAACTGCCGAACAAGCATCAATGCTGCGGCTTCGGCGGAACGTTTTCGGTGAAGATGGCACAGATTTCGGAGCAGATGGTAGATGAAAAAGTGCAACATGCCGAAGAGACAGAAGCGGATTATTTAATCGGGGCTGATGCGGGTTGCTTGATGAATATCGGCGGACGGATGGAACGGGTCGGCGCTCCATTGAAAGTCCTGCATATTGCTGAAGTGTTGAATAGCCGATGAAACAGGAGGTGTGTTGATAATGCCAATGAAAATTGGAACGGACGGCTTTAAAGAGAGAGTTGATTCGGGAATTCAGGATGATTTCATGCGAGGAGCGGTTGCCGCAGCGCAAGATCGTCTGGAAAATAGGCGGCTTGCCGCGGCAGAGGAGCTCGGGAATTGGGAAGACTGGCGTTCCTTGGGTGAGGAAATCCGCCAGCATGTGTTGGAGAATCTCGATTATTATTTGCACGAGTTGAGCGAGAATGTGGCGAAACGAGGCGGCCATGTCTTTTTTGCGGAAACGGCTGAGGAAGCCAATCGATATATTGTAGAAGTTGCCCAAAAGAAGCAGGCTAAAAAAATCGTCAAATCGAAATCGATGGTGACGGAAGAGATCGATTTGAATGCGAACTTGGAGAGGGCAGGATGCGAAGTCATCGAAACCGATTTGGGCGAGTATATTTTGCAAGTCGATGACCATGACTCCCCATCCCATATTGTGGCCCCGGCCATTCATAAAAATAAAGAACAAGTACGCGATGTTTTTACTGAAAAATTGGACTATCAAGGAACAGAGAAAGTAGAAGAACTGACGCTGCATGCTCGTAAAATGTTGCGGGAAGATTATTTGACAGCGGATATCGGTATTACGGGCTGTAATTTCGCGGTCGCCGAAACGGGTTCCATTTGTTTGGTGACGAATGAAGGGAATGCGGACTTATCGACAGCTTTGCCAAAAACGCAAATTACGGTCATGGGGATGGAGCGGCTTGTCCCGACGTTTGAAGAGTTGGAAGTGCTCGTCGGTTTATTATCCAGAAGTGCGGTCGGACAAAAGTTGCCGAGTTATGTGACCGTGCTGACTGGTCCGAAAGGCGAAGGCGACGTAGATGGTCCGGAAGAATTTCACCTGGTCATTGTCGACAACGGCCGATCGGATATATTAGGAAGCGAATTCCAGTCGATTCTCCAATGTATCCGTTGTGGGGCATGTGCCAATATTTGTCCGGTTTACCGGCATGTCGGCGGCCATTCGTACGGATCTATCTACTCAGGTCCGATTGGCGCTGTACTATCTCCGCTACTTGGCGGCTATGACGATTATAAAGAATTGCCGTACGCTTCTACATTATGCGGGGCGTGCACGGAAGTCTGCCCGGTGAAAATCCCGCTCCACGACTTGCTGCACCAACATCGGCAAGTCATTGTTGAGAAGGAAGGAAGGGCGCCGATCTCGGAAAAACTCGCAATGAAGGCATTCGGTTTAGGAGCGGCTTCTCCTGCGCTCTATAAAATGGGTTCCAAATTTGCGCCTACGGCAATGAACCCTTTCACAGCGGGAGATAAAATATCCAAAGGGGTTGGTCCTTTGAAAGCATGGACGGAAATCCGGGAGTTCCCAGCTCCGAATAAAGAGCGGTTCCGCGACTGGTTCAAAAACCGCCCGAAAGGAGATGACGAATAATGACCGGAACAATCCAGAATCGGGACAAATTCCTCGGCAAGCTGGCCAACCGCCTTGGACGGGATTCGGTGGTGACCCATGTGGAGCTCCCTCAATGGAGCTACCGCCCACAGGACGCTATTTTACAAGACGCAACGAAAGATGAATTGCTGGAAGTGTTGAAAACCCAATGTCTCGTCATCCATACCGATTTGGTGACGACCGCATTGGCAGAGTTGCCCGGGAGGCTTCATCAAGTCGTTACGGATTATGGCGGCGGTCCTGTCGTTACGTGGAAAGACGAGAGATTCGAGAAGTTCGGCTTAAATCCGTTATTCAATAAAACGTGGCCTGCTGAAAACATCGACCTACATGTGTGGAACCCCGAACAAGGTGAAGCGAATATCCCGTTCGCGGAGCAGGCCAATGTCGGCATTACAATCAGTGATATAACGTTGGCTGAATCAGGTACCGCAGTTTTATTCAGCGAGCCGAATAAGGGGCGTACCGTCAGCTTTTTACCAATGAAGTCCGTCATCCTCATTCCCAAAAGCACACTCGTGCCACGGATGACCCAAGCGGCCCGTATAATCCGGGAACGAACGAAGAACGGTGACCAAATGGCATCGTGCATTAATTTTATCACCGGTCCGAGCAATTCCGCCGATATCGAGATGATTCTCGTCGTCGGCGTCCATGGCCCGGTGAATGCAACGTATATTGTAATAGAAGATTTATGAAGTAAAAAACATCCTGTCAGTTTGAACCTGGCAGGATGTTTTTACCTCTGTCCGCTATCCGCTATCCAATTCGCATTAGTTGTAAACTGGCCATTTTATAGCTGCAATGTTCCTGTAATTCTGCGATCAGTTTGACGATATCTCCTTCTTGCAAGGATACTAGCTGAGTGGTTGTCAATGTCGTTGAATGTAAAGATTCCGTTACGGATGAATGGATATGGACGTGATCATTAATTTGCACCTGAAATTTTGAGGGGATGCAGCTTATAATTTTCGATTCCAGAACAACGGAATAGCTAATTTGGAAAATGCCGTCCTTCAAGACTTGTAATCCATCGCGAACGACTTTGATGTCTTGCAACGGTCCTGCAATCCGGAAATGGACAGTACCTGATTCCGAGCTTCTTGTTGTTGTATAGGCATATCCATATGTCGTATCAAACGTACCGGCAGGTCCTCGTTCCCCTTGCGGTCCGACTGGTCCTTCTTCACCTTGATGTCCCCGGGGTCCCCGTTCGCCGCGTTCTCCTTGTGGCCCCATGGGTCCTTGCTCACCTTGAGGTCCGCGAGGCCCCCTTTCCCCTCGTTCCCCTATTTCACCCCGATCCCCTTTCTGGCCCGGCTCTCCTTCCAGTCCCGGATATCCTCGAGGTCCCCGTTCTCCCCGGTCTCCTTTTGGCCCGGGTGGACCTTGTTCCCCTTTCGGGCCGGGACATCCTCGTTCCCCTTGTGGTCCTTGATAGCCACGCGGGCCTCTCCTTCCTCTTTTTTCAGTACTGCAATGGCAGAATATATCTTCATTGCATTTTGGACACCGCTCCATTATATTTCCTCCTTTCCCAGTTGTGTTTCTGATTGGGCATTCATCTGCGGATTGTAATCGGTGCAGATAAAAGTGTGTCGCCCGAGCTGGATTGAATGGAGATTGCCCTTGTTTCATCGGGTTGTCTGTCAGATCCCTCGACGCGATATTCCCATTCACCAAGTGTATCGACCGGCACTTGAGCTAAAAGGACACCTGCTGCCTCATTACCGATGAAGATTGAAATGACAGCACCACTGCCCAACACATCCGAGATCCCGCTAATTCTCCATTCTGCATCCCGTGTCCGAAATTCTGCCCGTGTGACTGTTATCGTACCTGTAGGTGCTGGGGCGGACTCGATCACATGAATGCTTACTTGATCGGTAGAAGTACTTTCTTCCCCCGTGACGGTTAATTGAAAGACAAGAGTTTCTGTAGTGTTAGGCGCTGTGAAGGAAGGGGTTAACGTATTTTCGTCTAGTAATGTGACAGGCGTACCTGCCAGTTGCGTCCAATTAAATGAAATTATCGTTCCGGTCGATCCGGAACCGTTCAGTGTCACCGTTGCGCCGAAAAGTACAGTCGCGTCATCACCGGCGTTTGCTCCTATTGGCGCTGGTGGAGATGGAGTACCATTTACGGTTACCGGGATAGTTCGACTTCCACCAGCGGTAGAGCGAATTGTCACAGTGGCGGGGGCGAATGGAAGGTTCATAGAAAGAATTCCGGTCGATGAAATGACGAGCTCACCAAGTCCAAAGTCTTCTGCGGATAGAATGGGCAAACCGATTGCATCACTGGAAACAGCTTCAATCGTAAGGGTCTGCGAGTCAACATCATAGTTGGCAGAAGCTGTAATGAAGTCACTGGGGACTACTTCTTTATGGCTGTCCGGCTCATCACTCAAATTGGTAACAGTAATTGAACTAGGTGGACGGCTTCCGGAAAATTGGACTCTGGCAAAATACTGCCCAATGCTTCCTGGTAATACGGTAGGGTCAATTCCTGTGCCCGTCACTTGTATCGATTGATCAATGTCGTCGGATGTAGCAAAAACATCGATTACACCTAGATCATCAGCAGTTTGGGTGTACGTAGCCCTTGGGACATCGACTCCGGAAATTGTGGAGATTTTACCTATGACACTAAAGTTTCTCGTCTCAATACAGTGATCGGGATCTAACCCCGGCGTGGTGGAACGATCTGGCGAGCCGATTCCGATGCCGGGACCTTCAATACGGAAATAGTTTTGTGCTTGCCCGAACTGGTCAATGAATTGACTTCCGGTAATGGGGTGAAGCACAGCCGGATCACCGATGTATCCTACAGGAGCGGCTGGCGCTACAGCCGGATCCCATTGTAAAAAAGGTTGGACACGGCTATTTAACACAAAGTCAAAGTCTCCTCCGTTCATTCCTCCCATGTCTTCCGTGAAATTGATCTCTCCGACAGTGGGGTTACGAGGATCCGGTTCCACAATAAATGTTTCAATGCCGTATGGATGAGTGACGGTGTATTGTGCATTTGCTTGTAAACCGGAGACGCGCACGCGAACTCTTCCAAACACTATTTGTTCATTGATTCTAGGCACATCATTCACAAATGCAGCCTCTAGCGCCAACACGAGCCTCGCCCTTTCACCCGTACCTGTTGTCATTTCCGCTTCTGCTTGTAGATAAAAAGCTTCTTCCGGATAGTTGTCGGGAAACGAAACAGGTTGTGTAGGGTCGGGTAAATCAGCAGATGTAATGCCGGAGAATGGATCCGTCGGGTCGACATTCAATTGAAGGCGTAAGCCATTTTCATCCTTATACCAAATTGGAAATCCATCGAACGGATTGATGGGGCCAACTCTCATAACATCCCTCCTCATAAAATGATGATGACTAGGGGTAAACAATACGGTAATACCCCTGAATATAATATATGAACAAGTCTTGCGCGGAGGGAGGACAATTGAATCGGTTTGTCCTCTTTTATCTGAATCCAGCGGGTGGGTTAGTGAATTCCTTAGGACTAGTTTCATTTGGAAACTATCTGCCATAGCGTAGGTAGAGGTGAATCCTTGGATATACCCATCTGGCTTTTCATCTATCTGGATAGTTGTTTGGTTTTCGGCTTTTATCTTTATGTGCGGAACATCAAAAAGCGGATCGGTTTTCAATTGGGGATGAACATGAGCATGGTCATGGGCGGAATGATGGCAATGTTGTCAGGTGTTTTGCTCATTCTTCAATTTCCTTTCCATTTTACGTATATTACGATGCTTTCTTCTCTGATCGGAATGGGTACAGGGGCCATATTCGGCCTTCTGTTTGATTACCAGACATTTGTGACGGGTTTGACCAATGGGGCTATCGTGGGATTAATGGCACCGATGATCGGTACCGTTATCGAGATGCCAGGCATATTCGTTTGGAGTCTCCACATTTTATTCGCGATCAGTTTGGTTGTGATATTGAGTTCCATTAAAAGGTCGTGAGGGGATTTGCTGCTCATCTTGGTTTTACTTATGTGGAATGTCGGTGAGATGGTTTATATTTACGGCGTATTTCGTAAGAAACATTTCCTTTTCGAAGATCGATACACGAAGGCAATGTGCATGGCGATGTCCACGATCTCTTCATTCATCCTCGCTCTTTATTTGAATTTACTCCTCCCGGTTCATCTCGTTACGTATTTTTTGCCTCTCTTTGCGGGAGTTTGGGTCGGCTGGCAGTTCGGTTCGTTCATGAAAGCTCCTGCTTCTTTGAACGGCATGTATAACGGCATTCTTGGGGGGATCATGGGCATGATGTTCGGGGCGGTACTTCAAAATCCGGCGCTTTGCAACATCCCGATAGAAACGGAAGCGCTCATCAACTCCAATTTGGTGAGACTCATCATTTTTTGTGCCGCGCTTCATACACTTGTTCACCATTTCATACGTTATTCGCTAACAAAATGAAGGAAGGGATGAAGTTGCTGAGAATCGTAGGGAGTATCGTTGTTCTTACTCTAGGAGTGGTCGCATTCTACTTGTTTTGGCCCCGATCGCTTGAGCTCCCGCAAATGGGAACTGTGACAGAATGGCCATTCACTGAGGTGAATGGCAAAGAGGTGTCGCATCAAGACAAGCCGAAGCTGGTGACCTTTTTCTTTACTAGTTGCCCGGATGTTTGTCCGATGACCTTTTTTGAATTACAAGAACTCCAGGTGGTGATGCAAGAAAAAGGAATTGCTGACGATGAGTACATCATCCTAGCTGTCACGCTGGATCCTGAATATGATACGGGAGATAGAATACGTCAATACGTGGACAACATGGGGATATCAAGCCCAAATTGGTTGTTTTTGAGAGGTACGGAAGAGGAGACAAAGCAATTTGCACAATACTTTCACTTCACCTATGCCAAAAGTGCAGACGGGTTTGTCACCCATTCCACTTCCATGTATATCGTTGATCCGCAGGACCGTATTCGATCGCATCATGACATGGCGGTTGGTACGAGACGAGTGAATATCGAGGAAATCGCCGATCATTTGGAGCAGTTCATTAAATGAAGGAAGGGGGCCCAGCGGCATGTCTGAAGAGTTCAGCGAGTTGGCAGCAGACCGTCAACCGGAAGTGAAAACACCTAGTTTTCCACCGTATTCATCGCCGACGAGCGCGGTTTCAGCAGAGGAAACCCGAATTCTCACAGAATATATCCAGCAGAAAAATCTATTTCACGTAATCAGTCGGGACGAATCCCGACGAAAAACTCTTCTATTAAAACAATTTTTTAAAATGAAACGGCATCAGCAAGTTGTCATTATTTCAGCTGGCAAGCTGCAAGCACAAATCACGACCGAGGGGAAGGTCGCCACAGTCGGACGTAATTTTGTCATGTTGACGGACTTGAAAAAGCGGATTTGGATTCCGTACGAAGCCATCGACTCCGCCACCATCCCCTTTGGTTTCCCTACCTATTCAACCCCGCATCAACACCATATCTATGACAATCAACTTCAGCAAAAGCTAGTGTTGCGTTTTGGGGCGACCGTAGCTGCAAAGGATTCCTTGATCCGGCAATTTTTCGAGGAAACTCTCCATACCAATCTTTCGACTTGGAAGGGTATCTGGGTGGAAGTCGACACGGCGGAATCCTCGTTCTTCGGTAAATTAAAAGGCGCTTCCAAAACGGAATGCGTTCTAAAGCGCTTCCGTAAGGAACACCGCATCCCAATAGGCGAAATACGATATATGACAACCATCGGGTTATTTTCTCAGTGGAAACGGTTTGGGAAACAAGTCACAACTGCATTTAGTCGAACAATAAAACGATGGAGGGCATGGTGAATGGAACAAAAAGATGAAAACCTGCATGGGAAGTTAGAAAAGTTAAAGGGGGAAGAGCTGCTCGTCATCACGAAAGCGACACAATTGAATTTACTGGGTCAAGTATTCCGGCCTGTTTTTGCTGGGACGGTTTCGGAGGTGCATCGGGGTCATCTGACTTTATCACCCGTTATCATCAAAATGGTGAATGCACCGTTTTATCGATGTCCTTTTCCATTAAGTATTCCTTTGGAACAGATTGTTTCGTTTTCGACTGAAGTGCCGAGTGATACGACATTCCCACTAACATAAGCGAGGAGGGGCCGCAATTGGCGCGGAAACAGGGATCCAAATCATCCAATGATATAAAAGAAGAAGCGATCGTCCATTATTTTCGAAAGAATATCGGGCGCAGAGTTTTTATATTAACCGAAGCCTTTCCTTTTATGTTCATTGGGAAAATCAAGTCAATTGTTGAAGACATGGTGGTTTTGGATGTGGAGACGACTTCCGTTCCTGCATTGGAGAAAAAGGAATGGATGCTGCATATTCATTCCATTGAAGTCTTTTATATTGAAACAGGGATTGGTGCCAAAATCCCTCATCTGAAAGACAGCTAGAAAAGAGGGAGTTGTAAATGCTCAGACATTATCATGTAGTAGCTATTCCGATTCGGATGGTTTTGAACGCGTTCGGCGACCATAATCCAAACGGAATGATGTATGTTTTGAAAGAAAATGAAGAGAAAGTGAAGCAGTTGGTTAAGGAAAATCCGTTCATGCCGGTAGATCTCGTACAGCCCCTCATTATTCGGGCGAATGAAGGGGACACAGTGGAAATCTTGCTGGAGAATAAACTGCCGTTTCACGTAGGGCTTCATTTCCAGCAAGCGGAGTACGATGTCCGAACCGCGGACGGCGCCAACGTCGGGCTGAATGAAGACAGTACAGTTCCACCTAGCGAGTCCTATCTGTACCGGGTCCACGTTGTTAAGGAAGGCATTTATTTCTTCTCGGATCTGGGCCACCCTTCCAGCAGCGAGAACGGCTCGAATGGAAATGGATTATTCGGAGCACTATTTGTTCAACGCCGGTTCTCGTGGTGGACAGATCCGGAGACAGGGAAGCCGATGAACAGCGGGGTGTATGCCGATATCCACCATCCAATTCTGCCATCTTTCCGTGAGTATGCGTGGGTGTTCCATGATGAAATGGAAGTGGATGATTTGACGGGAAATCGGCCGATCAATCATTTGACGAACCAAGAGGAAAGTTCGTTCCACGGCGCCAATTATCGTTTCGAGCCAATTAATCGACGGCAGCAGTTGATTGCCGAAGGGGTCGTCTGTCCCAATTGTGAAGGGGAAGAAGTCCACCACGATTCATGGGTCTATGGAGATCCTTCGACTCCTATTTTACGTGGCTATGTCGGGGATCCTGCGAAAGTCCGGGTAGTTCACGGGGGGGTAAAGGAAACGCATGTTTTTCATTACCACGTCCACCAATGGTTAAGTGATCCGAATGATCTGGAATCTGAAATTATTGATGCCCAATCGATCAGTCCTCAATCCCATTATACCGTGGAGCCGGTTTACGGATTAGGTAGCTTACAAGGTTCTTTCGGTGATTCGATTATTCATTGTCACTTGTACCCGCATTTTGCAGCAGGCATGTGGGGGCTGAATCGTGTTTTTAATACCCTGCAAGATGGAAGTCAACGTTATCCGAATGGCGTTCCGATCAAGCCGTTGCACCCATTGCCCGACCGGGAAGCACCGCCCGAGCCGACAGCCGAAAGACCAGGGTTTCCGAATTTCATTCCCGGAAAGGTGGGCTATAAAGCGCCCCGTCCGCCGCTTGGCATCGTAGGGGGACGCGGGTTGACGGAGTTGGAACGGCATGCGGCCATCGACAATCCGAGGCCGGGAGCGGTCTTTACGGACCCTTGTCCTGAAGGTGCTCCGGTTCGGGAATTTAATATCTCGTTGATCGAGCTGCCCATTACGTACAATAAGCAAGGATGGCATGATCCTAAGGGAAGAATATATGTGTTGGATGAAGATTTGGAGGATATTTGTGCGGGAAGAAAAGAACCGGAGCCGCTCGTCATTCACACACCTGCCCATACGACTTTTCAAATCAATTATACGAATCGCCTGCCGCATATTTTGGACGGGGACGCCTTTCAACTTGTCACCCGAACATATGAAACCGGTTTTCATATCCATTTCGTCAAATTCGATGTGTTAGTGAACGATGGGGCAAATGTAGGCTGGAACTATGACTCCTCCGTATTGCCGGGCGAAACCATCCAGTATTCCTATTATGCGGAGGTCGAATTAAAAGCGTGGTTTTTCCATGATCACCTATTTCCGAACGCTCATGAACAGCATGGTGTATTCGGCTCTGGCGTAGTTCATCCACGCTTCACGGAATTCCTCGACTCACGAACAGGGGAGTCCGTGGTGCATGGAACACAAATTACCGCCAAGAATCCATTGATCCCGGACTATCGGGATTTTGCATTATTTGTACAGGATTTCACTTTGTTGTTTGATAAAAACGGAAAGCCGCTGCAGCCACCAAAATATCCAAGTTCCGATGACGATCCGGGTTTATTCGGAGTGAATTATAAGAACGAACCGTTGCAATTCCGGTTAGGGAAAGATTGCGATCCGGCTTATACGTTCAGCTCCTATCAAAATGGGGATCCCATCACGCCAATTTTGAGGGCGTATGAAGGGGATTCGATCCGCATCCGGCTCTTGCAAGGCTCGCAAGAGGAATCCCATAGCTTCAATGTGCATGGACTGAGGTGGCATAAAGAGCGGGGCAGTCTGAACTCCTCTTTAAAAGAACAGCAGCATATCGGAATCTCGGAATCCTTTACGATGGAAACGTATATCGAAAGGGCGGGCGACTATTTATGGGCGTTTGAAACGGAGGAAGATTTATGGAACGGGCTATGGGGGTTGATCAGGGCGTATGATGAGAAAGTGCCAGATTTGATTTCCTTAACGGACCGACCAGAGCCGTTAAAGCGGTCCAAACCGCTACCGGAGTATACGGGTGAAAAACCACCGCAAGCGGAAGATCCAACTGTCCTTCCCGTGGAGGGGCCGGTCCGCTATTTTGACGTCGTCTCTTTCCAAACTCCGATAATTTATAACGATTTCGGCGATCATGACCCGCACAGCATCATATTCGCCTTGCGAGAAGACCAGGAGGCCATTTTAAATGGAACCAAACAGCCGGAACCATTGATTATCCGGGCCAATGTAGGGGATACCGTAGAAGTGACGTTGACGAGCGAGCTGGAAATGGATAAGTTTCCGTTTCACAATGGGATCTACCCGTATCCCATTGTGAAAGAACAAGCATTTTATCCACCTTCTTTACGCATATCCTTGCATCCTCAATTAATCCAATACGACGTCAAAACGTCAGCAGGGGAAACGGTCGGATTCAATGGCGACCAAACGGTGGGACCGGGGGAGAAACGGACGTATCGTTGGGTGGTGGATTCCCAAGTAGGCGTGTGCGGGCTATGGGATATGGCGGATATCCGCAACCATAAATCACAGGGGGCATTTGGCGCATTCATCGCGGAGCCGAGAGGAACGAAGTATGTCGATCCGTATACATTGAAACCTGTGAAATCGGGAGCGAACGTCGTGTTGCGGAATCCACTCTTACCTGATATTCGTGAGTTTGTCATCATCATGCACGATGGACTAAGGTTGTACGATAGGCAAGGGCATGTCATCTTCGATCCGGTTGATGGAATTTTAGTACCACCACCGGAAATTGATGAAGATTTACTGGACACGTACGATCAAGGTTCCCGGGGAATTAATTATCGGAGCGAACGGCTTATCAATCGGTATCGGAAACATCCGAGGCTGCATGAGTTGTTTAGTTCAAAAGTCTTTGGAGATCCAGTAACTCCTGTTTTTGAGTCTTATGCGGGAGATCCTGTGACCATCCGCTTAGTGACACCGACTGAAAGAAGAAGAGCGCATACTTTCCATCTGCATGGACATCGTTGGCGGTTTGATACGATAGACATTAAATCCCGAACAGAATCCTTTGTCGGATTTCATGTTGCAGGAGCAGTGAAGAACTTGGAATTGCTTGGAGGCGCAGGGGCTTATGGGAATTTCCCGGGAGACTATATGTACCGATCTGGGAATATTCGCTGGGATATCGAACAAGGCATGTGGGGCATTATGCGAGTTCACGATAAGTTAATTGCGAAACTGCCACCGTTGGAGCAATAGGGAGAGTTTTCACCTGGAAAGGAGGTATGCAAAATGAAGAATGAAGATAATGGGAAGAAATGTCCGGACTCCCTCTCGAACCCTCAACTCCCCTCTCCAACGGATAACCTGCCTCCTGAACTACTCGAGGCAATCCAGGATGCCAATGACTTATTGCTGGATTTGGCTCTGTCGGATGGTCGATCGGCTAATGAAACCTATCAAAAAGTGTTTGATGGATTAATGGGTCTATCAGTTGAAGTTATGACTCGATCCGGGAAGCCAGTTCGGGGAAAGGTCACACTCGCGGGTTTCGATTTTGTGGTACTTCAAGTGGAGGAGGGGGCTTTCATTGTGCCATACTCGCAAATTGAAAAAATTCTGCCTGCCGGTCGATTTGCCGAAACTTTTCCCGATCCCCGACTGAAGGATGCCTCCAAGGATTGTCAGAAGGCGCTGACTTTTCGTTTCGGGGAGCTGGTAGCGTCCACGCCGGAATTGATCCATTTGTTTTTTAGAATGCGACTGGAAGTCTTCTTACTGACGCTGGAAGCACGGACACTTCAAGTCTTGACGGAAGATTCAACATTCCACGGGATTTTGAAGCAGGTAAACAGGGGGACGATCTGTCTATCCGTGGGAGAGAAAGAAGTGGAAATTCCATTGAGTCGGGTGTGTCTTATGTATATGTAACAATAAATGAAAGAAGTCAGCTTGTTTTACATGTTAGCTGACTTCTTTCTTATTGGACCGTTAATGACCAGGATAGTGCGGCTTCTCACCGGAAACCTCCATGTGCGAAATTTTATCGATTGAAAAAATCCAAGTCCGTCCGATTGGATGTTCCCTCTTTTCGGTTTCCACTTCATTTACTTCGTGATCCAAATCAAGGGTTGTCTCATTTTCCCGGGAACTGGCGTCATCCATGAGAACTTCGACAAAATTTGACCCGACCGAAACGATCGTCCCTTTTACTTCGGTGCCATCCTCCAGCTTGAACTGCGCTTCACTCCACAACAAACGTTGGAGCCTGAAATGAAACCCGTTTTGCAATCCAGCCAATCGGATACTGAAGTGGCGGCATCCACTGCACCGACAACAGCCACAATGGTGGTGAGAGTGCCCGCCACAATCGGAGTGGCATGATGAACGCCTGCTCATGCAATCATGATCCTCATGTCGTCTATGCGAACAGCAACAATGATGTGATCCCATTTTATAACCTCCCTTCGGCTTCATCCTTACTATATGTTGAAATTTGGTGGATTCTTGGTTGGTCAACCTATAGGTGAGGAGCCGATGGAAAATGAAAAAAGACCTCTAGTCATAGGGTTATGACTAGAGGTCTGGTAAAGCGGATTAACTATTTTTTTGTTGAAAATCAAGCATGAAGTCACGGAGCGCTTGGCACGCTTCGATTGGTACTGCATTGTATGTGGAAGCACGGCATCCGCCGATTGAACGGTGACCGTTTAAGCCGACAAATCCAGCTTCTTTCGCTTCTGCCAAGAATTTTTTCTCTAGCTCTTCATTCGCCAATGTGAACGTGATGTTCATAAGGGAACGGCTGTCCGGAGTGGCATGTCCGTTGTAAAAGCCATTGCTGTCATCGATTGCATCGTAAATCAGTTTTGCTTTTTCTTCATTGTGCTTAGCGACGGCTTCCAGCCCGCCCTTTTCTTCAATCCAGTTCAACACTTCACCGAGCATATAAATGCCGAATGTCGGAGGCGTGTTATAAAGTGAATTGTTCTTGGAGTGTGTGCTGTATTTCAACATAGTTGGAAGTTCGCTTTTCGCCTTTTCCAGAAGGTCTTTATGGATAATGACGACTGTTACGCCAGATGGTCCTAGATTTTTTTGCGCGCCCGCATAAATCATACCGAATTTGCTGACGTCAACAGGTCTTGACATAATATCGCTCGACATATCGGCGATTAACGGAACATCGCCCGTGTCCGGGAATTCGCTCCATTGTGTTCCGTAAATCGTGTTGTTGGAAGTGACGTGGACATAGGCGTCCGTGGAGTTGAATTGCAGTTCATCCAACGCTGGGATATTGCGATATTTATTGTCTTTCGTGCTCGCGATTTCGTACGGCTTGCCAAGCAATTCCGCTTCCTGGTAGGCTTTTTCGGACCAAGAACCAGTCATGACGTAGCCCGCTTGTTGGCCTTCTGGCAAAAAGTTCATCGGAATCATGGAAAATTGAAGACTCGCTCCGCCTTGCAGAAAGAGGACTTCGTAATTATCCGGAATAGCGAATAGAGCTTTCAAGCGATTGATGGCGGCATTATGTACTTCTTCAAACGCTGGACTGCGGTGGCTCAATTCCATAACGGACATACCTGTGCCGCGGAAATTGACAAGCTCCTGTTGCGCTTTTTCTAGTACCGCCAACGGCAGCGCAGATGGACCCGCATTAAAATTGTAAGCACGTTGATTAGTTTGACTCAAATTAAACACTCCTTCTGGTGGTAACTGGGATGATGTATATAAGGAATTATACACCTTTGTAATAAGAAATGGTTGAAAATATCTAATCACATTTTATAAATTTTGATCAGGACATTGCGCGGAGTGCTCATGAATCGCGCGCGGCGCTGATAACTCGCGCGTGGCGCTCATAACTCGTGCGAATCGCTGATAACTCGCGCGCGGCGCTCATAACTCGTGTGAAGCGCTGATAACTCGCGCGTGGCGCCCATAAGTCGTGCGAATCGCTGATAACTCGCGCACGGCGCTCATAACTCGTGTGAAGCGCTTATAACTTCCGCGTGGCGCTCATAACTCGTGTGAAGCGCTGATAACTCGCGCGGGGCGCCCATAATTCGTGTGGAGCGCTGATAACTTCCGCGTGGGCGCTCATAACTCGTGTGGAGGGCTGATATCTCCTGCGTGGCGCCCATAAGTCGTGCGAATCGCTGATAACTCCCGCGCGGAGCTCATAACTCGCGCGTGACGCTCATAACTCACATGAAGCGCTGATAACTCGCGCGGCCCGCTCATAACTCGTGTGGAGCGCTGATATCTCGCGCGGCCCGCCCATAATCCCAGCTGCGCGCTCATAATCAATTGGACACACTCCGAACAAATAAGAAAACAACCATGGGGAGGCCCATGGCTGTAATTACAATCGTCATGACAAACCCTTATTGGTATTCAGATGGACACTTCTTGCTTCACTTTGGCAGCAGCCTGGAGCGCTTGGTCAAAATCTGCAATCAAATCATCGACATGCTCCAAACCTACGGAAAAACGCAGCAGGCCGTCGGTGATTCCCCGTTTTTCCCGCTCCTCTTTTGGCATCGCTGCGTGGGACATCTGTGCCGGATAGGATAGGATCGATTCCACCCCGCCGAGACTGACAGCAAATACCGGAATTTGGACTTGGTCAACAAAGGCTTTGGCCGTTTCTCGGTTCGGCAATCGAAACGACAGGACCGCACCCGCGTCAGAAGATTGGGAGGCATGGATGGCATGGCCCGGATGGCCGGTCAATCCTGGATAAAAAACGTGTTCGACAAGCGGGTGTTCATTCAAATAGGCGGCGATTTTCTTCGCGGAAGCGGACGACTGTGCCAACCGTGCGCCAAGTGTTTTGATGCCTTGGATTAGGGAGAACGAGTCTTGTGCTCCCAAGATCGCACCAAATGAGTTTTGGATGAAGGCGAGCTGGTTGCCGAGTTCTTCATCTTTCGTCACGGCTAGTCCGGCTATGATATCACTATGGCCGGACAGGAATTTCGTTGCGCTATGCAGTACGATATCGACACCAAGTTCGATTGGCCGTTGGTAGAGCGGTGTCATGAACGTATTGTCCAAGAAGGTTAGGCAGCCATTCGCTTTCGCGATCTCCACGATTCCGGCGATATCCGTAATGCCGAGGCGTGGGTTCGATGGCGTCTCCATATAAATCACTTTCGTATTCGGTTGAATCGCTTGTGCGGTCGCTTCCAAATCCGCCAGGTCGACAAAGGTGTGCTCAATGCC
This sequence comes from Sporosarcina sp. 179-K 3D1 HS, assembly GCF_047228905.1. NCBI lineage: Bacteria > Bacillati > Bacillota > Bacilli > Caryophanales > Caryophanaceae > Sporosarcina > Sporosarcina sp. 179-K 3D1 HS. The sequence goes on from NZ_JBFEGI010000014.1 coordinate 91,138, forward strand.
AAACTTCGTCAATACTTGAGTAATGAAACGGAACGTTCCGCCATACACATCCTCTGTCACGACGATATGGTCCCCGGATTTCAACAACATGAAAGCGGAAGAAATGGCTGCCATCCCTGATGCGAATGCGAGCCCTCTTGCACCGCCCTCCAACTCGGCGATTGTCTTTTCGAGCGCATCCCTCGTCGGATTGCCCGAGCGGCTATAATCATACGGGCCGAATGAATCAAAATTCTCCTGATGGAATGTGGACGACAAATAAATCGGAACATTTACCGCCCCAGTTTTCTGTTCAAAGTCACCGCTCGTTGAAGCATGGATGAATTTCGTTTCCAATCGTTGATTGCTCATGGTTGGGGTACCTCGCTTTCCAATTTCGCGAATACTTGCTTCAAGTCGTCAATCAAATCTTCCGCTTCTTCCACACCGACCGAAAAACGCAGTAGCCGGTCGCAGACGCCGCGCCGTATCCGCTCTTCTTCCGGGATGTCCGCGTGGGTTTGCGTTGTGGGATACGTGATGAAGCTTTCCACGCCACCCAGACTCTCCGCAAATGTGATGAGCTGAATGTTTTCTAAGAATGGGCCAACCCATGCGCTCTCTTGTAAGCGGAACGATAGCATTCCACCTTGCCCCGCGTAGAGGACTTCGCTCACTTTCGGTTCGCTCTCCAAATATTTCACAATCGCCTTCGCATTTGCGTCATGCTGTTTCATTCGCAAATGGAGGGTTTTCAGGCCGCGTATGACGAGCCATGAATCGGAAGGGGAGAGTACCGCCCCGATTGCGTTATGATTTTTCCCTAATTGCTCGCACAACTCTTCGCCTTTCGCCACAACCAGGCCGGCTAGAACATCATTATGCCCTCCAATATATTTCGTGGCGCTATGTAGGACGATATCTGCTCCATATTCGATAGGACGCTGGAAATAGGGCGTCAAGAAAGTATTATCTACAATTAATAGAAGACCGTGTTGCTTCGCGAGTTGTGCATACGTCTCAAGATCGATTTCCTGCATAAGTGGGTTTGTCGGTGTTTCGATAAACAATGCACGAGTGTTTTCGGTAATACATTTTTCCACTTCTTCAATCTTGGAAAAGTCAGTATATGTTGTATGAATTGAATACACATCAGAATAGTAGTCTAAAAGGCGATAGGTCCCCCCGTAAATGTCTTCGGGACAGATGATTTCATCGCCCGAGCGGAAGAGAGAAAGGACCAATTGGATAGCGGCCATCCCGGAACTACAGGCGAATCCCGCATCCCCGCTTTCCAGTTTGGCAATACCTTCTTCCAGTATCGTTCGGGTAGGGTTTTTCGTCCGCGTGTAATCGTATCCGGTCGTTTTTCCGATGCCATCATGCTTATAGGCGGTGGATAAATAAATCGGCGGGTTGATCGCCCCTGTTTTCACGTCGCTATGGTTCCCCAGTTGCACTAACGTTGTTGCCAAGCTTCTCTTCGTCATCATATTCATCCTTTTCTTAATGGAATAAAAAAGAGCGCCCTTTTCGAAGAAGAGGACCCTCAGAATTTATGAAGTCAATCTCCTTATCTTCAAGGCAGTTCGCCTATTGGAATTAGCACCATACCTCAATAGGCTGGTTGCCGAGACATCGTAGGGCCAATCCCTCCGTCTCTCTGGATAAGAATACAGATATGAAGTTGTTTGATAAGATTGATTTATCCAACTCTATCACGAGGATGTTTTTATTGCAAGGGTATTTTCGCTGGAAGCATCCCTCTGTGGTGTACCGGTACCTTATGATAATATGGTCGTATTACATAGTGTAGGAGGGGTAGGAATGGTGGCGAAACATTTGCAGGATTGCGCTACCTTGGCTAACGGTGTGAAAATGCCGTGGATGGGCTTGGGGGTTTATCAATCCAAGGAAGGGCAAGAAGTGGTCGATGCGGTGAAATGGGCATTGGAAGCAGGGTACCGTAGCATTGATACGGCCGCAATTTACCGTAATGAAGAAGGTGTCGGACGAGGAATCAAAGAATCGGGTGTTCCCCGTGAAGAAATCTTCGTTACAACCAAAGTATGGAATTCGGATCAGGGCTATGAGGCTACATTAGAAGCATTCGATGACAGCTTGAAACGATTGGATCTTGAGTACGTGGATCTGTATTTGATTCATTGGCCGGAACCTGGAAAGTACAAAGACACTTGGAAGGCGCTCGAGAAATTATACAAAGACGGACGTGCTCGGGCTATCGGCGTCTGCAACTTCAATATACACCATCTGGAGGACCTGATGGCCGAGGCTGAAATTAATCCGATGGTCAACCAGGTCGAATATCATCCATGCTTGACACAAGTCGAACTCCTGGCATTCTGCAAAGAAAACGGCATTCAGTTGGAGGCCTGGTCTCCTCTCATGCGGGGACAATTACTGGAGAATCCGGTGTTGGTTGAAATTGCTGAAAAATACGGCAAAACAACAGCGCAAGTCATGCTGCGCTGGGACTTGCAGAACGGCGTCGTGACGATTCCGAAATCAGTGACGCAAAGCCGGATCATCGACAATACAAAAGTCTTTGATTTCGAACTGACTGCAGAAGAGATGGAAAATATCGGGTCGCTGAATGAAAACAAAAGGGTCGGCCCGGATCCGGATAATTTCGATTTTACAGGGGTCATCATGAAACGATAAGAAAATGAAAAGTGTCGGGCGGCTGCCCGGCACTTTTTGTATGGAGCGCTCAGAATCCCGCGCAAACTCTCATAACTCCTGTGGCGCGCCCAGGAACAATGGATATTGGCTCCCCTATAGGTTAGAACCGGCCAGATTCCGGGTACATGTAGTATACTGGTGTATACTAATACACATTTGGAAGTGGAAGAAGGAGATTGCGATGAGTTCGAACTATACAAACGATAGCTGGACATTACATACAGATCTTTATCAGATCAATATGGCGGAATCCTATTGGGCAGACGGAATCCATAATCGGAAAGCCGTGTTTGAACTGTTTTTCAGGAAATTGCCATTCGGGAATGGCTATGCTCTTTTTGCAGGCTTGGAACGTGTTCTTGATTATATGCGGGAACTTCGTTTCACCGAGAGTGACCTTGCCTATCTTCGAAATGAGGTTGGATATCAGGAAGATTTCTTGGCGTATTTGAAAGAACTCCGTTTTACGGGTGATATCTATTCAATGGTAGAGGGCGAGCTCGTTTTTGCAAATGAACCGATCATGCGGGTGGAAGCTCCGTTAATCCAGGCGCAGCTGATTGAAACGGCTATACTGAATATCGTCAACTACCAGACGTTGATTGCGACGAAAGCGAGCCGTATCAAGCAAGTGGTGAAAGATGAAGTGGTCATGGAATTCGGGACGCGCCGGGCGCATGAGATGGACGCGGCGATTTGGGGCGCACGTGCTACATATATTGGCGGCATCGAAGCGACGAGTAATGTCCTGGCGGGGAAGCGGTTTGACATTCCGGTGGCAGGGACGCATGCCCATTCCATGGTCCAAGCATATAAAAGCGAGTATGAAGCATTTCATTCCTACGCCAAGCGCCATAAAGATTGTGTGTTCTTAGTGGATACCTACAATACGCTGAAAATCGGTGTGCCGACTGCCATCCAAGTGGCGAAGGAACTCGGGGATCAAATCAACTTCCAAGGCATCCGGCTAGATAGCGGCGATATTGCGTTCCTCTCAAAAGAGGCCCGCAAAATGCTGGATGAAGCAGGATTCCCGGATGCCAAAATTATCGTATCCAATGACTTGGACGAGTACACCATTCTGAACTTGAAAGCGCAGGGAGCCCGTGTTGATGTTTGGGGAATCGGTACAAAATTGATCACGGCCTACGACCAGCCTGCACTAGGGGCTGTCTATAAAATTGTCTCCATTGAAAACGAAGCGGGTGAAATGGAGGACACGATCAAAATTTCATCGACAACCGAAAAAGTGACAACCCCTGGACGGAAGAAACTCTACCGGATCATCGACCGGGAAAACGGTATGGCAGAAGGGGATTACATCACGATGTATGATGAAGACCCGGCTTCCGAAAAACGCATCAAAATGTTCCACCCTGTCCATACGTTCATTTCAAAATTTGTGACGAATTTCGAGGCAAAGAATCTGCATGTCAAAGTCGTGGACCAAGGGAACATCATCTATGAAAATCCGCCGCTTTCTGAAATGCGGGAATATGCCCACGGAAACCTAGGGCTGCTTTGGGATGAGTACAAACGATCATTAAATCCGGAAGAATACCCGGTAGACTTGAGCCAAAAATGTTGGGACAATAAAATGCGCAACATTCAAGAGGTCCAGGAGATGGTGGAGCACTATATTGAAAATAAATGAGGTGGAAAGAACATTGACAACGTTGCAGGAGAAAATCATTGCCGAATTGAAAATGAAGCCCGTGATTGACCCGGAAGAGGAAATCCGCAAATCGATCGATTTCATGAAAGCGTATATGCGAAAAAATCCATTCCTGCATGGATATGTTCTCGGAATCTCGGGAGGGCAGGATTCCACGCTCGTCGGGAAGCTGGCTCAAATGGCAGTCGATGAATTGAATCGTGAGGATGGGAATGATAATTACAAATTCATCGCAGTCCGTCTTCCGTACGGCACTCAATTTGACGAAGACGATTGTCAGGATGCGTTGGACTTTATCGATCCTTCAATAATATACACAGTCAATATCAAAGAAGCGGTTGATGCGAGCGAACGTGCCTTAAAAGAGGCAGGGGTTACGTTGTCCGATTATGCAAAAGGCAATGAAAAGGCGCGCGAACGGATGAAAGTCCAATATGCGATTGCGGCCATGCATAATGCCGTCGTGCTGGGCAGCGATCACGCAGCCGAGGCGATCACCGGTTTCTATACGAAGTTCGGAGACGGCGGGGCGGACCTCATGCCGATTTTCCGTTTGAACAAGCGGCAAGGGAAACAAATGCTACGGGAATTGAATTGCCCGGAGCATTTGTATAACAAAGTGCCGACCGCGGATTTGGAAGATGAAAAGCCGGCCATCCCGGACGAAGTCGCTTTGGGCGTCACCTATGACAATATCGACGATTATCTGGAAGGGAAGCAGATTCCGGATGGGCCACGCCAAGCGATCGAAAACCATTATCTTCGTTCCCAACATAAACGGCATATGCCGATTAATATCTTTGATGACTTCTGGAAATGACTGGACAGGGCATCCCATATCGGGAAGCCCTGTCCTTTTTGCAGCTATCTTCATTCATTGTAGAAGATACGTTCTTCCTGTATGATGGATGTAAGTATTTAGCTTCATTTAAATAGTGTTTTACCGCAAGCTTTTCACCGAAGTAGAATGGGGCAGGGGCCAACAGATCGCTTAAGCAATGGGGGAAACGTGAATGACAAGTGGAGAGATGATAGAAAAGGTATTACATAATATAGAAAAGGTTATGATCGGCAAGCGCGAAATCGCTGAACTTGGTTTGACTGCACTCCTGGCGGGTGGACACGTCCTGTTGGAAGATGTGCCGGGCGTGGGGAAGACGATGTTGGTGAAAGCGATCGCAAAATCGATTGGTGCGGATTTTAAGAGGATCCAGTTTACACCGGACTTGCTGCCGTCCGATGTCCTTGGTGTTTCGATCTACAATCCGAGAGAAATGCAGTTCGAATTCCGACCCGGTCCGATTCTTGGCAACATCATTTTGGCTGATGAAATCAACCGTACCTCGCCCAAAACGCAATCCGCTCTTCTCGAAAGCATGGAAGAATCCTCTTTGACTGTAGATGGGGAAACGATCCAAATTCCACAACCTTTCTTCGTCATGGCCACGCAGAATCCGATTGAGTATGAGGGGACCTATCCGCTACCCGAAGCACAACTGGACCGCTTTTTATTCAAAATAAAAATGGGGTACCCATCCAGAGTGGAAGAGGTGGAAGTCCTCCGGCGTGCGGTGGAGGAAGTGGCTGTCGAGAATTTGGATGCCGTCATTACCCTAGACGAATTGCGCAGACTGCAACAAGCGGCGAAGGCTGTGACAGTCGATGATACCGTCAAGTCTTATATCGTCGATTGTGCGTCGGCGACACGAGAGGATTCTGATGTTTTCCTGGGAGTGAGTCCACGGGGATCGCTTGCTCTCATGAAAGGTTGCCAAGCGTACGCGCTAGGGAGAGGAAGAACATATGTCACGCCGGATGATGTTCAGTATTTGGCGCCCTATGTATTTGGCCATCGAATCATTCTAAAGCCGGAAGCGCGGTTCCAAGGGGTATCCACGATGGCTATTATCAATCGGATTTTGAGCGAGGTTCGAGTACCAGTCGATCGATCAAGGTTTGCAAGATGAAGACCCGTCAAAGGATCGCCCTAGTTGGACGGTTACTCTTCGTTTTATTCCTCCTTGCAGTTGCTTTCGTATTTGCTATGTTCCAAGGCGGTATGGTTAGCTGGACTATCTTTTATATTCTATTGCCATTTGTTAGTTATTCCATCCTACTCTTTTTTTATCCGATTTCAGCCATAAAGGCGGAGCGAAAGATTGTAACTTCCCGCGTGCACCGTGGGGGTAGTTTGACTGTGGTCGTCCGGCTGAAACGAAAACATCGTTTTCCGTTGCTATATATGATCGCCACCGAAATCGGAGAAGGTTTAGGTGTCCATGCCTGGGCGGGCAGCCAGATGAAACAGATTTTTTTGGTTGGAATATCGAAAGAGGTCGAGTGGACATATACGATTGACCGAATGCCAAGAGGAGAGCATAGGCTGCAAGGAATTGAAATCGAACTGTCGGATTTCTTCGGCTGGATCAAAAAAACGGCAATGCTCGACTTGCCGGAAACAATTCTTGTCTATCCGAAGGTTACAGAGTTTCCATATCAACCGCATGACAATTCTTCGGAAACAGGTTCTACAGACGCTGTAAGAAATATCCCGAGAGATTTGGCGATGGTAACGGGAGTCCGCGAGTACCAGGCAGGGGATCGCATGGCATGGATTCACTGGAAGTCATTTGCTAAGACACAAAACTTGATGACGAAAGAGTTCGACGAAGGTAAGGGGCAGCAGCTTTTCCTTGTATTGGACGGCAGGCAATCCGATACATTTGAAGATCAGGTCGAGCTTGCGGCATCCCTGTTACAGGAAATGTCAAGAAAGCAAACAGCCTTGACATTCGTCATTCTCGGGGAAACTCCTCACGTGTTCCATTCGATTCATTCCGAGGAACAATTCCATCAAGCATTCGTCCAATTGGCCAAAATTAAACCATCTGATGCAGTACATCCGCTCGTAGACATGACGCTGGTTCCGCATAGTGAAAGTGCTGTCTTCATCACAGGTAATCCGGATGAGGTTTTATTTCAATCGGTGCTTCCTAAATTTCAACAGTCGCGCTCAATCGTTTGCTTTGCTATCGTGAGTTGGGAATCAGGGGCGTATGGCAATGAGAGCGGCACCTTCCAATTAGCCAGATCGAAAGGGATCAAAGTGTATCCGTTATACCGAAAACCGTTTTCTGAGATATTCAATGAGGTGGCCCGATGAGAAATGAAAGACAGATTGACAAATGGATGCTGATCTTGCTCTATATACTTGCTTTTGTCCTGCTTTGGGAATGGCTACTTCCGGTGATGGAGTTGACACAATCCGGGAGTTTACCCCTTTTTCTACTATTTGTCGCCTTGTTTTTCTTATTGGCCTTTTTTGAAATTAAATGGTGGTTGTCAATTCCTTTAAAAATGTTCTATATTTTGTGGGCTGTTCATTATATTTTCTTTCATGAACTCTTTTTCTCAAAGCGAGCGCTTGCCCTTTTATTGGAAGATGGTATGGCGAATTTGGCAATCCTTCTTAATGGGCAATGGGAAGGGATCTCGAGCCCGTTCCGAACGGTCTTGTTCTTTGCTCTCTTATGGATGACAGCGTATTTAATACGCTATTGGATAGAGGTAAAGAAGAGCATTTTGCTGTTCTATATCATGACAGTCGTCTTTATTTCATTCATCGATACATTTAGTCCGTATTCAGCTGAGCATTCGATATTCCGAATCATGGTATCGGGATGTTTATTGCTCGGTCTGTTGACCATTTCAAGGATTGCCCAAAAGCATCGGAAGCCCCTGCAGTTTCGCACGTATCTATTGATCTCGCTTCCATTGTTGTTGGTCGTTGCTGTGAGTGGCGCATTGGCGCATTATTTGCCCAAGGGTGAGCCGGTGTGGCCAGATCCCGTCCCGTATGTCCGTTCTGTCGTGCAAGGCGTTGAGGAGTCAGGCAATCTGGCTGGAGTTATGAAGAGTGGTTACGATCAGGATGATTCCCGCCTGGGCGGTTCATTCGTCCAAGATGACACGTTAATTTTCGAAGCGAAAGTAGCGAAGCGACAATATTGGAAGATTGAAACTAAAAATACGTACACTTCTAAAGGTTGGGAACAAGTCTCTCCATCCAATGAACAGACAGTCTATGGTGTAGGGGAGGAGTTGAGCTCCGGTAGCTCCACAGACGAACCTCTGCAACAGGCGGGACTTACTTTTTCCGAACCGTTTCCATTTCTTTTATATCCGTACGGTTTACAGAAAGTGAATGCAGACAGAGGTATACAGCTGATCAAGTCAAATGCCACAGGAAAATATGCAACGGTGATCGGTCGGGCAAATAATGGCTCGTTCTCTGCGGTCCAACTCCCGTCCTACGAACTGGAATTTGATGAGCCCCAATTTAGTTTGAAAACCCTTCGCGCAACTTCCATGGATGGATTCTCTCATGCGACGGAAAATCTGAACCCTTATTTACAATTGCCCGATCAGTTGCCATCCAGGGTGGGCGAACTAGCGTTGGAGGTAACGGGGGAATCGGAAAGTGTTTATGAAAAGGCAAAGGCAATCGAGAGATATTTTGCAAGAAACGGCTTCGTCTATGCCCAGCAGGATATCGCCATTCCAAAAACTGGCCAAGATTATGTGGATCAATTTTTATTCGAAACAAAGCGAGGTTATTGTGATAATTTCTCTACCTCCATGGTTGTCATGTTGCGCTCAATTGGCATTCCCGCCCGTTGGGTGAAAGGATTTGCCCCTGGTGAGGAAGCAAGGAACACTGATGGAGAGAAAGTGTATCGCATTACGAACAATGAAGCGCACTCCTGGGTGGAAGCCTATATGCCGGGGGTCGGTTGGATGCCATTCGAACCGACAATCGGCTTTACGAGCACAGCGGATATCGACTACGATCTTGAATTGGACGTCGGAAATGCAGATACTCCCGAAAAGAAGGAACAGCAACGTCCCCAGGAAGACAAAAATGAAAAGAAGCCTACATTGAAAAAAGAGGGGGGCTTTGGGGGATTCATTGCAGCACTGGATGAATGGTTTCAAGGAAATACGGTGAAGACCGTGTTTATCGGCTTCGCAATCCTGCTAGTTGGTGCGATGATTTATGTGCAGCGTGCCAGATGGTTGCCTGTCTTGTTGACGCGTTGGCAAAAGTCCGAAGCGGGCAATTGGGATGGGTTCCTCAAGCAGTACGGAAGCTTGTTGAAACAGCTGGATCGGGTTGGCCTGAAGAGGCACCCTGGAATGACATTGTCCGACTATGCAACGGAAGTAGATCTCCATTTCGGTGGAACTTCCATGATGACCTTGACCAATGCGTTTGAAAAAGGCTTTTATGGTGGGGATACCAAGGAGCACGATTGGTTGCATTTGCAGGAAATATGGGAAGATTTAATCAAAAAGACAGTGGGTTGATTTTTGAATTTATTAGAAGTAAGATGAAAAAAGAATAAAAACCCGATATGCCCTCATATATGTTCGATAATTGGTTCGAATGTTTCTACCAAGTCACCGGAAATGACTTGACTATGAAGGCGGAATTAGCTCAGTCAGGGGCTCTTTTCGCCTTTTTGTAGATAATGAGACGCGTGGAAAGAAAGACTTTCTAACGTGTCTTTTTTTGATAATCGGGTACTCTATGGGTAATATCGGAAATAAAAAGGAAGAGGTCGGTCGAATGTCAACAGCTCCTTTATTAGTAGAACAGGAAAAAATCGTAATACTTGATTTGGGAAGTTCCTATAACCAATTGATCACCCGGACGATTCGGGAATTCGGTGTATACAGTGAACTTCATGCACATACGGTGACGGCGGAGGACATCGAGAAAATGAACGCCGTTGGAATCATTTTATCCGGTGGACCTACGTCGGTGGAAGATGCAGAAGCCTTAACAATCGATCCGGAGATTTTCTCGGCGGGCATTCCTGTTCTTGGAATTAACTACGGAATGCACTTGATCGCGAAGCATTTTGGTGGAGAATCCGTTCCGAACGACAAAGCGGAAGATCGGAAAGAATCTATGACAGTCGATGCGAACTCCAAGCTATTCAGCGGACAAGCTGTACAGCAAGAAGTTTGGCTAAACAACCAAGATAGATTGAGAGCTGTGCCGGCAGAATTCACGGCGACTGCAAGCGGTGTTGACGAAGAGATCTTAGCGATTGGTAACGATACGAACAAGGTGTACGGTGTGCAATATCATCCGGAAGTCAGCCAGTCCGAACATGGAAAAGAGCTTCTGCGCCATTTTGTTTTTGCAATTTGCGAAGCGAAAGGCGACTGGACGATGGAGAGCTTCATCGAAATCGAAGTGGAGAAAATCCGTGCGACGGTCGGCGATAAAAAAGTGCTTTGCGCCCTAAGCGGCGGTGTGGACTCCTCGGTAGTCGCAGCTTTGATCCACCGGGCGATCGGAGATCAATTGACTTGCATGTTCGTGGATCATGGTCTTCTTCGTAAAGGTGAAGCGGAAAGTGTTGTCGATACATTCAGCAACCAATTCCATATGAACTTTATCAAAATTGATGCCAGTGAGCGTTTCCTCAACAAGTTGAAAGGCATCTCCGACCCGGAAACAAAACGGAAAACGATCGGAAATGAATTTATCTACGTCTTTGATGACGAAGCGGCTAAGCTGGACGGTATCGACTTCCTTGCACAAGGGACCATCTATGCGGATATTATCGAAAGCGGGACGGCAACGACGCAAACGATCAAATCGCATCATAATGTCGGCGGTTTGCCCGAAGACATGGAGTTTGAGTTGATCGAACCATTGACAGCCCTCTTCAAGGATGAAGTCCGGAAATTGGGTGCGGCGCTTGGTCTTCCAGATGAGATTGTTCACCGCCAACCATTCCCTGGGCCAGGTCTCGGCATTCGAGTACTTGGCGAAATCACCAAAGAAAAATTGGAAATCGTCCGCGAATCCGACTGGATCCTTCGAGATGAAATCAAAAAAGCGGGACTGGACCGTTCCATTTGGCAATACTTCACCGTCTTGCCTGACATAAGAAGTGTTGGGGTCCGAGATGAAAAAAGAACATATGATTATGCGATCGGCATCCGTGCAGTTCATTCCGTGGACGGCATGACATCTGATTGGGCGAAAATTTCGTGGGATGTATTGGAGAAAATCAGTTCCCGGATTACACGCGAAGTCCCGCATATCAACCGGGTTCTATATGATATTACATCGAAGCCACCTGCAACAATCGAGTGGGAATAAGAAAAGTCAGTCGTTCATTTTCCAATAGGAGGTTTACCTTCTATTTAAAATGGTAATGGGAGAAGCATACGACAAGTGTGTCGTATGCTTCTTTTCATGTTCATACAGGAACACGGCAAATCGTTGAGCAATCAACTAATACAATTCAAAGGAAGATTAATAGTGAAAAAGTATTTTGAATTTGACAAGCTGGGCACGACGTATCGTCGCGAAATTATTGGTGGACTGACAACGTTCTTAGCAATGGCTTACATACTGGTGGTCAACCCGCTGATGTTATCATTGGATGTCATCCCAGACCTGCCGGATTCCATGCGTATGGACAAGGGTGCAGTTTTCGTCGCAACCGCTTTGGCTGCGGCGGTCGGAAGCTTGTTTATGGGGATCATCGCGAAATATCCGATCGGACTGGCGCCGGGCATGGGTTTGAATGCGTTTTTTGCTTTTACTGTAGTTTTGCAATACGGCATTCCTTGGCAAACTGCATTAACAGGCGTTTTATTCTCTGGGATTATCTTTATTATTCTGTCACTTTCCGGTTTACGTGAATTAATCATCAATGCAATTCCTGCCCAATTGAAATTTGCCGTTGGAGCGGGGATCGGTTTGTTCATTACATTCCTTGGATTCCAAAATGCAGGCATCATCGTAGCCGAGCCAAACACACTTGTGACGTTAGGAGACTTGTCAAACGGTCCAACGCTGCTAGCGATTTTCGGACTAGTGATTACCGTCATCATGATGGTGCGGAAAATTAAGGGAGCCATTTTTTACGGAATGATTGCCACTACAATCGTAGGGATGCTTGTGAATCTTATCGATGTCCCTGAAAAGATTGTGGACAAAGTGCCAAGCGTGGCACCTACTTTCGGGGCGGCCTTCCAAACGATCTTTAATGACCCGGGCTCACTGTTGACCGCGCAATTTTTGGTTATCGTCATTACGTTTTTATTTGTCGACTTTTTTGATACGGCAGGTACTCTCGTAGCTGTCGCCAACCAAGCTGGTCTAATGAAAGACGATAAGTTGCCCCGAGCCGGAAAAGCTCTTTTGGCAGATTCCCTTGCAACGGTGACGGGAGCGACTTTCGGAACATCGACAACAACATCGTATATTGAATCTTCTGCGGGTGTTGCCGCTGGCGCAAAAACAGGTTTTGCTTCCATTGTAACAGGTGGGTTATTCCTTCTAGCTCTCTTTTTCTCGCCTGTTCTCATGGTCATCACCTCACATGTGACGGCACCGGCCTTGATCATCGTAGGTGTGCTGATGGTTTCGACACTAGGGAATATAGAATGGAAAAGTTTCGAAATTGCGGTTCCGGCATTTTTGACTATTATTACTATGCCGTTGACATACAGTATCGCAACTGGAATCGCAATTGGCTTCATCTTTTATCCGCTGACAATGCTCTTAAGTGGCAGAAAGAAAGAAGTCCATCCGATCATGTATGGATTGTTTGTCATCTTCATTTTATACTTCATCTTCATCAAGTAATTAAAGAGAAGGGGCTGTCCTGTATAGGCAGTCCTTTTCTTATTGGGGACAATGCGCTCATAAAAATGGATTGGCGCTTATATTTTTGAAGAACCGCTCATAAACTTTAGGTTGGTGCTCATAATTCGTCACGAGCGCCTATAACTGCGGAAAACCGCTCATATTTCAAAACAACCGCTTATAACCGATTTGTCTAAGTCAAGTCCTTAATCTTGTGTAAATTCCCTTGCAATGTTTTCAAGCTCTTCCTTATGACGCAAATATACTTGGCCA